>CAYLTX010000203.1:0-10789 GCA_964386725.1 uncultured Bradymonadales bacterium | reverse complement strand
GGACGCAGCACCCATGACGCCGTTCGACAGGTAAAAGCCTATGCGGTCTCGGGAAAGACTTGGGTAGTCGATATCGACATCGAAAAGTTCTTTGACCGAGTCCATCACGACATTCTGATGCACCGGATCGCACAAGTGATCCGCGACAAAGGAGTGTTAAGACTCATCGGCCGATACCTGCGAAGCGGAATCATGGTGGAGGGGGTGGTTCAGCCCAAGACGGAGGGGACCCCACAGGGGAGCCCTTTGTCTCCGCTACTGGCCAACATCTACCTCGACCCGCTGGACAAGGAGCTGGAGAAGCGAAGCCACGACTTCGCACGCTACGCAGACGACTGTAACGTCTACGTGGCAAGCGAAGCGGCGGCGGATCGGTTGATCCGGACCTTGCCCGAGTGGATCGAACAGCAGCTGCGGTTGAAGGTCAATCTCAGCAAGAGCGGAGTGGGACGGCCCTGGGAGCGGACGTTTCTGGGGTTTCGTCTCACGCGGGAGAAAGAGATTGAAGTGTCACCGGAGAGCCTGCAGCGATTCAAGAAGAAGGTTCGCCTGCACTGGGAGGCTCGCCAGAACGGAAAGAGCGAACAGCTCCGCACGCGCTGGATGAGGTTCCTTCGAGGCTGGTGGAACTATTACAAGCTGGCGGAATGGAGGCGACCCCTCTTCGATCTGGAGAGCTGGATCCGCCGACACATTCGCAAGTGCTTCTGGCTTCGTTGGCATAACTGGAAGGGCAGGCGCAAGCGATTGCGTCGCCTGGGACTGAGTGATCGCCTGATTCGCAGCGCGAATAGTTCGCGGGGCGCATGGCGCATGGCTCGTCATTCAGTTATGCAGACGGCGCTCTCCAACAAAACACTCTACCGCTTCCAGTTCTACATGCCGTCGGATCTTGCGCAACAGAGCGCATGACTTACAACCGCCGGATACTGAAAACGGTATGTCCGGTGGTGTGGGAGGGTGCAGGGGCGCAATCCCCTGTACCCGACCCGATCTTTCCACTTTGCAAAGCGCCCCACAAAGCGGCAGCTCCCGCTGCCGCACTCCACAAAACAAGCGTCCCGCTCTGCAGGGCGCCACGCTAGTGGCCCGGCATCCGGACTCTCGTGCCCGGCAGGAAGGTGGTACCCCCAACGGGATTCGAACCCGTGTTACCGGCGTGAGAGGCCAGCGTCCTAAACCCCTAGACGAACGGACCGTAATGCGCATCCCAATGGGCTGCGCAATTTTTCAATTCGGGCACTAGGACTCGAACCTAGATCGTCGGGACCAAAACCCGGTGTCCTGCCATTAGACGATGCCCGAAGAAGCGTCGAAACGACGCACCATAGTCAATCACGTCTGCGGCGGTCGGCAGGACGACCACCACAAGCGGACGGCGTTATAAGAGAACGCCCCGGTCGTGTCAACGCCATTTGTCGACCCGACGCTAAACCACCACGCGATACCTTTGTAGAACCTTTGTAGACGCCCGGCTCCTTGCGCCCTAAACGTCGGCGTCCCGCAACGTCATCCCCCGATTAACATCCCGGTAAAGCGAGATATTTCGAGGAGTCGTGATTCGCCGCCATATACCGACAGACCCGCCCGCGGCGATCCCCACGGCAGGATTGGAAACACGCAAAGTTGACAGCTTTTTAAGGGGTGGTTAACATATCCAAGAGTTGAGCGCGCTTGTCGGATTGGCTCAAACACATACCTTGAGGCGAGCACCATGGGTGTCCTTTTCTTCCGGACACAATCTTGTTTCGAACGCGTGCAACGCCTCTCATTCCATCAAAATTTGAGCAAGTCCCACCCACCAGCCGGTCGGCTGGAATCCGCATCGGTACGCTCGACGGATGTCCACCCCAACCTCAGCCCCTGTACAAGGAGGCATGTATGTCCAACTCGACAGCCAGGCGCGACGATCTTCTCGAGGAATCGTCGTACGAGCAACTGAGAACCGAGCACGAGGAGCTCGAGCAACGCCTACACTTGCTCGGTCGACCGCGGTCGATGTCCCCCGAAGAAAAGTCTGAGATGCAACGCATCAAGAAGAGAAAGCTGGCGATCAAGGACCGAATGAGGTCGCTTCAATCTTAACTGGATTCATCCAACTTCAGCTCGAAGCCGCTGCCTGCGCAGCGGCTTTTTTATTGGAGGAGGCCGGTTCATCGGAGGCGGCTGGCGCGGCGCCCTCCCCGCCGATCTCATCCGTCAAAATGTCCAGATCGACCAAGTCCAGCGCCGTATATCCCTGCAACGTCTCGCGGGTGCTGGCACGAAACTCCTCCCAGAGGCGATCGACCGGCCGCGTCCCCAGCGAGACATGATCCTGCAAGACCAACCCGACCAGCTCGTCGAGGCGGATGGCATCGAGCGCTCGCGCAGGGACCAGCCCGGAGCGTCTCTTGCCGCGCGCTCGGCGCACGATATTCCCGTGGAGCAGTCGGCCGACCGTATCCCGCACCACCGTGGGACTATAATGAGTCGCCTCGACCAGGTCGCGCTCCTCGACCGGTTCTTCGCCTCGGTGAAAGGCCGTGGCCACCGGTGCAAACAGCTCCAGGACGACCAACGGATCGTATAGGTGCCGGGTCCGTTTGCCGTGGGCGAGTTGATCTCGCTGGCGAGTGACGAGCAGCGTGCGCAGGTGCTGGAAGGAGTAGGCGAGTTCGGCGCCGATGAGGATGATCGTCCAGGTGATGTAGATCCAGATCAGGAAGATCGGGATGAGGCCCAGCGCGCCGTAGATCTTATTATAGGCGTCGAGGATGACCAGGTTGACGTATTGATTGAAGCCCCACTTGGCGACCTCGAAGGCCACCGCCGTAAATAGCCCTCCGATAAACGCCGCCTTCCAACTGACGTGAGCGCTGGGCAGCAACTTATTCATCAGCGTGAACAGAACCAGCGCATAGACAATGGGCAGGCTCCGAGACAATAGCCCCGGGTCGAGGCCGTAGTCGCTCAAAAATATCTGGAGGCTCGCCGAGTGAACGATCGACAGCGAGAGCAGCACCGGGCCGAGGGTGATGATGGCGTAAAAGGTCAGAAACTTCGCCAGCATTGGGCGATCGGAGGTGCCCCGCCAAATCGCGGTAAACGCCTCTTCGATCTTATAGGTCAGCACCAGGCTGATGATCAGAAGCGCCACCGCGCCGATGCCCCCGATGGTATTTGCGCTATTTGTGGCAAAGGCCTTGAGGTGGGCGGCAATATCGCCGGCGGCCGACGGCACGACGGTGGCCAGCAACTCGTAGATGACCCCGGTCTGGGATTCGAAGACCCCGAAGGCGGCCATCAGTGAGGTAGCCACCGACAATAACGGAACCACCGACAGCGCCGAGATAAACGCCAGGCTACTGGCCAAGGTGACACCATCGTCGCCGAAGAATTCGCGCACGACCATCGCCACCAACTCGACGGGCGCCACGAGCAGACACTGCCACGGGCTGAGGGTCTCCCAGTCTCCGCGGCGAAACGTCGCGAAGATCTCACGGATGCGGCTCAGATGTGGGAATTTCTCCATCGGCCTTCCGTATTTCAACCCCTGTCGAACGCCGCCACTCGGAGCATCGACACCACGGGACTAGGCCCTCAAGCTACCATGAACTTCTGCGCAGTAAAGTTTCACGCCGATTCCGGAAGAACACCCGCGAGTCCCGCGTTGATTAATAAACGCAACAACATCGGGTCTCTGCATCGACCGGTTTGGTGAACAAATCCGACGGTGCCCAAACAGCGAGGACAGCGCTCAGTCCCACCCACATCGCGCTGCAGCGGGATTATGGGTGCCGATGGGGAAGACAGCTGCGACGATCGCGCTTAGGTTCTGGTGTTGAAGCCCAAAACCACTATAATGATGACCCGCGGGGCCTTTTTGTGCGGATCGCAGTCGTTTGCTGATCCACGGTCACCGCATAGGCAGAAGGTCTAGTCCATGAGGGATCATCGCAATTTCTGGCTTAAATCGATCGGAGCAGCTTGCTTTGTCGTCGCCGCCGTCACCATCGTGCCGGACTTGGCTGCGCAACGCTTCGAGGGCAACCCGTCGGCCGAGTTCGACAGCCCCGTCGACGAAGAGTCCGCACGACAAGTGAAGGCGCGGCTCAGGCAACCGGGAGTGACCGCCATCGCCCGCCGCACCGTCGGTCAGGCGCAGGCCAACGGCCAGGCCCAGATGCTCGCCGAGCTCGAGGGCGAGGCGCTCGAGCGCGCCCAGCAGGCGTTTGTCGAGCAGCGTTACGAGGACACCGAGCTGCTCTGTGAAGCGCTGATCTCGCGGCGAAGCGAGCAGATCGCCGACGAGGACGGGGACCGAGACAGGCTCCAAAGCGAGCTCGACCGCGCTCGCATCCTCTTGGCCAATGTCTACGCGCAGACCGAGCGACACGACGAGGCCGCCCAGAGTCTGGCGGCGGTCTCCGCCGACACCCCGATCAATGATTTTGTCGACTGGCTCCACGGCCGCGCGCTGATGGGTGCCGGCGAGCCCGCCGAGGCCGCTGCCGCCTTCGAGCGAGCCTGGCAGCGAGATACCACGCTGGTCAAGCCGCGTGCCCGCGTCGAGCAGGCCCACGCACTCGCCGCCGCCCAGAAGTGGAGCGAGGCGCTGGTCGTCCTCGACGAAATCCTCGACGACTTCCCCGACTACCCGCGACGCCACCGGGCGCTGTTCCAGCGCGCGCAGGCGCTCGAGGCGCTCGATCGCCTCGATGAGGCCGCAGAGGCCTACCAGCAAGCTTGGTTCGAATTTCCCCATAAGCCCGAAGGCGAGCAAGCTCGCTCAAAGATGCGGCGGCTGGCCGAGCAGGGATACGAAGTCCCCGCGATCCCCCGAGACGACCTCTACGACCGCTACCGTCAGTTGCGCATCAACAAGCACTGGCCGCTGGCCAAGAGGCTCTTCCTCGAGTTGCTCGAGGACAATCAGACCGAGTCCGGACACTCGCGCTTCGAGCACGAGATCCTGATGCAGCTGGCGCTCAACGACTACGTCCCCCAAAATTACGAAGATGCACTGGGCTGGCTCCAAAAGCTCCGCCGCGCCTACGAAAATGGGCATACCGACGGCATCAACAAAAACCTGACCTACAAATATCTCAGCTTTACGCACTCTCAACTCGGCCAGCTCGACAAGGCGCTCGAGGCCATCGAGAAGCGCACCGAGGGCCGCGGCACTTACGCCCAGCGCGGCGCGAAGGCCGAGTTCTTCGAGGAACACGGCTTCTATACGCGGGCCCGAGAGCTGTACGACACTTTCTATAGCGACTGGCGAAAGCGCGGCTGGCACTATACGTGGCTGCTGTACAAATCCGGTAAATTTCAAGACGCCTACCAGAACCTCACCCGCCTGGCCGAGCGCTCCAGCGGTCAACGCCGGGCCAAATATATGTATTGGGCGGCGCGCACGCTCGACCGTGGCGGCAAACTCGACGAGGCCATCGAGCTGTATAGCGATGTCGCCGACGCCTACGACCTGAATTATTACGGCATCCAGGCCAAAAACCGGATCGTCGACATTCGCCAGCGCCAGGCGGTCGACGGCGCGTTGCTGACCCACGCCCAGGGGATCGTCAAAGGCGGCGACAAGGCGTTGGCGGCGATGGACAACGCCGCCGAGGTCCTCGCCGAGCGCGACGCCGTGGCGCCGTATCGCGACCCGCGGACGGTGCCGCGCACCGGCGAAGAGCCGTCGGCCGCGCCTCCCGAAGAGGCCGCCGAGCTGTCGCGGATCAAGTGCGAGGCCGAGAGCGAAGAAGATCAGAAGTTCTGTCAGTTGATGGCCGGACAACTACCCGACGAGGGCCGCCAGGCCCTCCAGATGGCGCTGGCGCCCATCCAGCCCTACGCCGGTCTGCTGTCCACCGGTCTTCCGCTGGTCAGCCCCGACGAGCTCACCGAGGCTTCCTTCGACGACGACGACCCCGAGGACCGGCTGGAGCTGGGCGACCAAGCCGGCACCGATGCACCGGCGCCGCGACGGGACGTCGAGCTGGCCGACCTGACCAGCCAGGTGCCGCGTGTCCAGTACAACACCGAAGCGCGCATCTATTGGGAGGGCCGAAGCGACTCGCCAATTGCCTTCGTCAAGGCCGACGAGGGCAAGGTCATCGGCCCGCTGCCCGACAAGCCCTGGGCCTACGACCAGCCCGACTACCACGACGGACTCGAGCGCGCCGTCCAGAAAGCCGGCGACCTCTTCCCACAACTGGTACGCGCTCAATGGCTGCGCCAGACCGGCCACGCCAAATACGCCCGATGGGCGATGCGAGACGTCTCCATCGAATACCGGGGCCTGTCCTCGCGCGGCCGGCCGCGCACCCGGCCCCACGAGCTACCCGAGGGCCGCTGGGACCACCTGATCGACAACCGCCGCCGCGAGAAAGGCCTGTGGGGCATCCGCTCCAATGAGAAGCGCTATCCGGTGCCCTCCTCGTCGGCCCAGCGCGAGGAGCTGCTCGAGCGCCAGCAGGCCATCTACGAGCGTCGTGACGAACTCGAGTCGCTGATGCTCGACGCCATGAAGGACGTGGGCGACTACCACATGGTGCGCCGCGAGACGCTTGGCACGGGCCCGTGGTACAGAAAGAGCCCCACCGGCCCGATGCGCTACAAATGGATGCAGGCCTACCCGCGCGCCTTCCCTCGCCAGGTGCTCGAAGGCAGCCAAAAGAGCGGCGTGAACCCGTATTTGTTGTGGGCACTGATGACCGTCGAGAGCTCCTACAACCCCGACTCGATCAGCCCGGCCGACGCGCTCGGACTGCTGCAGGTCATCCCCAGAACCGGCATCAAGACCGCTCAGATGCTCGGCGACGAGGACTTCGGCCCCTTCGATCTCATCGATGAGGACGTCGCCCTCCAGCACGGAGCGTTCTACTTCGGCAAGTTGGTCGACAAGTTCCGCGGCCAAGAGTTGCTGGCCATCGCCGGCTATAACGGCGGGCCGCACCGGGTGGCAGGATGGGTCAAAAAGCGCGGCCGCAACATGCCCATGGACGAGTTCGTCGAAGAGATCCCGTTCAACGAGGCGCGCGGCTACACCAAGAAGGTCATCCGCTTTTTGTCGCTGTATCTTCGCATCTACGAAGGCATCGACCACTTATATGTGGGGCAGAATATGCGGTTGGATTATTTGCCGGATCCGAATTTCTGAGTGTGAATACGCAGGATTCTTGGGTCTCGGACAGTTTCTGTACGACCGGGGATGGCTGCCAATCGGCTGCGAGAAAGTAAGATAGTTAGAAAGTGAGAAAGTGAGATAACAGCGTTGTTTTGGAACGTTGTTCTTACTCTCTCACTTTCTTAATTTCTCACTCTCTTGATCGTACACGCCCATCGCAGACTCACAGGGTCGAAAACCGAATGACCTTCGTCACTGCAGCTAGGCTCAGAATCAAATTTGATAGATCGGGGTGAATCCGTCGCCGCCCATCTCGGGGACGGCGTCGGCGATGGATTGGATGGTGTAGGTCTGCAGCACGCGGATGGTGGCCTCGCGGACCTCGGTCCACACCGGCTGGAAGGCGCGTTGACGCTCGGTCATCTGGCCCTCGGCGGTCTTGTCGGTCAGGGCGACCGGGGCGACGGGGCCGTCGAGGTGGCGAATGATGTCGAGTAGCGTGATCTCGCTGGCCGGCAGGGCCATCAGGTAGCCGCCGTTGGCGCCCCGCTTGCTGCGCACGAAGCCTCCCCGCTTCAGATCTGCCATAATTCCCTCCAAAAACTTCGCAGGAAGGTCCTCCTCATCGGCGATGGCCTGGATGCTCATCGGATCCTCGGAGCGAGCATTGGCAAGAGTGACGAGGGCACGGAGCCCATACATGGTGCGTGCACTGATATCCATCGGGATTCGCAGGCTATAGTCGTGGAATTGGCGGCCGTTCGGCCGCTCACTATAGGCGAAAACAGCCCGCGGGACCACGCAAATTCCGCAAAGCCTATTGGGATGGTGTGGTATGGGGTTTGCCTTCGTCGGCCGTTTGTGGGTGGTACGTGACTGGGTCCCCCGGGCTCCCTCCGCACTCGGTCGCTTCGCTCCCTACCCACACACATCGGATTGGTCCGGATTGAAGACCTCCGGGCAATTGTCGCAGTCGTCGGGGATGCCGTCGCCGTCGGTGTCGGTCTCGCCGCAGCTCGGCGCGCAGGCATCGCCCTGCCCGTCTTCGTCGGCGTCCTCCTGGTCGGGATTGGACACCGCCGGGCAGTTGTCGCAGGCGTCGCCTATGCCGTCGTCGTCGCGATCGGCCTGCTGGCTATTCGGCGTTTCGGGGCAGTTGTCGCAGGCGTCGCCGATGCCGTCGCCGTCGGAGTCGGCCTGGCCGGGGTTTTCGGCATTGGGGCAATTGTCGCAGGCATCGCCCACACCGTCGTCGTCGCCGTCTTCCTGCTCAGGATTGGCCTCGCTGGGGCAATTGTCGCAGGCGTCCCCGATGGTGTCCGAGTCTGAGTCGGCCTGATCGAGATTGGCGACGTTCGGGCAATTGTCGCACGCGTCGCCGATGCTGTCGTCATCGACGTCGCTCTGGCCGGGGTTGGGGTTGAGCGGGCAGTTATCGCATTTGTCGCCCGGTCCGTCACCGTCTCGGTCCAGTTGGTCGCCGTTGGCGTGTTCGGGGCAATTGTCGTCCCCATTGGGCACCTCGTCACCGTCGATATCCGGGTCGCACTCGTCGCCGACGCCGTCTCGATCACGGTCACTTTGGTCCGAATTGCTCGCGTTGGGGCAGTTATCGCAGGCGTCGCCCACGCCGTCGTTGTCGGCGTCGAGCTGGTCCTCGTTGGCAACCTCCGGACAATTGTCACAGGCGTCGCCGATGGTATCGCCGTCGGTCTCGAGCTGCTCCGGATCGGCGTCCTCGGGACAGATGTCGCAGGCGTCGCCCACGCCGTCACCGTCGACGTCGGCTTGGTCGGGATTGGCCAGGCCGAGGCAATTATCGCAGGCGTCCCCGGCGCCGTCTCCATCGCCGTCTTCCTGCTCGGGATTGTAGTCGACAGGGCAGTTGTCCTCATCGCCCTCGAGCCCGTCACCATCGGGGTCGGCGTCACACTCGTCGCCGATGCCGTCGCCATCCTGGTCGGATTGGTCGGGGTTGGGCAGGTCCGGGCAATTGTCACAGGCGTCGCCGGCGCCGTCTCCATCGCCATCTTCCTGCTCGGGGTTGGCGTGCTCCGGGCAATTGTCGCACACATCACCCAGGCCGTCGCCGTCCTGGTCGGCCTGGTCTTCGTTGGCCACCTTGGGGCAGTTGTCCCGGACATCTTCGACGCCATCGTCGTCAAAATCCGACGCCGAACATGCCAGCGCGAGCGCAGCGATGGCCAGCACCGCCAACAGCGCCTGTGCAATGTCGCGAGCGAGCTTGCGGGGGGAGCGAGAAGACATATCAAACTTCCTATAAATAACTGAAATGATGCGGGTTTAGCCGACGCTCGCCACACTATAGGAGAATGCGCCGGCCAAAAGAAGCGCGGCCTATTCGGCTGCCGGCTTGACGCCGCTGCGCATATTGCCGACCCAGGTCAGCACGCCGACCAGGATCATGCCGACCACGAACGTCGCCAACGCCGACATCACCAGCGGTGAGAAGCTGTCGGGCATGACGTTGACGGTCAAGCCGTCCGTCACGCTTCGAAACGGCCAGATACCGCGCAGGCATCCCACCATCAGGCCAACCAACGCCCCGAGCGTATAGCCCGGAAAGCGGTGCAGCAAATAGCTCAGGAGGCGCGCAAAGCTCAAAATACCGATACCAATGCCGAGCAGAAACAGCACCACATAGCTGCCCTGGGCCAGCGGCAATTCACCGCCGGCCAACGCCTTGATGGAGCCCTTGAGGGCGTTGAGCACGAAGAAGTACGCCCCCAGGATGAGCAGGATATACGACCCGCTGATGCCCGGGAGCAGCATCGCCGAGATAGCGATGGCACCGGCCACAAAGACGTACCAGTGGGCCGGGCGCGGCACCTCGACGCTGACCCCGGCGGGCACTTCGATGACATCGAAGGGCTCGGCACGCTCCTTGAGGGTCTCCTTGTCGGTGGCCCCCTCCCCGGCCTCGGCGCGCAGCGCCTCGAGCCTCTGAGCGAGCGCCGGGTTCTCGGCGCTGATAGCCTCACGCAGCGACTCGTTTTGGGGCGCCCAATACACCTCGTTGGTCATCATCGCGCTCGGCGCGCGCCGGGCGAGCTCCTTGAGGGTCTCGCCCTCGGACTCGACCTCGGTCCAGTGTCGGGTCAGCTCGAAGGTATTGGCCGGGTTGGTGACCGCATAGCCAAAGCTCGCGCCCAGCAAAATCGCCAGCACCACCCCCGCCACCCCCGGGCCCTCGCCCGGCGAGATCATCTTGAGCGGCACCCACACACTGGCCACGATCAACCCGAAGAAGAACGCCCGCATCTGCACCGGGTAGTCCTCCATCAACGTCGGAATCACCAAGCTCCCGATGATGATCGCGCTAAAGATGCCCACGCCGAGCGTGACCAAGAATGCCAGATTCATCGTGCCGACTTCCTCGACGAACGCCCGCCAGTCCTCTTTTTTTCGCCCGCGCGCCACCCAGCGCCAAAGCGGCCCCACCCAATACAGGTGCAAGCTCTTGAGAGCGTCGATAAATTGGGTGTAGATGCCCAGGATGAGCGCCATGGTTCCGCCGCTGACACCGGGGACGATGTCGGCCAGGCCCATGCACATGCCTTTGAGGAATAGGAAGAAACGGGACATAGTGACTGCCAGGGGTTCAGGGGTCAACCTGATCGTCGGCAATGGACTCAGCTATGGGGGTTTTTTTCTGGG
>CAYLTX010000202.1:0-10884 GCA_964386725.1 uncultured Bradymonadales bacterium | reverse complement strand
GACGTGGACGACGCCCTGGTGGTGGGCATTCCCGACGAGAAGTGGGGCCAGATGGTCACCGCCATCGTCCAGCCGGTCGCCGGCGTGTCGGTGGACGAGGAGTCCCTGCGCAGCCACCCGAGCGCACGTTGGCCTTCTACCGCGAGGCCGACGTGGGCTCGGAGGACTCACTGAGCGGGTTTCGGCGCCGATGGGAGCAGACCCGCGCCGAGCAAAAACTCCTCTCCGATCTTCCCAATTGCCCGTTCCTCGGGCTGCTCGGCTATGAGAGCCCCGCCGATAAGAAGCCCCGGTCCCACAAGATCGGCTGTCTGGTTCACCCGCTGCAAAACGACGGCGTCGACGGGCGCGATTGCGGCGTCTACGACCGTCAGACGTGCGAGGAGTATCTCTGCGCCGCTCACGATCTGCTCGGCGGCCGCGAGAAGCTGCTGGTCGTGCAGGCGATTGGCGATAGCTACCTTTACGGGCTGGTGATCACCGACGTGCGTTTTGTACGGCAACTCTTCGAGCGCGCTGCCGATATCAACGGCATGGACCCGCCGACACGCTGTGTCCAACGCGCCGAGGCGGTCGAGACAGCCGGCGCCTACTTCGAGCTCAAGCGGGACTGGCCGTTTCGTGCCGAGGACGGCGTCTTCGGGCAGATGCGCCCCGGGCAGGGCCTCGATTGCAGCCGCCGCCAGGGGCCGGCCGTCGGCCTCGGCCTCGACCCGGGCGCCTTCGACGCCGTCTTGACCTGTCTGGGCACCGAAGTGTCTTCGGCCGACGAGCTTCACCAGGCCCGGGCGCTCGTGCGCGAGCGTATCGAGGCTTTCGCTCGGGCCGTCTCCCTGTAGAGCGCCTCATCGGGAATTTAGATGGAATTTGTGGCCGATATCAGCGCTTTTGACGGCACGTATTTTTTCGTGATGATGTGCCTCGTGGGCGCAGTCTTATGGCTCGTCTGGGCTTTACGCGAGGAGTAGCTTCGTATTTGACGCGTTCGTATGCCGGTATTACAGACGGAGAGCGTAACCGGCACCCGACAAAGAGCGTTGACCCCTCATCAAAATACGCGGTTTTGACGTGACCCAGCAGCAAGACTCATCCCAGCAATTTCCCACCATCACCAAGACACGCCAACGTCTGATGCCGCTTTTCGCGCTGGCTCTGGCCTTGGGCGCCTTCGGGTTCTATATGGCGCTCACCGAGGCGCCCGATTCCGGTGAGGAGATCAGCGCAGACGGTCCGATCGAGACGTTCGAGCCGCTGGAGGTCTCCGATGACGTCGTCGACGGGAGCGCGGTGGGGGTTCGACTCTCTCATCGGGAAGCCGAGCCGCGCGAGATTCTGCTCTCGCTGAGTCAGACCACACGCCGCCAAGACGAGGCCGGCGGTGAGCGGGTGCTCGGCAGCCGGCTCGAGATCACGCTCGACGAGACCGTCGAGGCGGCCAGCTCCGAAGACCTCGACCAGATCGACGACGAGCGCCGCGAGGATGTCTGGGCGGTCACTCGCCAATATAAAAAGGCCCGTGCCGAGGTGCTGGGCGTCGACGAGGCGCCAGTCGGCGAGGGGATCACCTCGCAGGTCGAGGACCTGGTGCGCGGCTCGATAACGCGCAGTTTCGTGGTCGAAAATGGCCAGCCCGTCGGCTTTCAATGGCGCGAGGTGCCCAACCCGCAGGCTCGCCGCACGCTGTACCTGGTGCGCGACGGCCACGCATTTTTGACCCCGCGCTTTTTCGCCGGGGCCGTCAACGCCGGTGATACCTGGGAGTATAGCCAGCCGATCCACGTCGAAGAGCCCGACTTAGGGCTTTCGGTGACCGGGAGCTTCGATGTTCATAACGACTTCGTGGGCACGCTGACCCACCAGGACCGTCGCCTCGGCGTGATTCGCCAGCAATTCGAGATGCTCACCGAGGGAGACGCCACGGACGCCGACGCGGAGTTTGGATTCCGGGTCGAGGGAGCCGGCCGGGGGCTGATGCTCGTGGAGATCGAGACCGGCCGGGCCTTCGCCGCGGATATCACCCTCGAGCGGACGTTGAGCATCGAGCGCGACGGGCAGCCCGACAGCCACACCAGCGAGATCGCTGTGGGGCTTCGGCCGGCCGACGGCCTATCGCTTCCAGAACTCCGGGAGCAGCAGGACGAGGATGGTCATGAACTCGAGGCGTCCAAGGATCATGCAGAAGCTGAGTAGGACTTTGCCGCTGGTCGGGATGAACGCGAAACTCTCCACCGAGCCCACCCGCGCCAGACCCGGGCCGATGTTGAAGAGCGTGGCCGCCACCGCGCTCGTCGCAGTGACGATATCCATCCCCAACGCCGTCATATAGAGACTGGACAGGGCGAAGACCAAGATCCCCAGGGCGAAAAAGCCCAGGATGGCCATGACCGTATCGCGCGGGATGACCCCGCGACCTATCCGCACCGACATGACCGCCTGGGGCCGGAACGTCTTGTAGATCTCGGCGTAGATGGCTTTGACGACGACCATCAGGCGGATGATCTTTATGCCGCCGGCGGTGCTGCCGGCCATGCCACCCATGAACATGAGCATGACCAAGAGCAGGCGCGATAGCGGCGGATAGACGTCGAAGTTGTCGGTGCCGAAGCCGGTCGTGGTGATCACGCCGACGACCTGGAAGACCGCGTAGCGGAAGCTGTCGAGCACCGTCTCGTGGTGCGCCTCGGCCGAACTCGCGTAGAGATTGATCGTTACCATCGCGGTGGCCACTGCGATAATGCCCAGATATACCCACAACTCGCGATCACGCCAAAACGACTTGAAACGCCCGCGAATCACTTCGTAATACAACCCGAAGCTGACACCGGCCGAGAGCATGAAGATGGTGATGATATAGTCGACCGTGGCCGAGTCGAATTCGGCGACCGAGCCGGCCTTGGGTGAGAATCCGCCGGTGGGCATCGTGGTCAATGCGTGCGTGGCGGCGTCGTGCCAGGTCATGCCGGTTAGTTTCAAGAGCACGGCGAGCAAGACCGTCAGGCCCACATACAGCCACCAGAGGATGGCCGCGGTGGATTTGATCTTGGGCTTGAGGCCCTCGGTGATCGGGCCGGGGACCTCCGACTTGAAGAGGAATTTTCCGCCCACGCCGAGTTGGGGGAAGATCGCCACAAAGAGCACGATGATGCCCATGCCGCCGAGCCATTGGGTCAGCGCGCGCCACCAGTGCAGGCCCATGGAGTGCGCGGCGATGTCGGTCATCACCGTCGAGCCGGTGGTGGTAAAGCCCGAGACGGTCTCGAAGTAGGCGTCGGCAGGATTGGTGAACACCCCGTCGAGCATATAGGGAAGGCCGCCAAAGATGCCCAGGAGGAGCCAACTCGCCCCGACCACCAAGATGGCTTCGGCGCGAAAGATCGTCCCGGTGTCATGGTGGCCCCACCACCAGGCGCCGGCGCCCGCGACGGCGGTGACCGCCGAGCTGATTAGAAAGGCGACGATGGTTGATGATTCGCCATAATACCACGCCCAGGGGATACTGGTGAGCATCGTCGCGGCAAGCACAACGAGCAAAATGCCGATCAGGCGGAAGATTCTCTTATAATTCATGTCGCCACAGCTTGTCGTCGGTAGTCAGGGAGCGAGGTCGCATGCACGGCGGCACTCAAAGCAAAAAGCGAGGCTTCTGGAACGCCTTCTCGACGGCTCGCCGGTTCTCGGGGGTGGTGAATACGACGACCCGGTCCCCGGGCTCGATGATGGAATCGCCGCTGGGGACCACCGCGCCGCTTTGGTTGACTACCGCGCAGATATTTGCCTGCTTGGGAAAATCGATCTCGTGGAGCGGTTTGCCCACGATCCGACCGTCGTTGGGGGCGATAAATTCGAGAAATTCGCCCTTGCCCTCCAAGATCGGGGTGATGCCGACGACTTCGCCGGCGCGCACGTATTTGAGGACCTGCTTGGCGACCTCGATGCGCGGGCTCAAAAAGGAGTCGATGCCCAGTCGCTCGACGATCGGGCCGTAGTCGGGCTTATGGACGATGGCGACCACGCGCGGCGCGCCCAGATCCCTGGCCAAGAGGCTGGCCATGAGGTTGACCTCGTCTTCGCCGCTGACCGCGACAAAAGCGTCGATATGATCCATGCGCTCTTCTTCGAGCAGGTGCACGTCGGTGCCGTCACCGTGGAGGATGACCACGTTCGCCAGCCGCTCGCTGAGTTCGACGCAGCGCTTGCGATCCTTGTCGATGAGGATGACCTCGATGCCGTCCTTGGCCAGCGCCTCGGCCAAGTTGGCGCCCACCAGGCTGCCGCCGACGATGACCACCCGCTTGGTGAAGCGGCGCCGTTCGCGCTTGAAGAGTTTTTCAACCTGCGGGATCTGGTCGATGCGCCCCACGGCGAGGACCTCGTCACCGGGCAAAATGACGTCGTCGCCGCCCGGGACCAGCAGCTCGTGGTTGCGCACCAGTGCCGCAATGAGTGTATTGCTGGGGAGTTTGACGTCGCGCAGCGGGCGGTTGATCGCCAGGCCGACGTCCTCGACGGGCAGCTGGATCATCTCGACGCGGTTGTCGGCGAAGTCCTCGACGGCCACCGCGTTGGTGCTGCGCACGATCTTGTGCATCTCCAGGGCCAGCAAGGCCTGGGGATTGATGACCAGGTCGATGCCCAACATGCCCGCGATGATGCCGCGATGCTCTTCGAAATAGGCCGGATCGCTCACCCGGGCGATGGTCTTTTGGGCGCCGAGTTGCTTGGCGCGAATCGCCCCGATCATATTCGCTTCGCTATTGTCGGTCACCGCCACGAATAGATCCGCCGAGCCCGCGCCAGCCTCTCGAAGCGTGGACAGGTTGCCGGCGTGGCCGCGCAAGAACATCGCGTCGATAGTCTCTTCGGCCGTTGCGAGCGCCTCCTTGTCCATATCGATGATGACCACATTATGATTCTCGCCGACGAGCACATTGGAGATATGCCGGCCGACCTCTCCCATACCGACGATGACGATGTTCATCCGGCGTTCCTCGAGACAGACACTGAATACAGCTGATCGCGACGAGCTTCATGTAACATAAGGCGGGCTGCTCGTAACCCCGATGGAGCGAAAATGCGTGCAGATCGCGAGCGCCGGGGATACGTTTTCAACCGGCCAACTGTCGTCGCTTCGGCGCAAGTTTCTTGGGGCTTTGTGCTTGAGATCGCGCGCTCAGTGCGTTGATTTTCACCCCGAGTTGTGGAATCTTTATCCATCATGAATCAGGTGCGGCGACGTTAATCGAGCGCTCGAAAATTGAGCCCGTGCAGAGGACCCGCTCCGCCTAAGATACTCTGGAAGCCCCCGTGTTTGAAGAGTCTGACAAAAAGGGTCAGTCGAACGATGGCTCCAACGAGCCGATGTCTGCCGATCCCGCGCAGACCGCCGAGTTCGACTATATCGACGATTGGGACGACGAGAGCGAGGCATCTTCGGCCTCCGAATCCGCGCCGGAAGGCAACAGTGCGCCCGCGGCAGGCGTCAACCCGAAGACGGCCAATGGCCAAGCCGCGCCTCACGGCGGTGGTCAAGACCAGGGCTCGATCACCCGCGCCTTGGAAGACTTCGACGCCTACTTGGGCGAGAACGACGGCGATCTAGCCGGAGCCGGTGGCCAGTCGCCGGAGCTATCACGCTCGAAGGCCAACCTGTCCAACTCGAGCTTCGAGCGCTCCGAGCCTAGCGGCGCCTTCGGCTACGATCAGCCCCAGGTCAGCGGAGTATTCAGCCGCTACGACGAAGAGACCCGCGAGAGTGACTCCGACGAATTCGACTTATTTGAGGAGGACGAGGGTGACGAGCCCCGCGATCGCACCCTGCAGGATATCGTCACCGCCCACGAAAAGCAGATGCACCGGCTCAAAAAGCAGCTCGCCTACCAAAAGGAAGTCATCCAGGTCGTCTCGGAGCTTTTGGTAGAGGCGCGCGTCATCAGCAAGCGCGAGCTCAAAAAACGACTGCGTGCCCTGCGCCAGAAGTAATCCGACCGGTTAATCGGTCGCCAATCCCACCGCAACATCGACGCTGATAAGCGAGCTTTCGAGCCCGAAGAGGGTGTGAAAGCCGCCGCGAACCATCACTTCAAAGGGGGCCAGACGATAGCGCGCTTCCAGGGTTGCGCCGGCGCCGCTGTGGTTGACCTCCGGTCCGGTGATCCGCACCAAGCTGTTGGACACCAGTCCCACCCGCCGATAGTCGAGACCGAGGGCCAACTTGGTTTCCCCCAACGGCAGGTAGAATTGCGGGCCCACGCCGACCGTGTAGATCTGTAACTCGCGTGACAGCGGCGGGGCGGGCTGGTCGGTTAGGAAGTAGTTGGCTCCGAGCTCGACTCGCCCGCCGACGTACTCCCCGCGAAGTTCCTGAGACAAAGAGAGGCCGATGCCGCGGCGGGAGTGCTCGCCCATCTCGCCGGTGAGAAAGCGTGAACCGACGCCCAGATTGATCCCGGCGCGCGGCGGTGCTGCCCGGGCGGCCGGCGCATCGAGGATGCCAGCGGCGATCACGACGAGCGCGGCCGACGCCCATAGGTGGCGCCGCGCGCCGGCCAGGGCGAGGCCGAACAGACCCACGAGTGCGAGGGCAGGCAGCAGCGGCATCGGTGCGTCGGGGCCGCCATCAGTGTGCGTGCAGCCCGAAGATCGCTGGGGCTCGCAGCGGCCGGCGGCGATGTCGCAGGTCTGAGAATCAGAGCAGTCGCTGTTGGTGCGGCATTCGATACAGCGTCCGTCTTCGCTGCTACACAGCCAACCGCCGCTGCAGTCATCGTCGGTGCGGCATTCGAGCGGCTCGGAGGCCAGGGCGTATTCCAGTCGTGCCTCACATCCACTGCAATAGACGCGCAGCCCGAAGGAAAGCCGCGTCAAGAGCTCCGTGCGCATAAAGCGATCCGAGACCGACTCGCCGGGAGCCAGTGAATAGGTGCGCGAGACAAGCACCGAGCCGGTGCTGTCGCCCCCCGCGTCGGGGCCGACATCGCCGGAGCCGGCGTCGCCGGAGCCCCCATCACTCAAATCAGTGTCGCCGGCAGGCTCGTCCCGGTCGTCTGCAGCTTCGATGGCCTCGACGCGTATCTCGGCCGAGCCCCCTTCGTTCATAAGGGTGAAATCGAGTCGATTGGCGCCGAGCGCGCTGGCGCGCCGCAAGGTGACCGCCGACGGGCAGCCTTCGGAGGAGGGCACGCAGAGTTGGCCGGCGAGCAGCTCGTCAGAGGGGCCGCTATTCTCGTAGGCGTCGGAGCACCCGGAGGCGCCCGCGCCCACGAAAATCAACACGCATATCCAAGGCCACATTCGCCGCATACCGAGACTTCCATTTCGACAGCTCATGCTTCGAGTCGCTTCCAGGCGGCGCCCAACGCTTCGGAGAGGTCGACGGCGCCCATACCGCGCTCGCCGTGGTCCTGTGCAGCTGTGTCGCCGGCCGCACCGTGAGCATACACCGCTAGGCAAACCGCGTCGAAGGCCGGCTCGGTGCCCTCGGCGAGCCGCGCCCCGATGACCCCGGTGAGCACGTCGCCGACGCCGCCGGTGGCCATGCCCGGGTTGCCGTTGCTGTTGATGCCGAGCTGTCCATCGGGACCGGCGACGACCGTAGCGGCCATCTTGAGCACGACGATGGCTCCGGTTTGTTTGGCCAGGCCCGCGGCGAGGCCGACCGGGTCGGAGAGCACCTCGGCGATCTCACAGCCGCACAGCCGTGCCATCTCGCCCGGATGGGGCGTCAATACTGCTTCGGAGGACTCGGCGAAGGCCCGAAGCTCGGTGAAGTCGTCCTGGCCGGCGAGAATCGTGAGCGCATCGGCGTCGAAGACCGCCGCGGGCACGTCGCTGGCGAGCACCGCCTCGAGCGCCTGCCTGGCGCCGTCGGAGGTGCCCATCCCCGGGCCCATCGCCACGGCGTCCAGGCCCGGCAGGAATTCACGCAGCCGCTCCTCGCAATTCTCGTCGAAGGTATGCGAGAGCATCTCGGCGGCCATCGCCTCGTTGATGGTCGTCGCCACGCGCGGGATGACCGCCGCGTGGGTGCCGACGGTGACCAAGCCGCCGCCGGAGGCGAGCGCGCCGCGTGCGCACAGCAGCGCCGCGCCGGTCTTTTCGTGGCTGCCCGCCAGGATGAGCAGTTCGCCGCTCTTGCCCTTGTGGTAGTCGGGCGGCCGGGCAGTCATCCGAAGAAACGTCCACTCCTCGTCGAGGAGCATGCCGTAGTAGCCTACGTCCTCGGAGATATGCGGGGGGATGCCGATGTCGACCACGTGCAGGTCTCCACAATGGCGGCGCCCCGGATACAGGGCTTGGCCGAGCTTGACCTCGCCAAAGGTCGCCGTCGCGTCGGCTTCGACCGCGGTGCCCATGACCCGGCCGGTCGAGCCGTTGATGCCGCTGGGGATGTCCACCGAAAAGACGAAGGGCTGGCGGTTCAAAAACTCGACGCCGGCCGCGTAGCGGCCCTCCACGTCGCGGTCTAGGCCAGTGCCGAGCAGCGCGTCGCACCAGGCCAGGCAGTAGCCGAGGCCGGCGAGCGTGTCGACGACCTCGTCGGCCTCTGCGTCGCCAAGCTCGACGACCGGGATATCCAGATTGCGTACGATCTCGAGGTTTTTCGCCGCTTCACCGCCGAACGAACCCGCGTCGCTGAGCAGCGCGACGACGGGCTGGTAGCCGTCCGCGGCGACCATCCGGGCCATGGCCAGCCCGTCGCCGCCGTTATTGCCACCGCCGCACAAAAAGCCGATCTGGCCGAGCGCACCCTCGGGCAGATACTCCCCGAGCGCCTGCACGGCTCCCAGGGCGGCGCGCTCCATCAACACGATCCCCGGGATGCCGACGTCTTCGATGGTTTGGCGATCCATCTCGCGCATTTGCTCGGGGGTGACGAGTTTCATGGGGTTTCCATAAATGTTTTCAGTATCACGAGCAGACCGATCACCTTCAGATGGCCGCCAGCGGTCGATTATCAAGAAATCACGCAACGAAATGGCCAGATCTGCCGAAAACCATAATAGGGGCCGATATGGTCACCCCGTGATCGTAAACGTGAACGTGATCGTGATCGTACCCGTGACCGTAGACGATCATTCAGCCAGCTAATCTACATAAACCAAAGGAGGCACAAAATGCTCGGACACGAAAAGCTCGACGTTTACCAATGCTCACTGAACCTATTCAAGCTTGCATCCACAGCTCAGGCAAATGTCCCGCGCGGATACGCACCGCTTGCCGATCAACTGCGACGTTCTTCGACTTCAATTCTGCTCAATATTGCGGAAGGCTGCGGAAAGACAACGCCGCCTGACAAAGGTCGTTTCTATGCAATCGCAAGAGGCTCGGCCTTGGAATCTGCAGCAACTTTCGATGCGCTGCATAGCCTTGGATCGGTTGAAGATGATGACCAGGCGAAGGCCAAAGCTCTGCTAGTGCGAATCGTGTCGATGCTGACGCGAATGTGCGAGAAGAACGGCAACGTGACGTTCGGCCGGTGAGGAGTGTTGGGCGTGATCGTGGTCGTTTACGTTTACGTTTACGATCACGATCACGATCACGTTTACGGCGGTCATTGGCTACCAGTTTTCAGCTCTTCGCCCCAGCGCGAGTGCCTCGATCATCTCGGTGACGGCGCGTTCGAAGCCGACGAGGACGGCCCGCGAGACGATACTGTGGCCGATGTTGAACTCCTCGAATTCGTCGATGGCGGCGATGGCGAGGACGTTTTTATAGTCAAGGCCGTGGCCGGCGGCGACGACGAGGCCGAGTTCGGCGGCGCGCTCGGCGGCGACGACGAGCTTTTGGAGCTCTTCGTCGCGGTCGAAGTCGCTGGGGCGTTGGCGGTTGGTAAATTCGGCCGCCGCCTCGCAATAGTCGCCGGTGTGCAGCTCGACGATGTCGGCGCCGAGCTCCTTGCTGGCCTCGATCTGGGCGATGTCCGGGTCGATGAACAGGCTCAAATGAGCGCCGGTCTCCCGGAGCGCCTCGAGATATTCGCCGAGGCGTGCGCGGTTCTCGGCCACGGCGAGGCCGCCCTCGGTGGTCTGCTCCTCGCGCTTTTCGGGTACGAGGGTGACCATATCCGGTTGGGTGGCGCGCGCGATGTCGAGCATCTCGTCGGTGGCGGCCATCTCCAGGTTAAGCCGGGTCTTGACCGTCTCGCGAAGAGTACGCACGTCACGATCTTGGATGTGGCGGCGATCTTCGCGCAGGTGGATGGTGATCTGATCGGCGCCGGCGAGCTCGGCCAGCGAGGCCGCGGTGACCGGGTCGGGGTAGGGCGTGCCGCGCGCCTGGCGCACGGTGGCTACGTGGTCGACGTTGACGCCGAGACGGGGGCGATTGGGGGACATGGGGGACTCCTGTGGCGGTTGTGGATCCCTACGGTTTGTCTGGGTGCTTCGAGAGCGCGTAAATCCAAACCATAACCGGGGGTAAGCACAGCCGGACGCGCTCTGCGCGGCCGGCGAAGCGCACCCTCGGATAGGGTCGACGCTCGTCGATCTACTACTCGATCTACTACAAGAGACCCCGCGCCCTCTCAAGCCCCGATGCGCCGCTTCAGGCAAGCAGCCAACTCGTTGGCGTAGCCCTGGACGATCTTCTTGTCGGGGCCTTCGACCATGATCCGCGCCTTGGGCTCGGTGCCCGAGTAGCGGGCCACGATGCGGCCCTCCTGGCCGAGCTTTCCTTCGATCATGGCGACCTGTTCTTGAAAATCCTCGATCTCGGCCAGCGGCGGCTTCTCGCTGACCTTGACGTTGACGAGCACCTGCGGGAACGGGGTGATGATCTCGCTCAACTCGCTGAACGGGCGCTGCTCGCGTTGCATGATTGCCAGGACCTGCAAAGCGGCGAGCATGCCGTCGCCGGTGGTCGTGTGGTCCAAGAAGATGAGGTGGC
>CAYLTX010000201.1:0-10903 GCA_964386725.1 uncultured Bradymonadales bacterium | reverse complement strand
GCGCGATCGAGCGGAAGGTTCCTCCCCAGGTCGAAGACCCTGGGGAGGTGGCTCGCGCGCCGTACAGCGCGAGTCGGAGGGGTGCCTCGAGAAGCAACCCCCCATTGACGCGCCGCGTCATACAAGAACCACGCCAACCGGTGATCTACCGCACTTTACCCGCGCGCAAAGGCTGTGCTAACTCTCTTGGTCGAGAAGCGAATTTCTCCACTTCTGGCGTGTGTCGAGGTTCGGTACGGGCTCGAATTGCGTGGTTTCGAGGCCCTGCTAAGGCCGGGTTCATCGCGCACACGCTGCACAACTATAAGCGCAAGCGGGAAGAGATATGGCGACAAATATCGAGGGAAGTTCCACAGACGACATTCAGCCCCCAACTGACGCAAGCAAGTCCAAAACCGGCAAGACCGGCGCCAACGGCAAGCAGGCCGACAAATTTGGCGGACTGAGCGCCGAGGAATTGGTCGATATGTATCGGCTGATATACACCTCGCGAAAGCTGGACGACGCCGAGATCAACCTCAAGCGACAGCAGAAGATCTACTTCCAGATCTCCGGCGCCGGCCACGAAGCCGCGCTGGTGGGTGCGGCCAAGGCGATGAAGGCCAGCTACGACTGGTTCTATCCGTACTATCGCGACCGGGCTCTGGTGCTCACCCTGGGGATGACGCCCACCGAGATTCTGGCCGAGGCAGTCGGCTCGAGCGCCGATCCGAACTCCGGCGGCCGGCAGATGCCGTGCCACTGGGGTCATAAGGACCTCAACATCGTCAGCCAGTCCTCGTGCACCGGCACCCAGCAGCTGCAAGCTGCCGGCGCCGCCGAAGTCGGCCGCATCATGGCCGAGGTCGAGGGGCTCAAAGACAAGACCGACATGTATAAGGACGACGAGGTCGTCTACGTGTCCATCGGCGATGGCGCTACCAGCGAAGGCGAGTTCTGGGAGGCCGTCGGCACCGCGTCGACCTACAAGCTGCCGGTCATCTTCATGGTCGAGGACAACGGCTACGCGATCAGCGTGCCGAGCACCGAGCAGGTCCACGGCGGCTCGATCTCGCGGGCTGTGAGTGGATTCGAGAACCTCTTCATCACCGAATACGACGGCTGCGACCCGGTCGCCAGCTACGTCGAGGCCACCAAGGCCGTCGAGTATGCCCGCTCGGGCAAGGGCCCTGCCCTTTTGCACGCCCACGTCATCCGACCGTACAACCACTCGATGTCGGACGACGAGACCATGTACAAGACCGACGAGGAGCGCGACGCCGAGCAGGCCCGCGACCCGCTGGTCACCTTCCCGAAGTTTTTGATCGACGAGGGCGTCGCCACCGAGGACGACATCGAGCAGGTCAAGGCCGACGCCGACAAGGCCGTGCGTGCCGCAGTCGACGAGGCCCTCGAGCTGCCCATGCCCGACCCGGACGACGTGCTCGACTACGTGTACAGCCCGGACGTCGACCCGACCTCCGATGACTTCGCCGTCGAGCCCCAGTGGGACGAGGAAGGCGGCGAGAAGACCGTCGTCGACCTCATCAACAACACATTGCGCACCGAGATGCGCCGCGACCCGCGCATCGTCATCTTCGGCGAGGACGTCGCCGACGTGACCAAAGAGGAGAACCAGGGCAAGGTCAAAGGCAAGGGCGGCGTCTTCAAGGTCACCCACCGCCTGCAGGAAGAATTCGGCTACCGCCGCGTCTTCAACAGCCCATTGGCCGAGGCCAATATCATCGGCCGCGCCATCGGCATGGCCACCCGCGGCCTGAAGCCGGTCGTCGAGATTCAATTCTTCGACTATATCTGGCCCGCCTATATGCAGCTCAAAAACGAGCTGTCCAATATGCGTTGGCGCTCCAATAACGCCTTCGCCGCCCCGGCGATCGTTCGGGTGCCCATCGGCGGCTACCTCAAGGGCGGCGCGCCCTATCACAGCCAATCCGGCGCGGTGCTCTTCACCCACATCCCGGGCCTTCGCGTGGTGATGCCCTCCAACGCGGCCGACGCGGCCGGTCTGCTGCGCACCGCCATTCGCTCAGAGGACCCGGTGATGTTCCTCGAGCACAAGCACCTGTACCGTCAGACCTACAATAAGAGCCTACACCCGGGCGACGATTACACGATCCCATTCGGCAAGGCCAAGACGGTCCAGGAAGGCGAGGACCTCACGGTCATCACCTACGGCGCGACCGTCGAGCGCGCCAAGCGCGCCGCCAAGCAATACGGCAAGGCGTCGGTCGAGATCATCGACCTGCGCAGCCTCCAGCCCTACGATTGGGACGCCATCGCGCGCTCCATCAAGAAGACCAACAAGGCGCTGGTCGTCTACGAGGACGGTCAGAGCTGGGGCTACGGCACCGAGATCGCCACGCGCATCGGCGACGAGCTCTTCGAGTATTTGGACGGCCCGGTCAAGCGGGTCGCTGCGATGGATAGCTTCGTGGCGTATCATCCCGAGCTGGAAGATCGGATTTTGCCGCAGATCGACGATATTGCGGAAGCGATCGAGTGGCTCAACGACTACTGAGCCGACGACGAAAAGGCTTTTAAACGCAGAGGGCGCGGAGAGCGCAGAGGTAAAAGATTTTAAAGCCTTTACCTTCGCGTCCTCCGCGCCCTCTGCGTTGAAATCGCTGTTTGAATTGGCTCAGATACGCAGCCCCGGAAAGACTGCGGCGAAGGCCGCGTAGGTCACAAAGACGACCGCCAATCCCAAACAAATCTGGCCGTCGAGCGGCAAAGAGCTCGACTCGCCGAGGCCGACGACCTCCGGGTCATCGGGCAAGTACCGAATCGGTATGACGTCCCCTTCATTCAAATTGCCGTAATTGGCCTTCGGATCGAAGGAGTGGTCGTAGTCGCGCCCGTCAACTTCGTAGCTGATATCCAGCGCGTAAGTGGTGGTGGTCCACATGCCGCTGGTCTTGGCGACCATCTCGACGGTCGCGTCGCCGTGCTCGACGTCCGAGCCGGCGACCATCAGCTCGACCAGACTCCACTGGTAGATGCTCCAACCCGCGGCGACGCCCACGCCTATCAAGGCGGCCGGGCCCGGCTCCAAACTGCCTTCTGAGTCACTCACTTACAGAACCTAGACTTCCAGATCGATCTTGGCGGCGAGGTCGAAGTCTTTGTCGGTCAGGCCGCCGGCGTCGTGGGTGGTCAGGGTCAGCTCGACGGTATTGTAGACGTTGTAGATCTCGGGGTGGTGGTCCATCTCTTCGGCGTGATTGGCGATGCGGTTGATGAAGTCGATCGCGTCCATGAAGCTGCCAAATTCGATCTCGCGGGTGATGGTGTCGTTGTCCCACTCCCAGTCGTCGAGTTCTTCGAGTCGCTCTTCGATATCTTCATCGCTCATCGGATCCAGCACCATGCGGTTCTCCTGCTTAACTATTCAATGGGAAATAACGATTGGACAGGTGGCTTTCCAGGTCGGCCATCAAGTTCTAAGCGCTTCCAATTCGGCATCAAGTTCTTTGGCGCGGCGCTCGAGCGCTTCGGCGCGATCGGGGCGGTCGAATCGCTCGTAGAACGTGGCGACGGTGCGCAGAAGACGCACTGCCTGGCGGTCGCGCTCCTGGTCGAGCGCGTGATGGGCCATCTGCTCGATGAGGTTGAGCCAGATGTCGCGGTGCAGCGATAAGAAGACCGGCACATCGCCGATCTCGCCGAGCAAGTTCTCGTAGTCGCTGCCGGCCTCGGTCAGCCGCGAGTAAAACGCCGCGTTGGCCTGACACAAGGCGGTCACCCGCTCGATGCCGAGGTCCTCGGCGTCGGCGCGGGCGCGGCCGAGCTCGAGGGCGGCCAGCTGCAGGCGGCTCTGGAAGCAGCGAAGCAGGCCCATCAAGCTGCGGGCGACGGTGCGGTCCTCGTCGGTGCCGCCCTGGTCGACGTCCTCGAGCGTCTCGTCGAGGAGTTTCTCGGCGTTGCCGAATTCACCCAGCCACATCGACACGATCGCCAGGTGGTTGCGCAAATCGTAGAGCGCCCAGCTGCTGCCGAAGGACTCCTTGATACGCCGCGCCTCGCGAAGCAAGGTCTGCGCGCGGGTGATCTCACCGCGGTTGATGGCGACGGCGCCCTGGTTGAACATCGCGTGCGAGATAGCGATCTGGTCGCCGACCCGACGGAACAGCTCGATGGCCTGCTCGCAATGCTCCTCGGCGAGCTCGAAGTTGCCCTGCAGCAGCGACACGATGGCCAGGCTGTTGTGGGTCGCGGCGATATTGAACGGTGCTCCCAGCGCCTCGTGGATGTTGCGGCTCTGCTGGAGCAGGCTCTCGGCGGAGGTATAATCGCCCAATTGGAGCTCGAGCTGGCCCAGGTGACGGAAAACCTCGGCGACGCCGTGGCGGTCACCGATGGAGCGCTTGATCTCGAGGGCCTCTCGGAGCACCTCGCCGGCCTTTTGAAGCCGGTCGGGGGCGCCGACGGCCGGGTCCATCAGGGAGCTGGCCAGCGCGATGAGAGCGTCGCTCGAGATCTGGCGGTCGCCGTTATTGCCGAACTCTTGTCTTGCGCGCACCAGATAGTCGTAGCGCGCGCTGAGCTTGCCCTGGCGCTGGGCGACCTCGGCCAGATGCAAGAGCACGCGTCCGGCGATCTCGCCGGCGGGCAGGTGCGGGAGCATCTCCTCGAGGCGGTCGCGCACCTTGGCGCCCTCCTGGGGGTCGCCGCGCATCAAATAGACCCGCGACAGCCCCACCAGCGCCTTGGCGACGCCGGAGACGTCCTTCTTCTTCTGGCTGGCCTGCAGGGCGTGCTTGTAATAGTCGAGCGCCTCGTTGTTTCGGCGCTGGACGAAGAGCAGATGCGCGAAGCCGCGCAGCGCCTCGGCCCACTCGGGCCGGCCTTTGACGCCAGCCGAGATGATCCGCCGGTAGTGATCCTCGGCCAGGCCGAACTCGCCGAAGCGTCGAGCCAACTCGGCCAGCGACAGGTGCGTCTGCACCCATTGCTCGCCGCGGTCGCCCTGCTCTTCGAGTACACTGAGAAGCTCGCGGAAGCGTTCCCTGGCCCCGCGCATATCGAAGCGCTCTTTGGAGCGGGTCGCCGCCTGGTAGAGCGCGTCGCGGTAGCGATCCATGTCGCCGGCTTGTCGCCAATGGTCGGCAATCTCGACCAGCGGAAGCTCGAGCGATTTGTCCCGATAAAAGTCGATTTTGTGGCGGGCCGCCTCCTGGTGGAGCCGGCGGTTCGACCAGCGCTCGCTCAAATCGCCGAGGATGGCCTCGCGCAGCAGGCTGCTGTCGAATTCGACGCACATCAGGTTGCGATGCAGCGCCTGGTGGATGATCCCCTCGTCGCTCAGCGTCTGCATGGCCGCGTCGAGGTGGTCGACGTCGACGTCGCCGGTGTCGGCGAGCACGCCCACCAACAGATCGACCGGCGTGCGCATACCGAGCACCGCCATCCACTCGAGCAGCGCGCGCAGATCGGCCGGGCCGTCGGAGTTCCCGAAGGCCTGGTGCAGCCGAAGGTGCATCAGATCCATCAGGTCCGGCGGCAGGTTGATGTCGCGCGGGGAGCCCTCTTTGAGGCCCCAGCGTTTGCCCTGGCGCACCAGCTTGCCCTCGTTTCGCAGGTAGCGAATGATCTGGATGGCGTGCAGCGGCACGCCCTGGCTGAGCCAGCCGATGCGCTCTTTGATGCGCGCCTGGAGCGGTAAGATAGCGTCGAGCAAGCGCGCCAGGTCGCGGCCGCGCAGCCTCTTGAGCGGCACGCGCGTAAACCCGACGCCGATATTGGCGTTCATGGTGCGCAGGCTCTGCTCGAGGTCGCCGTTGAGGCCGCGCTCCTCGGGGCGCAGCGTCATCACGACGACAATCGGCGCGGCCTGCGTGCGCAGCGTGACGGCCAGATACTCCAAGAACGCCAGCGTGGCGCTGTCGGCGTATTGGACGTCCTCGAGGATCAACAAAAACGGTCGGCGCTCGGAGAGCTTCAGCAAAAGGCGCTCGAGGCGGGCATACAGCGCCCCGGCCTCCTCGTTGGAGCGGGGCATCTGCGACTCGTCGAGCGCCCGGGGGCGGACGAAGTCGACGATAAAATCGACTTCCTGCTCGGTGAAACCGCCCAGGGACTCGAGGTCGCCGCGGATGATCCGGTCGACCTCCATACGCTCGCTATGAGCCACGCCCCAGCCGGCCGCCAGGGCCTCACGGAGCGCCTCCATCGGCAGTGAGCGCCGGCGGAAATGACCGATAACGGCGTCGAAGCCCTGCTCGGCGATGCGCTGTTTGAGCGTGCGCACCACGCGCGACTTTCCGATGCCGCTCTCACCCTCGAGCAGCGCGATCTGGCCGCTCTTGGCGGCGACGCTGTCCTCGACGATGCCATGCAATTGGGCGAGGACGCTCTCGCGGCCCAGAAGCGGCAATTGATAGCGCGGGCTGCCCGGCTGAGAGCGGCTTCGCTGGCGCTGATCCGGACTCGGGGCGGGCTGAGACGGCGGCGAGCCGGCCTGAGAGCCGTTGCGACGCCGGGCACGCGCTCGAGCCGATTGCTCCGGTGCTGGCTTAGGAAACGCCGACTGATCGTCTTTTGATGGTTTGGGAGCAGGCCGACGAGGCGTCGCCTGCCGATCTCGCAGCTTCTTGGGCACGGGCGGCGGCGCTTTGGACGGCGCCGAGCCGGACCGACCTTCGAGCCGGTCGCGGGCCGGATGGGTGGTCTCCTCGCTGGGCGGCATCATCTGGCGGGTTTCGTCGGCGGGCTCCTCGGGGACCAGCGAGCTGACCGAGATCTCCGGGGACGTGCCGCCCTGGGGCGCCGGAAAGATCTGCATCTTGCGCAGCGCGTCGACGAACGCCTCCAGAAATTCGGTGGCGTTTTGGTAGCGCCGCGACGCGCCCTTCATGCAGGCGGTTCGGATGACCTGGCCGAGCGGGGTCTTGGCGAACTCCTCGTCGAGCACCGGGACCTGGTCACGGATCTGCTTGTGGATGACGTCCATGCGGTTGCGGCCGGTCACCGGCGGCTTACCCGTCCAGATCTCGTAGAGCAGCAGCCCCAGCGCGTAGGTGTCCGTCGCCGGGGTGATCGGCTCGGCGCAGGCTTGCTCCGGGGCCATATACATGGGCGTGCCGAAGATGCGCCCGGCTTTGGTCAGCGCCTCTTCGGACTCTTCATCTTCGTCGGCCTCCATCAGCGTCATCTTGGCGACGCCGAAGTCCAGGACCTTGACGTAGTCTTGCTCTCCGAACATCTCGCACAAAAAGATATTCTCGGGCTTCAGGTCCCGGTGGACCAACCCGCGGCGATGTGCTTCCGAGAGGCTCTTGAGCACCTGAATAAAGACGTGCGCGGCGCGCGCCGGCTGGAGGGCGCCTTCGCCTTGGATGAGATCGGAGAGCGCGACGCCGTCCAAAAACTCCATGACCATATAGACCAGGCCCTCTTCGGTCTGGCCGTAGTCGTACAGCGTGATGGTATGCGGGTGGCGCAGCTGACTGACGTGGTACGCCTCGCGGCGGAAACGCTCGACGTTGATCGGATCTTCGGCCACGCCCGGGGTCAGAAACTTCAGGGCGACCTCGCGCCCCACGTTCTCTTGGAGCGCTTTGAAGACCGTCCCGAAGCCGCCGGTGCCCAGGTGCTCGATGATCCGAAAGCGGCCGCCGACCAGATCGCCGGATTGTGGCAGCGAAGGTTTCTCCGAACTCATGATCGATGCTCAGGGGAAACGCCGCACACGACCCGACGGATGGGACGCTTGGCGGCGATTACATTGATTGCGTAGACCTTTAATAAGTACCATGGTGGGTTGCGCGGGCGCAACCGGTTGGATACAGCAGAGAGTCAGACAATGAGAAAGTAAGAAAGTTAGAAACTGCAACTGCTTCCGTCCGATCCGCATCGTGCGGCAAGATGTTCTTACTCTCTCACTTTCTTACTGTCTCACTCTCTCGAATACTCACAAATGTGCGAAAAAGCTACGAAGGCGGCCATGCCAAAAGATCCCGAGACACCCCTCACTTTCGATCTCAAAACCACCGACGGCAAGGCCCGCCGCGGCCAAGTCACCGTGCCCCACGGCAGCTTCGAGACGCCGGCGTTCATGCCGGTGGGCACTCGCGCGACGGTCAAGGGGCTGATGCCGCGCGATCTGCGCGAGACCGGCAGTGAGATCTGCCTGTCGAATACCTACCATCTATATATCTCACCGGGTCCGCAAATCATCAAGAAACTCGGGGGGTTACATCATTTCATGGGGTGGGACGCGCCGATCTTGACCGACTCGGGCGGCTACCAGGTCTTCAGCCTGCCCAAGTCCAACCTCGACGAAGAAGGCGTGACCTTCGAATTCGAGAAGCGCGGGGGCAAAAAGATCACGCTCACGCCCGAAAAGAGCATGCAGATCCAACAAGATCTGGGCGCCGACATCATCATGGCCTTCGACGTGGTCGTGCCGCACCCCTGCGAGTACCAGGACGCTCGCGAGGCGGTCTATCGGACCATCCGCTGGCTGGAGCGCTGCAAGGAGGCGCACGAGCGCGACGACCAGGCGCTCTTCGGCATCGTGCAGGGCTCGACCTACGCCGATCTGCGCGCGCTGTCCGCCCAGCTGACCACCGAGATCGACCTGCCCGGCTACGCCATCGGCGGGCTGTCGGTCGGCGAGGGTCACGAGTTGATGATGAGCACCATCGACCAGACCGAGCCGGCGATGCCCACCGACAAGCCGCGCTACCTGATGGGCGTGGGCTACCCCGAGGACATCATCGAGGCGGTCGCCCGCGGCGTCGATATGTTCGACTGCGTCATCCCCAGCCGCTATGCGCGCTCGGGAGTGGCGTTTACCCGGCGCGGCCGCTTCCGGGTGACCAACGCGCGCTATAAGTCGGATAAATTTCCGCTGGACACCAATTGCAATTGCTATTGCTGCCGAAACTTCAGCCGCGCCTATTTGAACCACCTCATCAACACCAACGAGATCCTCGGCTCGGCGCTGATGACCCTGCACAACGTGACCTTCTACCAGGACATGATGCGGGCCATCCGCATGTCCATCGAAGAGGGAAGCTTCGACAAATTTCGAAAGGCCTTCCTCGACGAGTATCTGTCCGACAAAAAGCGCAAAGAGATCGGGTTTGCCGACCTGGACGGCCGCTACGACCAACAGGATTTCGGCTGGGACGTCGAGCATTCGGTGGTGCCCCCGACCGACATCGCCCGAAACCTCGAGAAGACCGGCCCGGTCGACGAGGTCGCCGGCCCGGAGCGACGCATCGAGAATATCAAAAAACGCAGCGATTGAACGCCTTTGACGTTCAAGGGATTTTGACTCTCAAGGCGCCGTTGTTTGGCGCCGCGCCGGAGCGCGTAGCGCGCAGGCCTCTCTAGCCGGGGGTTGCACTCGAGCCGAAGGTGAGAGTGCTTACCCCCGGGGGGCGTGCGATCCCTCGATGACGTTCTCTAATTGTTTGAGCTTTCCGGGGGTAAGCTCTCGGCTTCGCCAAGAGCAACCCCCGGCTAGAGAGGCCTCGCTAAACAACGCTCGGCGCGGCGCAAAAGGCGCGCCTTAACGTCAAAGGCGCGGCTCCCTCGTACGTTTCTAATACCCCACATTCTCCGGCAATTCGATATCCCGGCTGACCGGGAATAGCCGGTCCAGGATTTTGCCGCGGCGCGCCTCGTCGTCCTCGTACAGGTACAGATATCGCACCATATGCTCGGCGACCTTGCGGCCGTAGTTGCGGCCCTCGTTGTAGGCGAATTCCTCGATGAGCCAGGCGAAGCCGGCGTCGGGGTTTTGTTCGAACCAATAGGCGACGATGCTGGGGCCGGAGTTGTAGGCGGTGGCCATCGGCACGATTAGGCCGTCGAAGGTGTCGAGCAATTTGCGCATATAGAAGCCGCTGTAGCGAAAGCCCACCTCGGGCCGCGGGAAGGTGCGCGGGTTGTAGGTGATGCCGAGGTCGCGAGCGACCTTGCGGGCCGTCTTGGGGATCATCTGCAGGGCGCCGACCGCGTCGGTATACGAGATCTGCGCGGGCCGATAGCGACTCTCCTGGCGCATCAAGGACCACATCAACTCGGGGGGCAAGTCGAACTCGCCGGTGACGTCGTCGACGACTGCGCTATAGGCGCGCGGATAGGCCATGGCCGCCTCGAGCGACTCGGGCTCCGGGAGCTGTGGCATCGCGGCGATGCTGCCGCCGGTGGCGACCTCCCACATGTGATGGAAGTCCTCGAGGAAGTGGCCGATCGCGTGGATCCAGGCGTCGCGCTCGGCGGTCGAAACGGCACGAACCAACGCTCCGTAGATCTCCTCGACTTCCTGGCGCGCCATGTGGTGCTCGCCGAGTTCGACCAGAGCGCGCACGCGCTTGAAAACGTCCCGCCGGGCTGAGCTGAGCCCGCTGAGCTCGAAGTCCTCGACGCTCTTTTCGGGACGGTCGTCGAGCGCGCCGCCACCCTCGGGCCACCAGACTTGTGATGCGCGATCGTCGCGGCCCTCGATGCGCGCTCGCATCTGCTCGCCGAGCATACCGTAATAGGTCACCGGGTACCGCTCGCGCAGCTCATCGAGCTTGGCCAGCGCCTCGTCGCGCTCGCCGAGCTCGTTATACGCATACGCCTGCCAGTGCAGCGCCTTGCCCCAGACCAGCATATTGCCGAACGCGCGCATCTCCTCGTAGGTGTCGATGGCGTCCTGCCAGCGGCCCATACGCATATAGGTCCACCCCAAGAAACCGTAGATATATGACGAGCGCCCGACGCCCTTTCCGTAGCGCTTGATATAATTCTTGAAGCCCTCGACGGCGGCTTCGTTGTCACGCCGGTCGTAGGGGAGCCAGCCGCGGTAATAATAGACCGACTCGACGTGGCGGCCGCGCGGATAGCGCTTTTGATAGGCATCGAGCGTGTCGAGGGCGTCCTCGTAGCGCTCCTGGCGCATCTGCGC
>CAYLTX010000200.1:0-11074 GCA_964386725.1 uncultured Bradymonadales bacterium | reverse complement strand
CGCTGCGCAAGAAAGCGGGCCTCTTCAGTCACCCAGTGCAGCCGCGGAATTCAATTTAACCCCCGCAAACGGCCGTAAACCCGCGTGCTCACTGGTTTGTAGCGTGCCTGTCACCTATTCTTGCGCTGTTTGGTTTGCGAGTAGCAGACGTACCTGCACATCAGGCGCTCGCCGCCCAACGCCCGAACAAAAAATGCGCGAGCCGAATGGCTCACGCATCGCTGGTGTTGATGATGTAGGTCGTTAGAGGCGGCGATCGGATTCGAACCGATGAATCAAGGCTTTGCAGGCCCTTGCCTTACCACTTGGCTACGCCGCCAGGGGCGCACTGATTTAGCACGCCGCTCACCCAGTGTCAACGGGGTCGGGTGAGGTTTTATGCCCGGGCGTTTTGGGCTACAACGAGGGTGTGCTCGACACGCTCGAGTGTCGTCGCCTCGTGCCATCAAATTTGCACCGTACGGAGAAGAACTTGCTCTGGATTCCGATCATCGTGCTCGCCGCCCTCGCCTGTGCTCTGCTCTGGTACACGGTGATGAGCCGTCGGCGCATCGACCAGCTTCGACAGCAGAGCCGCGAGCGGCTGGGCGAGTTGGAGACCACTCACGGCCAGCGCGTCGCGCGACTCAAGCGCAAGGTCGGCGAGCATAAGGAGCGCGGCCACCTCAACTTGGTGCGCGATCTGCTGCCCGCGCTCGACGCGCTGGACGGCGCGCTCCAGGAGGCGAGCCGTGACGGTGAATCGGGCGCGCTGTTGCAGGGATTGGAGATGGTCGAGCGCGAGCTCGACACGGTGCTGGCCAGGCACGGCATCGAGAAATGCTGCCCGGAGCCCGGGGATACCTTCGACCCGAACGTGCACGAGGCGCTGAGCATCGTGGACGACGGGGAGTTTCCCAACGGACAGATCACCGATTGCTACCGTCCCGGTTATCGCCACGGCGAGCGTGTGCTGCGCCCGGCGGCGGTGAGCGTGGCGCGTGCGGCCGTCTCGGAGCAGACCGATGCCGAGCAGACCGATGCCGAGCAGGCCGACGACGAACAGGCCGAACAGGAAGCTGTAGCTGATAGTGATGATGCAGAAAGCGACGAGCCGGTTCAGCGCGAGACTTCGCGGCCCGACACGGAGTCGCCCGGAGTGATCGACTCGTCGGACTCGCCGGAGGGCTCACCTTCGACGCGCGGGTAGATGCCGGTGCTGGCCTGCTCGTAGACCGACGCGCCGACCTTGGAGGGCGACGGCCCCAGCTGAACGGCGGTCGCGTAGATGCGCTCGGAGATCTCGAGGGTCTTCTTGAGCACCGCCGCGATTCGCGCCGGGTCGGTCATCTCGGAGGCCATCACGAAGACCGCCTCGTCGCCCACCTCGAGGGTGTCGACCATCTCGATTAATTTACTCAATTGGAATTGGATGGGCGGCGTCAGGAGTGTCTCGAGCCTGCGCGGGTAGCGGGCCATCAGGATGAAGTCGCGGTCGAAGTCATCGACGCCGAGGCTGGTCTCTTTTTGGCGAAGCAGCCAATTTCTGATCCCCGATCTTCGATCGCTCAAGACGGTGAGGTCCTGATCGAGAGTCTGGGGAAATTCGACGGTGATGCGGGTAAAGTTGACGTCGGCGGCCACCTGAACCTCGACTTCGACCTCGAGGCGGTTGTATTCGCCGGTGACGCGGTGGACGAGCGCGCCGAAGACGGTGCGCCGCTCGGTCTTATCCAGCCCCAGGCCGGCGCCCAGCCGATCGAGCTCGTCGACCAGCTCTCCGCTCTGACTGGCGACTTTACGCCCGGCGGCCAACCGCGGCACCACCCACAGCAACAGCGCAGCCAAGAAGACGATAATAATGGTGGTCAACCAACTGATCACAGCAGGCTCCTAAGGGAGGTGGGCAGGCGCGGAGCGCCGGGCCGCGGTTTGCGGCCCGGCTGGAGGGCTCGATCAAACTCAGAAATAGAAACGCCCGCCGAGGGCGAAGTTGACGATATCGATATCCAGGCGCGTGTCGTTGTGGCCGGTCAAGATCAACAAGGTCGGGCTCATCTCCAAAAAGATCTCGAAGGGTGCTTTTTGGAATTGCGCCGCCACGCCGATCGGCATGCGCGGCCCGAAGCCGAAGTCATAATGGTTGCGACATACGTCTCGATCCCACCGACTGTCGCAGTAGCCGTCGTCGAGGTCGAGCAGCAGCGCGAGGCCGGGTCCGGCATAAAAGGGAACGCTGACGGCGCCCGTCTCGGCGAAGTTCCACACCTCGAAGAGATAGTCGCCGGCCAAAAATAGCGAGTCGTCATAAAAGCTTCGTCGATACGCCTTGTATACGCCGAGGTGGAAATCGACGGCGGTGTCGCCTCCCAGATAATATTTCCCGTTGAAGGTCGAGGGGTTGCCGGCGGCAAAGCCCAGCCCAAAGTCGTTGCCCATGGGCCCGGCCGCCTGGGCGTCGTCGCTGACGCCGACCACGACCGACAGGGCCAGCACGGCGACAAAAAGACGCAGATGATTCATCAAACGGAACTGTGTGAAATCCACAAATCCTCCGATACAGCAAAAAGTGACAGTCAATGACTCAGATTCTCTCTAGGATCGTTATAGCCCATCGAGGCGCACCGACCAACTGTGCCGATTCGCCCGATCGATGTAAGTGACGGGGATCAACTTTTGGCCTATGGTGCTTAGGCTCCTGATGTTGGAGCCAATGGCGCGTCCACAGCGAGCGCGCGATGAATGTCTATGATGTCTTCTGCGCTGAATGATTTCGACCACGAAGCGACTGGATTGATGGCCACATGCCGGCTCAAACTCTCCAGGCCACTGCTGTGGCTAGTTGTCGTCGCGTCCTTCTGGGTGTGGACGACTGGCTGCGGCACCACCCAGGAAGCGGCGCGCAGCGACGAGCTTCGCCCCGGACAGACCCGCCTGAAGGTAGCGTCCTTCGAAGTCCGGGGCACCGAGCGCTTCAGCGCCAGCGAGATCAAAGACGGCCTCGCCACCCGTGAAGACCCCGGCTGGCGAACGGCGGTCTCGTGGATGCCCCTGCTGGGTGCCGAGAGCCAGTACTTCAACCGCATCGAATGGCGCCGGGATCTCGAGCGCATCCAGACCTTCTATCGCATGCGCGGCCACTTCAACGCGCGCATCGTCAGCCAAAATATCGTGGAGTCGCGTGAGGAAAACGCGGTGCGCATCAGCATCCGCATCGCCGAAGGAGAACCCACGCGCGTCGAGACCATGAAGATCGAGGGGCTCGACATGCTCGAGCCCGATATGCGCGAGGAGGTCACCCGCGACCTTAGCCTCGAGCAGGGCGAGATCTTCACCCAGCAAAAATATGTGAGCACCCGCAACGCGCTGGTCCAACGGCTCAACTCTCGAGCGTTCGCCTACGCAAATATTAGCGGACGCGCGGTGATCGACCCGCAGGCCAATGAGGCCGGCGTCTTCTACTTCCTCGACCCCGGCCCGAAGGCGCGCTTCGGAGAGATCCGCATCGTGGGTAACGACGAGATTCCGGCGCGCTGGGTGCGCGACGCCATCGACCTGGAACCGGGCGAGCTGTACTCGGCCGAGAAGCTCGAGCAAGCCCAGGAAGATATCTACGCCATGGAGGTCTTCAGCCTGGTCAGCGTGTTACCCGCCCACGAAGCCCGCGCCGAGGTGCTCGAGGAGGCCGACTTCGAGCCCGAGCAACTCGAGGGCGTGCCCGTCCAGGATGACACCGCCGATCCGACCGATGGGGAGACCACCGCCGAGCCGGCCGAAGATGCCGAAGAGCAAGTCGGTCCCGATGTCCGCGAGGAGATCCAGGAGCTCGAAGACGAAGAAGAAGATCAACAAGTCGAAGCTCCCGGGGCATTGGGGATCTCGGATGTGCTCGCCTCCGCCCAACAGCAGGCCGAGCGACGCATGGACCTCGAGCAGAGCGTGCCGGTGATCATACGCCTCAAAGAGGGGCGCATGTGGAACGTGGAGGTCGGCGCCGGTGTTGCTATCGAGAGCAATCGCCAGGACATCCACGCCCAGGCCAACTGGTCGAGCCGCAACTTCCTGGGCGGGCTTCGCAAGCTCGAGCACCTCAACACCTTTGGGTATGCCTGGGCGAATAACGCCTCCGACAGTAACCTGTCGCGGCCGTTTGGCTTGGGCGGCACGACCACCGAGGGTGATAACGAGGGCTTCTTTTTGCGCAGCGATCTCGAATTTCGCCAGCCGCGGTTCATCGAGCGCAAGACCAGCCTGCGCATCGCCCCCAGCCTTCGCCGCGACGTCGAGGTCGGCTACACCGTCTGGAACCCCAAGGCGACCATCGGCCTGGAGCGCACCTTCTTTCGGCACCTGACCGTCGGGTTCAATTATGGCGTCTCCTATTTTCGATTTGCCGACCTCACCTCCACACTGCTCAGTGATACGCCGCTGGGGGCGGACTTCCGCGAGGAGTTCTTGCTCGAGTGGCTCGAGCAGCGCTTCGCGCTCGATTTTCGAGACAACCCGCTGGATCCCAGAAGCGGCACCCTCACCCAACTCACCATCCAAGAGGCCAGTTCGTATTTGGTCGGCGGAGACTTCCAATTCTTGAAGGTCACCGCCGGCACCGAAGGCTACGTCCCGTTTTCGTTTTTGACCGATTGGGTACTCTCGGCGCGTGTACGCGCGGGGAGTATTTATAATACCGAGTCTGTTGAGGAAGGTGACGACGCCGAAGACATCAATCGGGTGCCCGCGCTGAGTCGGCTGTCCTCCGGTGGGCGGGGGCGGATGCGCAGCTTCGGCCACAACAACGTCTCTTTTTTCCGCGTCGGCGCGTTCAATCCCACGCTGCCCCGAGAGGTCCAGGAGGTCGAGGTCATTCCGGTCGGCGGCTTGAGCATCTTCGAGGTGTCGGTCGAGCCGCGCTTCCGGTTGGTTCAGAACCTGGCCGACGTCGGAGATCTATGGGGCGCGGTCTTCTACGACGCGGCCACCGCGCTCGATCGCCAGTTATTCTACGCGACCGAAGCCTCCGAATTTTTGGGCCGCGAGACCGGCACCTTCGACGATCTCACCTCGACGATCTTGCACGGCGTGGGTACCGGTGTGTACTGGCTGACCCCGGTCGGTCCTGTGCGCGCGGACTTCGCCCTGACCTTGAACGACCTGACCAATGATCCGAGGTTTCGCACATGCGGTCCGCCAGATCGTGTGCGCGACGAAGTCACCGAGACCGGCCGGGAGGATTGTACCTTTTTGCCCCTGGAGCGAGACCCGGTCCAGCAACAGCTCAACTTGAAGTACAGCTTTTATATTGGCATCGGGCATTCGTTTTGAGTTGGCGCCGCCCAGGTGCTCGTAGGTTCCCGACTCTCTGGACGTCCGAGCCTCTAAGATTAGGCAGTAACGTATGCGCAAGTGGCTAAAAACACTGGGAAAGATACTCGGCGTCATCGCCGGGATCCTGGTGTTGCTTGTGCTCTTGGTGGTGCTCATCCTGCAGACCGGGCCCGGCCGAGAATTTGCCAAAAACCAGGCGCTCGATGCCGCCAACGACACGCTGGCCGGCGAGCTCGAAGCCGAGCGCCTCGACGGCAATATGCTCGGCTCATTGGAGCTGCACGGTGTGGTGGTGCGCGACGCACGCGGCAACGTCGCTGCCCGAATCCCGACGCTGACCGCCGATTACACGCTCAGCCAGCTTCTAAAGGGCGAGCTGCGCGTCGCGTCGGTCGGCGCCGATCGGCCGGTGGTGCTCGCCCGCCAATATCCGGACGGTACGTTCAACCTGGCCACCATCGGCGCCGAGGAGCCGCCCGAGGAGCCGCAGCCCCCCTCCGAATTTCAGGTCAGCGTCGAGCAGGCGGCCATCGACGGCGGGCTGGTCGTCTACCTCAACGACCAGATGGTCGCCGAGGAACTCCCACAAGACCAACGCCGGCAGCTCGACGCGTGGCTCGAGGCCCTCGCCGATCCACAGCAAACAACCGAGGACTTGCGCGGCCAGATCACCGAGATCCTCGAGCCACGCACCAGCGCTCAACCCGCAGCCGCTGCCATCGACGGCCTCGACGTGCGCGGGAGCTTTCATGTCTACGGGCGCGGCGCGATGTCCGGACGACTCGACAGCCTCGAGGCCCTCGTTCACACCACGGCTTTGGGGGAGCCCCGGGAGCTTTACGCCGACAAGCTCTTATTTCAGCAATCGGTCGGCCACCTCGAGGCTCGCATCGAGGAGTTTCGCGCCGGCTCCCTGGCTCGACTCTCCAAGCTCCGGGGAGCCGTCGACTTCGAGACAGAGCGAAATGAGCTGGGCACGCGGGTGTCGGTGGGCATCGATCAATACTCGATGGGGCTCGATGAGCTGTACGTCGACCCTCAATTGGTCACTCTCTTCGCGCCGCAGGCGCCGTTGACGGGCCCCGTCACCGTCGGAGTCCGCGCCACAGGCACCACCAGCGAGGTGTCTTTTCTGGGCCGGGTCGGCTGCGGAGCGGGGAGCTCGGCGACCGTGGCGGGGCGGACGTCGTTTCCCGGCGACGAGATCGATGGCGCGCGCTACGACGTGGCCGCCCTCCTCGACGAGCTACAGCCGGCGCGATGCCTGGACACCGGCGACAGCGACATCGAAGCAACGGGCGCGCTCGCCGTCGAGGGGCGCGGCATCGATCCGGAGACGCTATCAGCCACCGCCCGGCTCTCTCTGGAGTCGTCACGCCTCGACACCTATCGGCTCGACGCCCTGCACGGGGTGGTTCGCGCCGACGAGGGCCGCTTCACCGTCGAGACCCTCCAGGCCGTCACGCCCTATGCTCGCGCTGACGCCGACGGGGCTTATGGACTGGACGGCGACTATCGCGTGAGCCTGGACCTCGACGCCAACGAAGAGATCCGCGATCTGGTCGAGCAGCTCGGCCAGGGAGAGATGCAGACCGAATTCGCACGTGTGCGCCTTCGAAGCTCCGGCCAGCTCGATCCGCAGGCCGACTCCCCGTTGGGCTATCTGATCGACGGTGAGCTCTCACTGAACTGGCAGCTTCGCGATATGGTCATCGAGGAGCAACGCATCGGCTCGAGCCGCGGCGAAGTCTCGACCAGCGTGGCCAGCAGGGAAGATGAGGAACAAGCCCGGCGCGTGGAGTTCGACATCGACGCCGACGCCGATTCGCTCGATCTGAGCGGGATGAGCGCGCAGGCCCTCGAGCTGGAGACCGCCGGCCGCGGCGTACTCCGATTGCCCGTCGAAGATCCGCTCGCCGCACTCGAGAGCCTGTCGAGCACCTTCAGGCTTCGCACACGCGGGCTTCGCATCCCGCAGGGGCGTGTGGGGTATGCAAATCTTCGCGGCGGCCTCGATCGACCCGGCACCGATGGCCAAGTACCTGACGAACAAATAGCCTCCCCCTTCGAATGGAGCGTGCGGGGCCAATTGGGCTCGGTTCGCTTCGACCAAAACCGGCTCGGCCGCGCCGACCTCGACCTTCGCGGCACTGCAGCCGTCACGCGCACCGACCAACAGGAAGTCGAGGTCGGTCGCATCAGCGCGCGCGGCCGCGCCGACCTGAGCTCGTTGGCCACCAGCGCGCTCGACGCCGACCAGGCCAGCCTCGACGTCGACGTGAGCGGACAGGTGCCCGAGGTCTTCGGCTCGGTCGATCTGGAAGCCAGCGGCGTCGAGGCCGCCGGCGAGCAGATCGAGTCGATAGACGCGCGCGCCGAGTTGACCCGCCGGGGCCGCTTCGCCATCGACGGCCGCGTCGTGCGCGACGTGCCGATCACCCTCGACACCGCCGGTACAGTCAGCGACGAGTACCAATTCTTCGAATTCGAGCGCCTCGAGCTCGGCACGCCCCGCATCGACCTGTCGTTGGCCGGCGGCGCCAGCCTTCGTCTGCTCGACGACGGCGTGCGCGTGGACGACTTTCGCATCGAGACGGGCGATCAATTCGTCCTCGTCGACGGCACGATTCGCACGACGGGTTCCCAAGATTTTCTCGTCGAGCTCGGAAATATTCGACCTGGAGAGCTTCGCGAGGGCTTCGGCCTCGAAGAGGTGATCCCCGATATTCGCGGCTCGATCACCGGCACGCTGGCCGTCGCCGGTACCGCGCAACGGCCCGTAATGAGCACCGAGTTGATCGTGCGCGACTTTTATTACGAGCAAAACGGCCCATTCGCCACAGAATTGCTCGTCGACTACGACAAAGAGCGCCTGCGCATCGAGAAGCTCGAAGCCAGCGCCTACCGCACGCAGGTGCTGAGCGCTTCGGGCGACATACCGCTCATCCTGGGCATCTCGCGCGATATCGTAATCCCGCGCACCCGCCGCCTGGATGTCCAGGCGCGCATCCCGCGGCTGGATCTGGAGCAATTCCACGACGACGTGCCCGCACTCGAGGACTATCAGGTCGGCGGCCACGTCAGGGCCGACGTCAGCTTCGGCGGTACGATCCGCAACCCGCGCATTCAGATGCAATTCGGTGCCCAGGATATGAGCTTCGCCGGGGAGGTGGGCCGCGAATATGTCGAGATCGAACAGCTCACCAGCTCCTTTAAAGTCGAGTACTCACCGCCTCGAGGCGGACGAGGCGGCATCGGCGGTCGCTTCAACCTCACCTGGCGCGACGAGGAGCTCGTCGTGGCGCACGTCTCCACGCCCATGCCCATCGCCGAGTGGGTACGCCAGGTCGTCGACGAGGGTCAGGCGCCCCCGGATATTCGCACCGAGATCGCCGATTTGCCTTTCGACTTGGCGCTCCGGCTCGAAGGACTCGACCTCGGCATGGTCCCGCTGCAGAGCTTTGCGGAGGCCGACGCCGAGGGGTCTGTCTTCATCGACGTCTCCGGGGACGGGACCTTCGCAGACCCGTCGATCGACTTCGAGGTGCGCCTGGACGACTTTGGGTGGGAGCAATTCCGGCATATCTATGTCGACAGCCGGCTGAGGCTGCGCGATCAGGTCGTGCATATCGACGAGCTTGGCAGCGAGTGGGACGGCGACGAGGTCATCGTGGCCAGCGGGGAGTTTCCGCTGCCCACCGACGCGTTGATGAACGGAGTCGCGCCGGCCGACCTGCCGATCGATTTGGCGCTGCAGCTCAACCAAATCCCGATCTCCAAGCTCGGCGTCATCGACTACGAATTTGCCCGCTACGAGGGCACCGTCGCCGGCTTCTTACAGGCCGACGGCACGCTGAGCGCTCCTTCGATCACCGGTCGAGCGGGTGTCTTCGACACCGAGTTGGCCGAGGGCGAGCGGGGGACCCTGGCGGTGAGCTTCGAGGCCGAAGACGGCCGCTTCGACGCCGAGGGCTTCGTATGCCGCTACTACGACGAACTGCTCGAGGCCACCGCCAGCCTGCCGGTCAACCTCAACGTGCTCGAGCTGGCCGAGGGCGCCTCGATGCTCGCCGAGGGTCCGATCCGCGGGCGGGTTCAAAGCGAGCGCATGGAGCTGGCACAGCTCGTTCCGGCGCAGATGTTCCAGGAGTATATCTCCGAGCCCGGCGGCACCCTCGAGATTGACATGGAGCTGGCCGGGACCTGGGACGAACCCGAGGTGACCGGCAATTTCTTTGTGCAGGACGGGGCCATCACCCTTCCCTATTATGGTCGGCGCTTTACCGACATCCAGATCGATCTGCGGGCGACCAGCGAACAGGTACGGCTGGCGACCCTGTCGTTGAACGAGGGAGAGAGCTCGGCGAAGGCCGACGCCGTCCTCGACATGGAGGGCTTCTCTCCCCAGCGCCTCGACGCCACCCTGCAAACCGACGAATTCAGCATCGGCGGGTTCGCTCCGGGCGTCGAGGCCTATATCACCTCGGAGACGACCATCTCGGGAGATTTCACCCGCCGGGTCAATCAAATCACCGCGCGAGCGACCGAGCTGGACGTATCCGTACCCGAAACCGGCGCGGGCAATCTGCACCCCACCGCACTGCACGACGAGATCGTCGTCTTGCAGCGGCGCGCGGACGCCGACGAGGTGCTCGACGTCGACGATCTACTGGCGACGCCGGAGCAAGAGGCAGCGCGAGCCACTCGCTACGATGTCCGATTTATCGCCGAGCGCGGCAGTTGGGTGCGCCACCCCAGCGGCGACGTCGAGTTTCGCGCAGATGTCTCCGCCGAGATCGGCGGGCCTCAGGTCAGCGTGGTCGGCTCGGTGGACACCATCCGCGGCCACTTCGAATTTCTGGGCAAACGCTTCGAGGTGCCCGAGCAGGAAAACGCCATCTTGCTCACCGGCGCCTCCCCGCCCAACCCCCAGCTCGACGTGCGCGCCATCTTCCCGCTCGATCGCAGCATCAGCGACGCGGTGGGCGCGCCCACCGAAGGCGACCCCCGCATCATCGTCCGAGTGCGCGGCCGCGCCGACGAGCCCAGGCTCGTCCTCGAGAGTGACCCAGCCATGACCGAGACGGAGATCGTCTACGTCCTGATGACCGGCCGCGCCCCCAACCAGGCCGGCGCCGGCGAGGAATCGCGCGTCTCCGGCATGGCGCTGGGCGCCGCCAGCGGGCTATTCGCCGGCATGCTCCAACAACGCCTCGCCGCGACCCTGCCGGTCGACGTGCTCCGCGTCGAGGCCGGCGAAGAGGGCTTCCGCGATGCGCGCATTCAATTCGGCAAGTACCTCACCGAAAACATCTTCATCTCGTATTCCTACCGCTTCGGCGCCGAGGAAGACGAAGGCCAAAACCTGGGCAAGATCGAGTACCGATTCGCGCCGAGTTGGAAGCTGGAGACCCAGTATAGCGACGAGATGACCGGGACGTTTAATATCTTTTGGGATATTTATTGAGGGCGGGCTTGGGGTTTGGGGACACATATCACGACTGAAGATCCATGATTGCTGGGGGGACCCCTCCGCCCTGCGCTGTACAACGCGCACGGCACCTCCCCTTGGCGCAAAAAGGCGCGCCAAAGGGAGGAACTCCCTGCCAGATCGCGCACGGGTTGCCTTTCGTGGGTTCAGAAAGCAGATGGGTCACGGTTCGAGCGGGAATCTGCCAAGTCGCCGATCGGCTGTAAGTTCCTCCCCATCGGGCGCCGTCCCACTGGAACCGGATCGGAGGGTGCAATTTTGGAGCAGGTATAAAAAAATGGG
>CAYLTX010000199.1:0-11292 GCA_964386725.1 uncultured Bradymonadales bacterium | reverse complement strand
CAACCAGGGCTGGGGCGTGGCGCGCTACTACTTCGACAACTTCAATACGCTGGCCCCCGAGGAGCGCATCGGCGGCACCAGCCGCGTGACCTTCCGTCGGGTCGGCCAGGTCCGCCAGGTACGCGTGCGGCTCATCGAGATCGAGACGCCCGAGCATCCCAACTTCCCGGCGGCCGCCGCCTACGATTATGTGCTGCTTCCCGATCGCTCCGGGCGCATGAAGTGGTACGCGCGCGCCGACTTCAACGGCGACGGTGTCGAGCCGCTCGAGAAGCTGGCCGTGCACTCGTATTGGCGCTCGGATTTGAGCGGCGCCGGCGCGGCGTTTGCGACCGACGGCAGCCTGGAGGTCGATTTCGTCGGCTCGGCTCAATGCTGGGATTCGGGCCTGCACCAGACCTACGAGTACGTGACCTGGCCGGACAGCCACAACGAATCGGGCCAGCGTGCCGATTGCACCCAGGACCCCGACGCGCTCGAGCCGCCCGAGCATCGCGATGAGATCGACGACGCCGACCCGGCCATCCCCTCGGAGCATCCCGAAGAGCAGCCATAGCCCGAACCTGCTGCCATGCGAGCGGTGTGCCGCTCGCATGGCAGACGTTGCCGACCTATGATGTAGCCAATTGACCATACCGCCGACACGTCCCTCGCCCGAGAGAAACCGATGAATCGCGTCGCGCCCAAAGCTCCGAGTCCCCGCCTGCGCGGTGCCCATCTACTGCGCATGCTCACGATGCTCGCCGCGGCGGGCCTGCTTTCTTGCGGGCCGAAGACCACCGCGCCGATGCCCGATATCCCGCAGACGGTCGACTACGACACCGTCAAGATCGACTATGCCGGCGAGGACGGCGTCGAGCAGACCGACTCCTCGACGCTGACCCAGGCCATCGTCGGCGAGTCCTCGGAGCTGGCCGGCCTGACCCGCCAGGCGGTCTTTGGCACCAACCGCACCATCTACCGAGTCTTCGAGCTCATCGATGTGATCACCGCCTTTCCGCCGCTGCGACGCGGCGAGGATTGGTGGGAGTGGGAGGGCACACCCCAGGGCAATTACCTCTTCTTTCGGATCGACGCCGTCGACGAAGACACCTTCGAGTATACGATGCGCTGGGGTGATAGTGCCCAGGACAACGCCACCATCTTTACCGGGTGGTTTCGGCCCTTCGAGGCGGAAGGCGACCCTCAGGAAGGCGTCGGCGTGCTGCGCATCGACTTCGACGCCATCCACGCCTACGACCCCAGCTCGGCCCAGGGAAGAATCGTCATCGCGTTTCGGGTGCGAAACCAGGTCCGCCAGGTGCGCGTGGGCTATTACCAGCTCCGGGAGGAGCCCGCCGAGCCGCTCGACGCCATCTACCGCTATGTCGAGTTGCCCTCCAAGCGCGGCCGGCTGGTCTTCTTCGGCCGCGGCGATTTCGCCGGCGATGGGCGCCCCCACGAGTTTCTGAGCGTCCAGACGGTCTGGCTGGCCGACCGGCGCGGCCGGGTCGCCGCGCGCATCGAAGAGGGAAGCTTCGACCAGCCCTTTACGGTCCGCCAGTGCTGGGATGCCTCGGAGACGGTCGACTGGGCTCACAGCGAGCCGACCCTGCCCGATTATGACGGCGGCTCCCGGGACGACTGCGCCCCGGGGCTTCGCTCACTGGATATCGAGGCGCCCGCCTACGAGCCGCCCGGCGACGAAGACCCGCAGATCCCCGAGCCCCATCCGTCCGAATGAGGTCTGCCTTCGCAGAGCGAACTGCCGATTCTTTGACCCTGCTGCGGCTGCGTTCAGGTTTTGCCCACAGCTCGATCACAGCAGCCGTGGAGTCTGCGCGTGAGAGAACACCCGCGACTTGTGTTATAAAGACGACCCACTATCCAGACAGAGGAGACGTCGATGAACTTCAGCGACTTATTTTCGAAGAAGACCCAGGCCCAACGCACCGATCAAATGCTCGACCGGCTCGGGCTGCAGCGCAAGTCCAAGTCCAGCTCGACCTTCGCAAGCTTTGGGCTCTTCGGCCTGGGGTTGGCCGTCGGGGTGGGCATGGGCATGCTCTTTGCGCCCAGCAGCGGACGAGAGATCCGCTCTCAGGCGATCAATAAGCTGCCCCAGACCGGCGCCGGCCAGGAGCAAATGTCGGGACAGGAGCAGATTCGCCAATCGCGCTGATCGTCCAGCCCGGTCGGCTCGTCCAGGATCTGCGGGTCGGCCGGAGGGCCTTTGGAGCGCTATCTGCTTGTTTTTCCTGATTTTTTCAACTTTCTGGGAAGGGACTGCGAGTTTGCGGCGTTTTACCCCTTGAAAGCTGGCTCGAGTGATTCGGTCGGCGGAGAGGATCGAGCAAGCACGATCCGATCCCTGACCTGGTCAACGCCCTTTAGCAGAGAGGCTCTCGAGTTAGCCGGCGCTCGCCGACGGCAAGCGTTGTAAAGGCGGCTGTGTCGTACTCGGACATCTGAGTGGTACAGCCTTAGGCAAAACGCCAAACGACTCTAGAAGCAAGCAGAGAGGTACTATCATGGCAGTCGGTTCAGTTAAGTGGTTCAACAACGCCAAAGGTTACGGCTTCATCAACGTCGATGGAACCGAAGAAGACATCTTCGTACACTACAGCCAAATCCTCGAAGAGGGGTTTAAGACGCTGCAGGCCGAAGAGGTCGTCGAGTTCGAGCTCAACCAGGGCCCCAAAGGCCTGCACGCCTCGAACGTCGAACGACGTGAGCAGAACCAGTAACACCCACTCAGATCGATGAAAGGCCGGGGGTCGCTCCCCCGGCCTTTTTTTATGCCCTCGACGCGATACTGCCAGACAGCCATCCACTGACACAACATGACAGACTTCACAACCCACTGAAGATCCTGTAGATTCTCATGCCAGAATAGATTTGCAGGCTCCCCCGTGGAGCCATCTCGCCTCAGCTGTCATCTGGCGTGCCATGCGATTGAAGTCCGGTCTGTTGTATTCTCTGTCGATCTTTTTCGTGAGCGCCGCCGCGCTCTTGGTTGCCGGATGCGGCACCAGCGAGCACGACTCGACCTTCGACGTGGTTTACAATCCCTGTGAGCCGCTGAACATCGAGGTCGAGGGCAGGGCCGACGCCGAGCAATTGGCCAGCCTCGATGACGCGCTGGCCATGTGGAATGAGGTCGCCCCGGTGGCCTTGAGCCGCCAGCCGGTCGACGGCGCGGCGACCATTCCGGTGCGCTTCGAATCTGGAGCGCCGATGATCCACGGCTATTACGAAGACGAGACCGGCGAGGTCATCGTCAACCGCAGCCTCAGCGACGGGCGCGCCCGGGCGATCACCCTGGCCCACGAGCTCGGCCATGCCTTCGGGCTTCGCCATGTCGCCGCCAAGAAGCGCCGCTCGTTGATGAACTCCGGAAATCTCGACACCGGCCTGACCGGCGCCGACGCCGACGCGCTGTTATTGCGTTGGAACGAGTGCGCCCCCTCCGATGTAAGTCCTTGACCTACCCACCGCTGAATTTAACTTTCTGAGTGAAACCGCCGCAGGGGGACAAAGCGGCGACGCAGAGAGTTTTCTGCTCTGCGACATCGTCCGAATAAGGGGGACACTCTCATCTATCAAGCCGTACACCATGACGTGCTGTCGCGCTCGCTAGCCAACAGCTAGTCGTATCGAGGTCCTTGGCCGTCGCATACGACGCATGTCCCGGTGCGGGTCTGCTAGCGCAGTGGGTGCATTCGTGTGCCTACTTGCTGGTTATACCCACACGCAGGGTGCGTCTGAGAACCCGCGTCGGCTCCGGGGATCGCCCCCGCAGTACGCGATTGCAGTTTCGAGTGTGGAAAGTCTCGCAAGCGAGCAAGACACATCCAAACAAGGGAGTCACATCATGAAGAACCTAAAGCTATTGGGAGTCGCCATTGCAGCGGGATCGCTGCTCATCGCAGGTCCCGCCACCGCCCAAGAGGACACCGAGGACTACGAAGAGCGCGAAGTCCAAGAGATCGAAGAACGCGACTACGAGCGCCAGCAGATTCGCCAGGAAGAAGACGAAATGGAGCCCGGTGAGCAAGAGCCCATCGCCCAGCCCGAAGAGATCGACGAGCCTTACGACGAACCGACACCGCTTGTGCGAGATGAGCCTCGCACGCTGACCCCGTTTGGCATGGGTGTGGCGATCGGCGGTGGCGTCAACGGCTTTACCGACGGTGATTTCAACGACTCCGTCGACGTCGGCGGCGGCTGGACCGGTCGGGTTATCCTCGGCACCCGCACGCTGTTGGGCTTTGAGGCGGCCTATACCGGCACTGCCAACGGCCTGGATACCTTTGGCGTCGAAGACGACGCTATCCTTCTTTCCAACGGTGTCGAAGGTGTCTTCCGGCTGAACTTGAGCGAAACGCAGGTCAAGCCCTACGTGCTCGCCGGTGCCGGCTGGAAGCACTACGAGATCACCAATACCGACGTCAACCAGTCCAACCTGCAGAACTCCGACAACGTCATCGACTTCCCGCTGGGAGCCGGTCTCAGCTATAACTACAACCGCTTCATCGCCGACTTGCGAGGCACGTTCAGCCCGTCAGTCGACGATGAAATCATGCGCTCGGAGGTCGCCCAGGAAGAGAACTCCATGCACACCTGGAAGGCCGGCGCCAATGTCGGCTTCGAATTCTAAACCACGCTCGTACCAATAAAAAAGGGCCCCCCGGCGTTTGCGCCGGGGGGCCCTTTTTTTGTCGGCACAACCCGCACGCCTGTTAACCAGCGCGCGGGTCATCCCGAAAGCGAGGAGTGGCTTACTCTTCGCTGTCGAAGAAAGTCGGGACGTCCTCGACCGGGCTCTCGTCGCCCTTTTTGATGGCCTGGATTTCCTGACGTGCTTCGTGGAAAGCTTTCTTGGCCGCAAGGAACGCCTTACGGACGCGCGTGGCGGCCGCTTTGTTGGTGCCAGCGTATGCCTGCTGGATGTCACCGTTTTCTTCGGCTTCTTTGAGACCTTTCATCGCGTCAATATACTCTTCTGCTGCCATGGTAATACCTCCATTCAAGGCTTGGGTTGCATGCTGATCATTTCACGATTTGTTCGATACCTTCAAGCGTGTCTTACACGATCTGGGGGATTTCTCAAGACTCAATCCAGTTCGGTTCGACCGCGCTTTAGACGGGGCTTAACGTTGCCAGCCCCGGTTTACCCTTCGGCGGGATAACAGACATTAGTGACACAGGACAAGCCTGCGCAACAATCGCTATCGGTACTGCACGTCTCGATCACTTTCCGGCAGCGTTCCGGAGGTGGCGGCGAGCAGACTAAACTCCCACCCTCATCAGGTATACACTCGCCACTACAACATTCTGCCCCCACACTGCAAGTCTCGGAGTCCTGTCGGCAGGCTTGAGGGGCCCAATAGGCGGCGATATTCATCGATTCGGTATCTTGACCGGGCAGCCAATACCCCACCTCAGATGGGTCCTCGTCGGGGTCGGGTGACTTTTTGACCGCCGAGACCCAGATCTGCTGGCGTGAGGCGCCCCGCGTGCCCACCTGGTCGTTTCCATAGTCTCGCCGACTCAGGTAGCTCAGCCAATAATGGTCGTCGGTCTCGAACGGAGAGAAGTTCGGCTGGAAGGTGTCGACGCCGCCTTCTCCGCCCGAAGCGGCGTCCAGGCGCACCACGCCTGAGCCGTCGCGGCCCATCAAATACAGCGCCGACTGCATATTCTCGCTGCGCGAGCCGGTGCCGTGGGCAAACGCGATGCGCTCGGAGTCGGGCGTCCAGGTCGGATAGCTGGCGGCTGCGCCGGCCGGATGAGCGTCGGGGATATTCGTGCCCGCGCGGATCACCTCTGACTGGCCGAATGCGTCGGGGCCGTCGACGGGCAACACCGCGATGTCACCGGTGGTATTCGCCCCGCCCCACGCATCGGCGTTGGTCACATAGGCCACCAGACTGCCGTCGGGCGACCAGGACGGATGGGTCACGCCTCCCCCGGAGGGCAGCTCGCCCGACTGCGGCTCGATGAAGTCGCCGCTGAACGGGTCCATCAGGGCGAAGTTGGCCTGCGTATCCTCGTTTCTGCTGACCATGATGCGCGTGTCGTCGGGGTTCCACGTCGAGAACCACCAGGTGCGGCCCGGATCGTCGAGGGCGAATTCGGTGGGCGCCGGATCTTGGGTCAAGTCCTTGGTGAGATCGAAGACCGTGCCGACATTGTTGCCGCCGCCCAGCCGGCCGACCATATACCGCCCGCTATTGGACACCGAGTGGCAGCCGACGCAGCGCTCGCCCCTGACGCCCGCCGGCGGGGCGGGCATGAAGTTGTCACGAGTGGCGGTGCCGTCGTTGATGCGCACGATGCGCCCCGCGGCGATATCCCAATAATACACCGAGCCGGCGATGGTGCCGTTGGCAAAACGCGTCCGAACGGCCTCGGAGCCGATCACCTCGCCGGTGGCAGCCTCGAGACGCGTCACCGAGATGCCCATCGCTTCGTCCGGGTCGCTCTGCGCCATGGTACGCCAGGCGTCCTGGTCGACCAGCCAGTGGTTGCCAAAATCGGCGCCGGTGTGGCTCAGGTAGGCGACGACCTCGGCATTGGGCTTGCTCAGGCGGACCTGAAAGAGGTCGTCCTGGGCGCCGTTTAGCCATTGGATGTCAGCGGGATAGACATTCTGGGGCATCAGCGCCCCGTCGAGCGGGTAGACGATATCTGCGGCGCGCGCCGGGTCGTCGACCTGCTGGCCCTCGAATTGCTCGGCGACGTCGTCGGGCAACCCGTCGGCGATGTGGGTGCGTTTGATATAGACGTTGACCGTCGCCGTCGCCGAGGGCAGGCCGGCGTCATCGAGCGCGGCGGCGGTAATCTCGGTCTGGCCGCCGACGATGCCGTGAGCGATGAACTCCCCGCTATCCGGGCGGATAAAGCCGAATTTCTCGGTGTCGATGCTAAACTCGACCTCACCGGGATACGCGCCGGTGGACCCGTCCGAGAAGGTGGCCACGAGGCTGAAGTCCTGGGAGGGCTTGTCGCCGTTGTCGCTGAGCAGATCGGCGGAGGCCGGCTCGATCTGCAGCGAGGTCACCCGCGGCTCGTCGCCGACGTCCTCGTCGCCGCAATCGGCGCCCTGACAATCCGAGGCGTCCTCGACGTTGCCGCCGGACACGGTGGTCTGCCCACTGTCACAGGCGACGGCGGCCAATAAAGGAGCGGCGATCAACAGACAACGCAATTCGTTCGAAAGTGGCACGGCACTCCTCTGCTCGTCGGCATCGTGTGGGCGATGTCGCTGATTGTAACAGAAGAGCGCGCCCCCGTAACCTCATCCCTGCGCGCCGGACCATATTGGCCTTCAACTGGCCATTTGGATGTGGCCGGTCTGTTGCTCGACCAAATAGGAGTAATAGCCCTGGTTGCGCATCAACTCGCGGTGGGTGCCGCACTCGGCGATGTGGCCATCTCGCAGCACCAGGATGCGGTCGGCGCGCACCACCGTGGAGAGGCGGTGGGCGATGATAAATGCGGTGCGGTTCTCGAGCAGGCGGTCGAGCGCCTCTTGGACCAGGGCCTCCGACTCGGCGTCGAGCGCCGAGGTCGCCTCGTCGAGGATCATCACCGGCGGATTTTTAATGATCGCGCGCGCGATTGAGACGCGCTGGCGCTCACCGGCTGAAATACGGCTGCCACATTCGCCGACCACCGTGTCGTAGCCGTCGGGGAGCCGCTCGATGAAGTCATGGCAGTGGGCTGCCTTGGCCGCGGCGATGATCTGGTCGCGCGTGGCGTTGGGCCGGCCGTAGGCAATATTATTGGCGATGGTGTCGCGAAAGAGCATCGACTCCTGCAGGACCATCCCCATCTGGTGGCGCACTTTACGCTGCTCGAGGTCGCGAATGTCGTGTCCGTCGAGGCGCACTGTGCCCGAGATCGGGTCGTGGAAGCGCTGTAATAACCCCATCATCGTCGACTTTCCCGCCCCGCTGGGGCCGACAAGCGCGACGGTCTCGCCGGCTCGAATATGCAGATCGATACCGTCGAGGACGACCTCGCCGCCTTCCTCGTAGGCGAAGCTGACGTTGTCGAAGGTGACTTCCCCGGAGAGCGGGCCGGGATCGACCGCGTTGGGCCGATCCGGCACCGGATCCTCGCCGTCGAGAATATTGAAGACCTCGTCGACCGCGGCGACCGCCTTGACCACGGTCTCGTGGACACCGGTCAGGCCCTGCACGGGCCCGAACAGACCCTGCACATAGCCGATAAACGCGACCAGCGTACCGACCGTGGTCTGGCCCTCGAAGATGAGAAAGCCGCCCACGCCCAGCGCAGACAGCCTCGCGCCGGTGATCACCAAGTTGGAGGCGGCGCTGACGCTCGTGTCGAAGCCGACGCCTCGCACGACCACGTCGTTGGCATCGTCGACGTGGTCCAGGAATCGCTCCTTCTCGCGATCTTCCATCGCGAAGCTCTTGACCAACGGCAGGCTCCGCAGCACTTCGTTGAAGCGCCCGTAGATGATCGACCACTTGTCGAGGAGCTTACGCTCGCGGCGCGTCTGGGTGGGAGCTGCCCACGCCGAGATGATCGCCGGAAGCGGCACGAAGGCCATCACGACCAAGAAGAGCCGCCAGTCGAGCTGGAGCATCGCGACCGCGGCAAATAGCAAATAGGCGAAAGCCGGCAATATCTGAAAGGCGATCTGGCTGACGGCGTTGACGAAGCCGTCGATGCCCTTTTGCAGGCGAGTGAGCACCGCACCGGTGCCCTCTTCGGAGTGGTAACTCGCCGGCAGGCGCTGCAGGCTGTCGACCGACTCCTCGAGTAAGCTGTACTGGATGCCGATGCGGGTGCGCCAGGTCATCCAATTGCTGATTCCGCCGGCCGCCTCGTTGATCAGCGCCATGCCGACCAGCAAGCCCAAGCCCCACAGGACATTGGCGAAGGTGCCGCCTTCGCCGAGTTGGTCGAAGATATGTTTCATCACCAACGGCTGGATGGCGCCGATGACGGCCACTCCGAGGGTCAGCACGAGGATGACTGCGATGGGCTTTCGATACGGCCGCGCAAATGAAAGCGCGCGGCGGAGTTTCGCCCAGTGATACTTCTTCTTCTCGCTACTACTACGACTCACTTTTGGCGTTCTCCGTCTCGGGTACTACTGATAAGGCGCTGCAACGTTCCAACACCCGACAAGTCTAGACTTTACAAGCGATCTCAACCACTTGCATCATCAACCGGCTACAATTCGCCGCGGTCACAGTGTCGAAACACGACTTTTCAGAGTCTATTCCGTTGATATTGAAAAATTTTACTGTCACGGTGAAATCCGGGCAGGAGCAGCATCTAGCTGCTGATCCACGCCACCCGGGAGGCTCATCGATGCCCCGAACCGGCGCCATTCCCCCTCCGAGGGGACGGGGGGCCGGGAATAGACGCAGGATTCCACGTGCTCAAGCACCTCAGGCGCCCTCTCAGTGAGCCCATTTCGGCCAGTGCAATCGGCCGAAAAATGTCTGTTCCGTGGAAAAAGAGTCGCACGAGCCCAAAGTCGTACGAGTAAAAGGCCGTATGAGTAAAAATGAGTTCAAACGTCACCTGCTCGACTTCTCCGGCTCCTCGGTCGCCAGCGCCGCAGCCACGGCGACCGACGCGTTCATCTACGCGTCCCTGGTCTTTACGCTGGTGCGATGGGAGTTTGTGTCGCTGGGTCTGGCCGCCGGGGTCGGCGCGCTATTGGGCGGCATCGTCCACTATACGATATGCCGATTTTGGGTCTTTCGCCGCTTCGAAGCCCCGCTATTTCGCTCGGCGGCGATCTACTTCGCGATGAGTTGGGTGGCGGCCGCAGGCCACGGCTTTTTGACCGGCTGGCTGGCCGGTCTGGCCGGCGCTGCCCTCGCCTGGGCGGTCTCCAAAGGCGTGATCTGGGTGGCCTGGACCTATCCACTGAGTCGATACGTCGTCTTCAGCGACGGTGGGGGCGAGGTGGGTGACGAACCTACCTGCGAGGGCGCATAACTGCGGCGATGATCCTCGCCGGCCCGCTCGGGTGCATTTTGGCCAACCTTCTGACAAGATATGGGCCACTTCACCTCGTCCCAATCGGAAAGGAGCTATGGACCGCGACGATCTCATCGAGCGTATTTTGGACATCGCCCGACGCGAGTCGGCCGATAATCTATTGGAGACCAGCGCCGCCACCCTGCACGGAGAGCTGTATGAAACGGCCTCCGTGGAATTTGGCGGCTGGGATGCTGTCCTCGCCGCTGCACTCAGTGAGGCGGTCTCCCAGAACCGCTCGAAGTCGCGTCGGTCGACGTCGCGCTCGTCGGGGAGCACCACCGTCGAAGAGGACGTCCAGCGCGAGGTCACCGAGGCGGCCTCACACCCACTCTTTGCGCTGACCACGGCGGGCAGCTTCTATGAGGTCCCCGGCTCCGACGTACACGTAACCGACGCGCCCATCATCCCGCCGACCGAGCACGGCACCGGCCGCATCGAGCAGCTGGTCCACCTCGGTGAGCCCAGCGGCGTCATCGTCTTCTCCGAGCGAGGCCGCTACTTCGGCATGGACGCCCGTATGGTGCCCAAATGGGACGGCGAGATGCTCAACCGGCGGATCCAAGACGTGGTCAACCTCGACGAGGGAGAGAAGATCGCCGACGTCCTGGGGCGCGACGCCCTTTATGGCGGCCGGCTCATCCACATCACCCGACAGGCCAAGGGCAAGGCATCGGAGGTCTCCGAGCTCAGCTACACGCTCGACCGCGAGGCCCGCGAGGCCTTCCTGCTCAACGAGGGCGACACCCCCGTCGCCGTGTTGGCCGGCCCGGAGCAAACCACCGTCTTTTGCGCCTCGGCGCAGGGCAAGGCGATTCACTTCGAGTCCGATGATCTTCGCTCGATGGGCCTGAAGGCCAGAGGCGTCAACGTCATGAAGCTCGAGGACACCGACGACGCGGTCGTCTCGGCCTTCCTGGGAGACGACGTCGAGCAGGTCGCCCTGATCACCGAGCAGGGCATGGCCAAGCGGGTCGACTTCGATGAGTTTCGCACCCAGGGACGCGCCGGCGCGGGGCTGCAACTACTTCGCCTCGACCACCCCGACCGGGTCGCCGCCGCGGTCGCCTGCCGGGCCGGCGGCGATCTGGCAGTGACCACCAGCAACGGCCGGCTCCACCGCATGCCGGCGACCGACTTCGCCCTGATGGGCCGGCCCGCCAAGGGCAACCGCGCCATCGAACTCCACGACGACGAGCGCGTCATCGGCCTATCGGCGCTTCCCTGCGGCAGCGAGTGACATGGGGCTTGGGGCTTGGGGCTTGGGGCTTGGGG
>CAYLTX010000198.1:0-11423 GCA_964386725.1 uncultured Bradymonadales bacterium | reverse complement strand
GTGGACGCTCCTGAAAATCTTGCGGTGGACGACGCATTTCTTCGAGACCAAAGAGGCCACCGCCACGCCTCGGCTCGACGCCGAGCTTCTGCTCGCCGAGGTGCTCGGCTACGAGCGCATCAAGCTATATACGCACTTCGACCGGCCGATGGGCGACGACGAGTTGGCCGCCTACCGGGCGCTGATCAAGCGGCGTGTCGAGGGGGAGCCGGTGGCGTATCTGCTCGGCGAGAAGGGGTTTTGGAGCCTGGATCTGAAGGTCGATCGGCGCGCGCTGATTCCGCGTCCGGAGACCGAGGTGCTCGTCGAGGAGGCCCTCGAACTCATCGACGAGGAGAGCGACGAGCGCCTGGTCGACGTGGGGACCGGCACGGGCGCCATCGCCCTGGCGATCGCCAGCGAGCGGTCGAACCTGCAGGTCGCCGCCACCGACACCTCGACCGACGCGCTCGAGTTGGCCCGGGAGAACGCCCAGCAGCTCGAACTGAGCGGGCGCGTGCGCTTCTTCGAGGGCGATCTTCTCTCGGGCGTCGACGAGTCGATGCTCCCGCTGAATTTCGTGGTCAGCAATCCGCCTTATATCGCCGAAGACGAGCGCGATGAGGTCATGGTCGACGTCAAGGACTACGAGCCCGAAGGCGCGCTCTTTGCCGGCGAGGACGGCCTCGACGTGATTCGCAGGCTCATTCCGGCGGCCTTCGAGGCGCTGGCCCCGGGCGGCCATTTTTTATGCGAGATCGGCTACCGCCAGGGCGAGGCGGTGCGAGCCCTGCTCGAAGAGGCCGGCTTCGCCAACGCCACGATCCGCCAGGACTACTCCGAGCACGACCGCGTCGCGCGAGCTCGCAAGCCGTAGGCTGGCGGTGATTATCGCGTGACTTTTTGGCGGCCGTGCGCATGTTTCGGTGCAGCCACGGCCCCGGCACGCGCTGGTCCAGTGGTTTGACACGCTGCGTCATATCGGATAACTACCGGCTCTGGCACGTATACAAAGAGATTGCAGGCGGCTTTCGCCGCGCTAAACAATGCTGCTCAATTGATCCAGTTGAATAGGGGCAAGTGCGATGGCAAAGAAGGCAAGCAAAGGTACCATCGAAGAACTCTCCCAGGTGAAATACGTGGGACCGTCGAAGGCGGAGGCGTTCGTCAACGAGTTGGGAATCGACTCGGTCGAGGCGCTCTTCGAGGCTTCCAAGAATGGAAAGCTGCAGACGGTCAAGGGCGTGGGCGACGCGCTGCAGAAGAAGATCCATCGAGCGGCTGCCGAGGCGCTCGAAGCGGCTGGGCCGGCCGAGGTGGCCGAGGCGCCTGAGAAAAAGGCCAAGAAAGCTCAGAAAAAAGCGCCTAAAAAGGAGGCCGAAAAGGCCAAGAAGCAAGAACAAAAGGCCAAAGAAGAAGCGAAGGCCAAAAAAGAAGCGAAGGCCAAAAAAGAAGCGAAGGCCAAAAAAGAAGCGAAGGCCAAAAAAGAAGCGAAGGCCAAAGAAGAAGCGAAGGCCAAAGAGGTCGTCTCGCCGGCGGCCGGCGAGGAGATGCCCCCCACGCCCGAGGCAACCCGCCAAAAGAAAAAGGCCAAGCAGAAGAAGGCTCCGGCGGCGCCGGCCAAGGCGACCGACCGCGAGGCTCGCGTGGAGCGATTCATCGCCACGCTGCGCTGCCCGGCCTGCGGTCACGACGATTTCGAGCGAGGCGCGACCACGCTGACCTGCACGGCGTGCCGCCGCGAGTATAATTTCCACAACGGCGTAGCCGACCTCGCCCCGCCCAAGCCCAGCGGTCGAAGCGTAACCCAGCGCCTCATGGAGTCGCGCTTTTACGCGCGCTTCTATGAGGACATCATGCGCCCGCGGCTGACCGGCGTGGTCAGCGACCGCAGCCTCAACGAGGAGTATGCGCTCGCCGCCGAGATGCTCGAGATCGATGAGAGTACCCGTCTTCTGGACGTGGCCTGCGGCACCGGCAACTTCACGCGCTACTTCGCCCAGCAAGTCCTGGAGGCCACTGGAGGCCAGGACGGCAGCTTGGTGGCCGGGATGGATCTATCCTGGCCGATGCTCGAGACGGCGCGCACCTACCTGCGCCGGGACGGCCTCGACGACGAGGTCTTCTTGATCCGCGGCGACGCCACACGCATCCCCGCCAAGCGAGCCTCGTACAACCGGCTTCACTGCGCCGGCGCGCTGCACATGATGCAAAATATCGACGAGGCGCTCAGAAACTTCGCCCGCGTGCTCGAGCCCGGCGGCATCTGTGTGGTGGGAACGTTCATCCTGGGAGACGGCGTCATGCGCCGGCTGGTCAAGCGCGCCGCCGAGCTGCCCACCCAATTCCATTGGTTCAGCCGCGACGAGCTGCACCAGCGGTTGCGCCGCGCCGGCTTCGAGGTCATCGAAGACAGCGTCGCAGGCGACGCCATCACCCTCAAAGCACGTCGCACTTGAGAGAGTAAGAGAGTAAGAGAGTGAGAAAGTGAGAGAGTGAGAAAGTGAGAGAGTGAGAAAGTGAGAGAGTGAGAAAGTAAGAAGGCGGCTCCCGGAAATCGGGAGCCGCCTTTTTGCCTTTCCCCAAGCCCCAAGCCTCAAGCCTGCAGTTCAAGCCCCAAGCCCCAAGCCCCAAGCCCGCAGTCCCCCCGCCGTCACAAAAGTGCGCGGCGCAGGGTCTCGATGACGATCTGGGTGTCGTCTGGCGGTGTGGCCACGTATTTGCAGCCCGCCTCGCGAAGCTTGTCGCTATACCCATCGTCGCGCTCGTGAAGAGCGACCACCGAGACCGGGCGAAGCTCGATATTCTCGCCGATGGTCTCACATAGCTGGAGCAATTCGATGCCATCGATGCGATCGTCGATGACCACCGCGTCGGGCACCCACTGGCCGATGGTCAGCAAGGCCTGCTGGGGGTCGTCAGTCGCCTCGTAATCGTATTGCTCGCCGAAATGAGAGGATATCTCTTCCAGGCCCGTGGGTCTGCTGTGCACGTAAAGCACGCGGCGGCGTTCGCGCTCGGCGAATGGGTTGGGCATGGCGTGGCGATTCAAAAAGTCATCGAGAATTTTTCGCTCGATGCGATAGTGGCCTCCCGGTGTGCGAAATGCGCGAAGTTCCCCCTTGTCGATCCAGTTTTTGATCGACGTGATATTCGCGTTGCAGATTTTGGCAGCCTCGAAAGTTGTAAAGACTTCTTTGTCGAGCTCGACTTCCATCATGCTCCTCACTCCATATAGTCGGCTGGCGACACGCATCTCCCCGTGTGACGTGCCACTGCGGCGACTGCCGCTAAGACGTTGTAGGTATCCGACAAATGACGCGTTTTTTAGGACTCCTCAGTCCCGTTGACAGCTTTGCCAGTGTTATGCCCCTATCGATCTTGCAGGTCAAGCCATCTGGCACAACTGTGTATACATACAAACATGAGACGCGGCTGGAGATCTTCCATAAAAATTCGGCATCGTGGCGTGAAGCGGGTGTAGTGCGTGTATTCGGCCCCCGAAGACGGCCGGCAACTATGAGGGAGGTGGCGCCGGCCAGTTTAGTTCAAGGTGGCGGTTCAGGTGCGCTTTTAATGGCGTGGCGGTCGAGATAGATCTTCGAGGATTCTGTCCAGCGAATATTCGTGTTTGAAGCCGAGTTTATCGCGGGCCAGCGTGTCGTCGACCATGCACACGTATTTGATGTGGTCGAGCTCGGGTACCGGCCAATCGCTGACCTTGAGCGACCAGGCGGCCTTGAGCATCAACCGCGCCACGGGTTCGGGGACCGGGCGGGGCGTCTTGCCCATTTTCTCGAAGAGCAGCGACAGCGGCACCGGCGAGGGGCCGGCGATGTTGAACACTCCCCGCACTCCCGGAGTCAGGGCGCGCTCGATCGCCGAGACGACATCCTCGACGTGGATGAGTTGGACCATGGGATCGAAGCCCATCACCGAGATGGGCCGCTCCAGGCGCAGGTAGCGGCTCGGGGCATTGTTGACCCGGCCGACGATGTGCACGGGGCGCAAGATGACCGTCTCGATCTCGGGGTGGCGCCAAAAAAAGGTGTTGCAGAACATGTCCAACGCGATCAGATCGCGGATGGCGTCAAAGTTCTGCCCGCCCATCAGCGGGGCGTCCTCCTTGAGGAATTGGTTATTGGTCGGGTCAGGCCCGTAGACGTTGGCGCTGGACAGCACGATCATCTTGGGGACGCGGTGCTCGCTGGCGAGCTGGAAGATCTTTTGGGTGCCCACGATGTTGAAGGCGTGATGCTCTTCTTGGCGTGTGCGCGGGTCGTGCATGATGTTGAGGTGGACGACCGCGTCGATGCGCTCACGGCGGAAAATGTCCTCGACACGCCGTCTACGAATGTCGACATTCTCGACGTCGACGTCCTTGGGCATGTGGTGGACCGGTCGGCGATCGATGCCGATGATCTCGTAGTCGCGGTGTAGTCTACGAGCGACGGCACGCCCGAGATTGCCCCCGATGCCGGTAATAACGACCCGCTGTTTTTGTTGGCGACGGTTGCGTTTCAAAAGAAGACCCCCTCGCGCTCGCGAAGACCCTGGTCGATGAGCTCAGTGATCGCCTCTTTGACCCGGTCGACCTGCGCGCCGATGACCCGATCTTCGTCGTCGGGGGCGCCCTCGAACTCCATCGGCTCACCGAAGTAGATACGATATTTGACCGGCAGCGGCAGAGCGCCCAGCGGGCCCAACAGCGGCCAGGTCGGCGTGATCGGAAACGACGGCATCCCCAGCAGTTTGCCCAGCGACTCGAAGTTCCAGATCGCCGGCATCTGCTCTTCGCCGCCGACCACGCCCACCGGCACGATGGGGGTGTCGTTCTCCAGGGCCAGCCTCATAAAGCCCAGCCCGAAGCGCTCGAGCTCGTAGGCGCGGTCGTAGGTCTTGTTGATGCCCCGGATGCCCTCGGGAAAGACCAGAATGCAGCCGTCGCGGCCCAGCAGGATGCGGCAATTCTCGCGGGTGCCCACGACTTGGCCGGCGCGGGCCAAGAATGTGGAGATGAACGGGATCGTGGGCACCCAGCGCTCGACCATGCTGCGCACCATGCGCGCCGGCTTTTTGTCGAAGAGCAGGGCGCACCCGATCAGGAAGCCGTCCATGGGAATCTGGCCGGTGTGGTTGGCCACCAGCAGCACCCGCCCCGAGTCGGGGATATTGTCAATGCCGAAGACTTCCGTGCGGAAGTATTTGCGGTACAGCCGCTCGGCAAAGGGCGCCACGTATTTGAGGAATTCAGGCTGAAAGCCGAACGGATCGAAGCCGTAGTCATTCTGGCCGGCGTCCATCGAGCGGATATTTTGCCAGATATCCGGGTCGATGGCGTCGACGAGTGCCTGGTCGATGCGCTCGCGAAGCTGCTTCAGTGAGTTGCGCAATGCCATGGTGTCTTAGGCTCAGTTACAGAACTGGTCGACGGCCTCGAGCGACAGCGATCGCACCCCGGGAGCTTCCCACAGTTGACCGTCGCCGTCGGTGTCGCCGTCGACATCGATATAGATCGGGTTGGTAAAGGCGAGCACCGGTTTACTCGAGCCGATCATCGCCTCCGGCCGTGGGCCGTCGGCGAAGAAGGCCACCCACGAATCCTCGTCCACATTCACAGAGATCGTCTGGTCGAAGTCCAAATGCGCGGTCGCGCCGGCGGGTCGTGCCAGCTCCTCGACCACCTGGCCATTGACCACCACCAGGAGGCGGTCGGCCTGGGCCCAATCGGGGGTTTGCACGCGCACGCGCACGTCGACGTCCTCGCCGGCCTGTGCCTCGATGACGTCGCCGGGCAAGGTGGCGTCGGCGAAGTCGATGAACGCGTGGGCGCCGACGGTGACCTGTCCGCCTCGCAGCGCGGCGCGGATATCGGCGGCGCTGACCTCCTCGACGGTCTTGTCGATGCGCAAGAAGTTGCGCGGCAATCCGGACTCGCCGCTCAGCCCGTGGGTATCGGAGTTACCCAGGCCCGTAAAGCGGTAGCCGGCGTTGAGCAGCCCGCTCCAGTCGGCGAAGAGCTTGCAGGTATCCCCGAAGCGGTTGGTGATCTCCATGGTGTCGAAGTCCAGGGTGAAGCGGCGGTCGTCGACCGCGTCGGGGCCGACCTCGGGGTCGAAGTCGACCAGCTCGAGCATCCCGGAGGTGCTTCGGCGCGAGTGGTTGAGCTGGATGACCGGGTCGCTGGGCAGGCCGCGCGCGATCTGGACGACCTCGGGGATGAGCCGGCGTTGGAGCTCGTCGTTATCGTCGAGGTAAGCCAGGCGGATGCTGCCGCCGCCGGGCTTGGTCTGGTCGTAGTCCATCGGGTACATGCCCACGTGGGTCTCCAGCGGCGAGACTTCCACGCCGGCGAAGGTGGTCAGTTGTCCTTCGAGGCCGAGCTCTTCGATGAGCGGGAAGAGGTCGGTGACCGCCTCGTGATCGGTCGACACGGCGATGTCGACGTCCATGGCGGCGTTTTCGAGCAGACGCTTCTCCACGCGCGCGGTGCTGTCGAGGCTGGGCTCCATATGCTGGTGGAAGTCGCCGGACAGCCAGCCGTCGGTTCCAAAGGCGCGGGTCAGCGCCACCGATTCCTCGTGGCTATCACCCGGCCCGAGGTCGACGGACAGGGCAGCCGCGCCGAATTCGGGGCCGTGGGTGACGACCACCTCGTAGGCGCCGGGGGCGAGCTTCATCTGGGCGACGCCGTTGGCGGCGAAGGTGCTGTGGCCGGTGCCGCCGTTGACCACCACCCGGCTGGTCAGGTTCTCGAGGGAGTCTGCGTCAGAGGTCACCAGCGTCAGCGTGGCCGGAGTGTCGATGGTCAGGGTGTCGTCGGCGGGCAGTTGGACCTCGCGCTCGAACGGAGATCCGGCGTCCCACGCCTCGACGGTCAGGGTATAGTCGCCGTCGGCCAGCCACAGATCGACCTGCCCGTCGGCGTCGGTGCGCCCCCAGGTCACCGGCTCACCGTCGAGCTCGACGAGGACGCCGCGGTTTTTGACGGGATCGCCGTCGTCGGTCTGCACGGTGATGGTATGCGGCTCGGCGTCGAAGGCCTCGTCGGTCTCGCCGCGAAGTTCGAGGGCGCGACGGCGGATCGTCTCCAGCGAGCCGTCGCCGACCACGAACCAGCGCTGCCACGCCTGCTCATCGCCCTTCTCCAGGCGCACCCCTCGCGAACGAGAGCCCGCCCAGGGCAGCCCCTGGCTGGACAGGCCGAGCTCCTGAGCCTCTTCGTCGGGGGTGACCCAGCCATAGGAGCTGTGCTCCCCGACCGAGCCGAGCCAGCCGTAGCTGCCCTCCGGAGCGCCCATGCCGCGGCCGGGCGTCCACAATTGCGTGCGATCGCCGTAGCCGAACCAATCGCCGATGGGGAAGACGCGGGTGCCGTCGTTGGGGTTCCGATACCAGGTGACCATCTCGACGGTGTCGCTGTCGGGGGCGAGGCGAAATTCGGTGGTGATCTCGACGTCCTGGTCGTCGGCGAGGCCGTTGCCGATGACGCCCACCAGGTGGGCGATGGGCGAGTCGACCGACTCGATGCGCACGACCGCCGGGCCACCCTCGGAGCCGTCTCGGACGACTTCGATGGACTCGGCGCGGGCGGTGCCAAATCCGACCAACGGGCGCACGAAGTCGAGCACCTCGTCGGAGCTGTCGTCGACGCGTTTGGCATCGACGATCATGCCGCCGGTGAGAACCTCGAAGCGATTGGACGCCTCCTGCTGGATGCACACCTCGATCTCGGCGTTGTACAGACGGAAGTCGCCCTGGCGGCAATGGGACCAGATCCCGGTGAACCCGGTCTCTTCGGTGTCGATGCGTCCGGCGCGAGCTTGGCCGGTGGAGAGGTCTTCGAAGACGTCGGGGTGGCCGTCGGGGTTGACGCCATCCCGGGGCGGGGTGCGCACCAATCCGCCGGGGCCGGCATCTGGCTGGGCGTCGGCGTCGCCGGCCGCATCGGGGCCGCCGGTGGCATCGGTCGCGTCGCCGCCCCCGTCTTGGGTGATGCCGGCATCGGCGCCGCCCGACGGATCCGGGTCGCCGCACGCGACCAAAAGAGCGAAGCCTGCGAGACAACAAACAAAGAAATTTCTGGACATGGCACGACCACCGACCGCGAAAAACCCAATACTACGAAGCAAGACTGCTAAGACGGATGCGCAGTGTAGTATATTTCGCGGGTGGTCGGCCAGAAGCGCGACGAAGAATTACCGATCGGAGTCGGTGGAGTCGGCTTCGATGGGTTCGTTGAGGTAGTCGGACTCCTCGACGTCGGCGCCGAAGAGCGCACGGCCCATGTCGACCAGGCCGCCGCCGAGGCCGACGATGATATACATGACCATGATCGTCACGAACGCCACGCTGGGTTGGGCGACGACGCTGACGCCGGCGACCACGACCAATATCGCGGCCAGGGCCAGCCCGCCGCCGCCGCGCACGTTGAAGTCTTTGAAGGTGCGGTAGCGCACATTGCTGACCATCAATCCGCCCATGAGCACGGCCATGGCGGCCACGTTCCAATAGGCGCCGGTGGTCGGCTCGAGGGTCATCGATAGGTGAGCCTTGACGATGGAGACCACGGCGCCGGCGGCCAGCGGTGTGGGAAGTCCTTCGAAGTAGCGGCTCTTGCCGCCATCTGCTTTGGCGGTCACGTTGAACCGGGCCAGGCGCATGATCGCGCAGCCGGCATAGATGAACGCGAAGAACAGTCCCAGCACGCCCAGCGGCTCGAGGCCCCAACTATACAGCAGCATCGCCGGAGCCACTCCGAAGCTGACCGCGTCGGCGAGGCTGTCGAGTTGCACGCCAAATTCGCTCTGTGCATCGGTCATCCGCGCGACGCGGCCGTCGAAGAGGTCGCAGAGCATCGCGGCGACGATCAGCCATGCAGCCAATTGGAGTTGCTCGGCACTGTTGGCGGTGATCGCGAGTTGAATACTGGAGATTCCGCAGAAGACGCTCGTCAGCGTCAACAGATTCGGTAGAATGTATTTCGACTTGCTCAGATCCATAAAACTACTCTCCCGGCCACCGTGACCATCAACTGTGTTTTCACCGGTGCCGAATAATGCGTTAAGGGGGGACGGTTCACGATTATGGAAGTTAAGCGTGCGTGTCAAGCTGAATGAGGCTTCATGAACGCCAAGTCACTGAGATGTCCCGGGTCTCACACGAATGCGCCTGTCGGTGTGGTCCAGCCCGGACCCGGGGGCAGAGCAACGGCAGCGGGTTTGCCGACCCACGCATTTGTACCTATCGTTTGAGAGTAGCGCACCAAACTCTTACCAACCGCCCATGCGCCAACTGACGCTCCAAGAATTCCGAGAAAGACTCGACCGATTCGATCGCGCCGTGGCTCGCACCCCGGACGTCGACCGTTTCTGCTCGGCGTCGTGCTGGGCGATGCCCGCCTTCGAAGCCCTGAGCCCCGACCATGAATTGTGGGCGTGGCAAGCGTCGAAGACCGAGGGCTTCGTGGCCCTATGCAAGGGCTCTCACCCGCGGGTGGGCCGGTATATGCAGCCCCTGGAGGCCTCCTGGGGGCTGGCGAGCCCATTTGTCGGCGAAGACGTCGTCGGCGTCACCCGCGAGTTCATCGCCGAGGCGCGTCGGCTCGTCGATCAGTGGGACATCCTCTTTTTGACGGGCATCAGCGAGGACTCCCGGCAATTCGAGGAGCTTGTGCGTGGATTCCAGGCCGACCATTTCATGGGCATCGGCCCGTCGATGGGCCGCCAATATGCCAGCCTCGAAGGCGGCCTGGAGGGGTTCTTGGGCAGGCGATCGTCGAAGTTTCGCGCCAATATGCGTCGTGCGCTGCGCGATGCCCAAACCGAAGGCGTCGAATATGAATTCCTCGCCGACTTCGACACCGCCGGCGATTGCGAGCGCGTCTTCGAGCGGATCATCGCCGTCGAGCGCCAGAGTTGGAAGGGCCGCCAGGGCGTGGGAATCGCTCAGGGGCGCATGTACGACTTCTACAAGTCGATGCTGCCGTGCCTGGCCGAAAAGGACGCCCTGCGGGTGACCTTCGCCACCGTCGACGACGTCGACATCGCCTATTGCTTCGGCGGCCTCTTCCAGCAGACCTACCGCGGCCTGCAGATGAGCTACCACCAGAAATACTCCGAGCACTCCCCCGGAAATATCGTCCAGCTCGAGATGATCCGCCACCTGCACGACGAGGGCATCGACGTCTACGATATGGGCCAGTCGATGGATTATAAGTCGAGCTGGACCGATGGGGAGTTCGAGACGGTCGCTGTGATCGTGCGTAGGTAGACGGACCTGCCGGCACGCACACAAACAGCGCCCGCATACGCCTCGTCGGGAGCCACAGAGGCGATCTCCCACTGATCCGTATCGCCGGCTTCGAGCCACTCCAGGCGTGCCTTTTCGGGGGCCAGGGACACCGCAAATGAGTCGAGGGGAGTCGAAAACCCCCGGCCGGTCGCCTTGATGAACGCCTCTTTGCGCGTCCAACAGCGAAAAAACGCCTCCGCGCGCTCGGCGCCTTCGTAGGCATCCAATGCCTCGCGCTCGCGGGCGGCGAACCAGCGGGGCACGCGCTCCAATTTGCTGATGTCCGCACGCACGCGCTCGACGTCGACGCCCACTTCGAGGCCGCGCGAGAACGCCAGCAGCGACCATTCTTTGCAATGGGACACGTTGAACTGCAGCGACTCAGCCGGCTCGTCGGGCTGGTGTTTGGCGTGAAGTCGGGGTTTTCCGCGCTCGCCGGCGATGAGGTCGATGTCGTCGGGGCTGGTGGAGTGGCCCATGTGGTCGAGGTAGGAAGCCAGCAACTCGCGCAGGACCGCGCGGGTGAGCACGAAGCAGGTGTAGGCGCGCTCGACGCGGTAGCGCAGGGCGCGCTCGCGCTCATTGGGGCTGAGCCGCTCCAAGAGGGCGTCGACGACCTCGGGGGGCCGATCGAGGCGCAGCCGCCAGACGTCGACGGTGTCTGCGGCCAGCTCGAACGCTGCCGGGGGCGTGCCCCACTCGCGCTTGGAGGAGTTGGTCACCAGTGGCCTCCTATCGGGACTCGCCGAATCAGGATTCGCCGAAGTCCCAGCCCTCGAAGAAGTCGTGAATGCGAAGGATCACGCCGAACGAGCGCTCGAAGAGCTCCTCGGCCGGGCCGAGCTCGGCGACGGCGTGGCTCGCATCGTCGATGTCGACGTCGACGGGCTGGCCGTCCATGAAGATGATCACGTCGTCTTCGACCGATAGATCGTAGGTATCCGGGTCGCGGCTCTCGACGTCGAGGCGTACGATCTCGTCGTCGTCGACGGTCAGGTATACGGCGAGTCGGTCGTCGGCGTGTAATTCTTCGCGCATGGGTTTGGCCAGGGGTTCAGGGGTCCAGGGGTCCAGGGGTCCAGGAACTGCTTAACTGCTTAGGGTTCGTCAGGGGTTCGGGGGTCCAGGGGTCCAGGAACTGCTTAACTGCT
>CAYLTX010000197.1:0-11512 GCA_964386725.1 uncultured Bradymonadales bacterium | reverse complement strand
GATGGTTTCATGGAATTAACAATCGAAGAGGCGACAACTATCCTGACACCTGGGGGCCCCACGAAGAGCATGACAGCGGCATCGGTTCAGCCCCGCGGACGCGGGGAACACGGGCGAAGAGTTGGAACTTCCCAACATTGAGCCGGTTCAGCCCCGCGGACGCGGGGAACACTCCTCGTAGCGCCACGTGACCAGGCCGTCCTTCGGTTCAGCCCCGCGGACGCGGGGAACACGTCCTCCATCGTCAGCTTGAGCTGCGGGATGTACGGTTCAGCCCCGCGGACGCGGGGAACACTCGACTATGAACACTATCCAGTCGGCACGCGACGGTTCAGCCCCGCGGACGCGGGGAACACAATACAGTCCGATCTCGTTCATCACGTCGCTCCGGTTCAGCCCCGCGGACGCGGGGAACACTTGGGGCCAAACGGCGTGCTGATCAGAATCAGCGGTTCAGCCCCGCGGACGCGGGGAACACGGGGAAACCGCGGTGCTCGAGCGGCTCATAGACGGTTCAGCCCCGCGGACGCGGGGAACACCGTATCGGCTCCGGGATGGCGCCGCTCTTCACCGGTTCAGCCCCGCGGACGCGGGGAACACGAGCGGACGCTCACACCCGAGCAGATGGTGGCCGGTTCAGCCCCGCGGACGCGGGGAACACTAGGTGGGGCTGGTGGCGTCGCCATTGTTCAACGGTTCAGCCCCGCGGACGCGGGGAACACGTCGGGGTTGAATTCAATCATGGGCTGGAGCTCGGTTCAGCCCCGCGGACGCGGGGAACACACAGACGATGACCTTCTGTCTGGTCTGCTTCGCGGTTCAGCCCCGCGGACGCGGGGAACACGGATGCCACGGTCGACGTCCAGGTGGTGTTCGAGGTTCAGCCCCGCGGACGCGGGGAACACACCGCCTCGTTTCTGAGCAGCGAGTTCACCGGCGGTTCAGCCCCGCGGACGCGGGGAACACCACCACAACATCCCCGACCGAGACCGGTCGGACGGTTCAGCCCCGCGGACGCGGGGAACACGGTTCGGTCATTTTGTCCGAGGGAATGCGGGGCGGTTCAGCCCCGCGGACGCGGGGAACACTGGGCAGGGAACTGGCGGAACGGCATCGGCACCGGTTCAGCCCCGCGGACGCGGGGAACACCCCAGCACGTCGGCGAAGCCCTTGAGCCTCGCCGGTTCAGCCCCGCGGACGCGGGGAACACTGGCGCTGGTCCGAGAACTCGTCTCTCCGGACCGGTTCAGCCCCGCGGACGCGGGGAACACGGCGGCTCTTGCGGCCGTTCGCGCTTGCGCCCCGGTTCAGCCCCGCGGACGCGGGGAACACCTCCTGGAGCGCCTCGACTTCCAGCTCGGAGGCGGTTCAGCCCCGCGGACGCGGGGAACACGGCTGCAGCGGTTGGCGATGGCGTGGGCAAACCGGTTCAGCCCCGCGGACGCGGGGAACACGTCCACCGCAGCAGCAGCTCGTCACTGCCGACCGGTTCAGCCCCGCGGACGCGGGGAACACATCATCACGGTCTCGCCGGACTACTTCATCGCCGGTTCAGCCCCGCGGACGCGGGGAACACTCTTCCTGGAACCTGCTGAAATACCTGCACTTTTTCGAGCCGGCTTTTCGCACCAGCTTATTTGATCGTTATACGACATCGTATTTAACCGGCTCAGGCGCACCTTCTCACCACAAAATTCAGAGTATTGGCTCGAAGCCGTCCTCGCCTTCAATGCGGTTCTCATCGAACTCATCCTCTCGCATCTCGGCGAGCCATTCGGTCATTTCTTGTTCTTCGATGGCTTCGGGATCTTCGACCGGCTGGAACGATATGAGTTTGAGGCCATCGAGGTCAACCGGTACACGGCGATTCTCGCCGAAGGTGTCGAAGTCGTAGCCGGCTTCGTTTCGGGCGGTCCACGCCAGTACGGCGTTGCCTTCGCCCTCCTCGTCAATCTCGTCACAGACGCGTTTCCAAATACGGTCACGATGACGCTTGGAGACATTGCCGACATAGACTCCCGCGCGAATCTCGAGCATCCACAGACTCAGACGTCCGCGAAGCCTTGGCGGTGCATTTTCAAGTACGATGACCTGCATCTCCGGTGGCTTCCTCGTTGGGGATGGCGGGTTTGACCTGCTCTTTGCCCGGCTTGGGAACTGGTAGTTCGCCGGCCTCGAGCACTTCTTGGATAGTAGGGACGAGCTTGCGAAGGACGCGCTGCTTGCGAAACGAGTCGCGACAGGCGCGGCGTACCTTCCCGGCGGGATCGGAGGGGAACTTCTTCGCGATCTTGAATGCCAGCGGCACGACTGTCTCGAATTTGTAGATATCGGCGATGTCGTAGACGAACGACCGGGGCTTGCCGGTATGGATAAAGCCGATGGCAGGCGCGTAGCCCGCTGCGAGAATGGCCGCCTCGGTCACCCCATACAGACAGGAAGTTGCCGCGCTCAAGCAGCGGTTCGGAAGGTCGCCCTTGGTCCATTTCTTAGGGTCGTATTTCCGGCCCTTCCATTCGACACCGTACTTTTGAGCGAGCCGTTTATACATCTTGCGCACCCGAGCGCCCTCGATGCCCCGCAGTTGATTGACGCTTCGCCGACTCGGCGCTCGTTCGTCAAAGCGCATCTGATACATCTTTCGGACGACTTTCAGGCGAGCCTTGTCATCCAGGGCTAGCGCGGCTTGCCACAGCAAACGGTCCGAGCGAGCGCCGCCCGGTTGGCCGGCGGTATATAGCCGTACGCCGCCTTCACCAACCCAGGTCAGGAGGGTTCCAGTACGGGCCGCGAGCGCCGCTGCCGCGTGCGATACACGCGTCCCGGGCTCGAGCATCAGGCATGTGACCTTTCCGATCGGAACCTGAGTGCGCACACCGTTTTTGTCGACGAGCACAAATGCTCCGTCGATGACGTCGATGCGCCCCTTCTCGAGAAAGACAAAGGAGACGCGGCGCTTGATAGGCACTGGCTTGGGCGGTTTACGCATAAGAACGTCCGCGGAGGAATATCCTCTTCACTTTTCAAAGAGCACCTGAAAATTTATTTAGACGGGACGCACCATCAAGAGGCCGCAGCCGTAGGCTTTGGTCGGCCCAATCCCCTCGAAGAGCGTCTCTCGAAATTTTTCGGGGCCGGTCACTACCAAGCGGCCCTGAAAGTCGATCGTCACAAACGTCACGCGTCGGCCGTTTCGCGGCTTCTTGAAGCGGTGCTTTTGGTAGGACTCGGCTCCGACCATCCCCTCGGGTAGCTCGAAGCCGTGACGTTCGGCTCGCTGACGCAGCCAGGCTTCGCCTTCGCGCTGGACGAGCTGAGCTTGCGACAAGTCGCACTCTTCCCACTCGCCAGACTGCTTCATCTCCCACTTGGCATTCATGACCACATCGTGGACGCTTTGCTTGCCGTCATCATCGCGTTTTTTGATCACGGTATTGGCGCGAAGCGAAAACGCGAGTGGCTGCCCCTGGTGTAAAACGGGGTCGTAGTCTTTGGTTTGTACGTCGAATAAACCCTCCGCGTCCTTGGGACGACGCTCCGAGAGCGTGTACAAAATCGGGGTTCGTCCGTCGGTTTCCCAGCGGTAGATAAAATCGCGCTGCCGATCGGGATGATCAGAGAACAGCGACCAGACTAGCCGGTGGCCGAGATGACCATTGCCGGTGAGCTCCCAATATTCGTCCCGGTGAACAGCGTCAGGTCGCAATTTAGCTCGAGAAAAATACATCACACATTCTCCTTATAAGTGGGGCGCTCGACGGCAGCGTAAGCTTCATCGCGGCGACCGAATTGCCATCGGGCGCGGCTGCGCGGCTGGTCCCAACGCTCGTGTACCTGGTCGGCCTTGAAGCCGGACTCGACGGAGGTGTCCCGCGCGTCCCAATAGATACGAACTCGTGAACCGGGATCGACTCCCAGCCGTGCGATGACATCGCGATCCGGCCCATGCCGCTCGAAGGCGTCGCGGATCGAAGTCGCCTCGAAGACATCTGCGGCCAAAGGCAGGGCCAACGGGCAGCTCTTGCGCCCGAGAAATAGAGCGAAGCCCGGAGCATTGAGGGCCTGCGCGATCTCCTCGAGTGCCCACTGCGGAGATTCATTACGCGACCACATACAAACCGTGGCATAGGCATCGCAGCGGTAGTCTCGCTCGGACAAGATGGTGGTGACGCTCTTGTACTCGAGCTCGTCGCGCCGCGTCGTCAAGCCGCGGCCGCGCTTGCCCGTCGATACCTGGGCAGTGTGATAATCGCGCATCAACGAGCCGGGAGCATCGAGACGCACAGCGAAGCCGTATGTCTCTGCCAGGAGCGTATGCTTCTGTTCTTCCTCACGGGTGATGCCTAAAGCTGCTGCGACCATGCCGAGCACAGCCGACTTGGTCGGATGGTCCGCCGTCGAGCGTACCTCGCCGACGGCGACCTCGCCCCAAGAGGCCATCGGGCCGTAGAGTTGAAATAGTAGAAAGGAACTACTCACAAGGTCCTCCTCAGTTCGAGACAAAGTCGAGAAGGTCGTCGAGCGTACCTTCGCCGGCGGCGGCATTGAGCGTGAAGCGACTCGATGCACACTTTCCGTAGCTCTTATCCATATTGCGCTGGGTCTCTTGGAGCTTTTTGATGGCACCGGAGAGGTAGTCGCCGTCGCGGACCGGATCGAGGAAAGCCACCGACAGCGAGCGCGGTTGCTTGTCGCCGCGTTCGGCCAGTACAAAGTTGGCGTAGGCACGCGAACCGAAACTATTTTGTTTGCCGGACGGCGCGACGGTCGCGGCCGCTTCGACCAGCGCACGAAGCGCCCGATCCGCTAGCTCTTCGTCCTTGCTCAGGTTCTCGACCAGCTCCTCACGGTCGACGCAGATATAGGTATAAAAGAGCCCCGCACCGAACTCCGTCTGGCCCATATGCGCCGATCCAGAGTCGGTGCGACCGTCGTTGAGGTCGTCGACCGCGGTGAAGAAATCATCTTCGACAGCAGCCTCATGCACGGTCAGCGCGTGCGCGACTTGCACCGCTGCTTCGGTGTTGAATTTGGGGGTATCGGCGAGCATGCGACCGAACATGGCCACGTCGGCGGCGTGGTGCTCTTCGCGAAGCAGCTCGAGCTCGTCGCCTTCCGGATCGCGCTGCTCTTCGATGAGCGTATCGACCAACGCGTCGATGGCGCGCAGCTCCGATGGAGCAAAGTGGACGAGCTGCTTGTGGGCATATTGCTTGCTCTTCGCCTCCACCGAACCGAACTTTTTGGCGATACTCTTTGCAGCGTCCAGGGCCTGGTTCTCGGTGCGACCGCCTTCCATGAGACGCTCCACCAAATCGGGCCCGAGACGTTTTGTTCGGGTGCCCGTGTGACTTCCTAGCGCTTCCTCGAAAACATCCGACGTACGCCAGGTGCGCTTGAGGCATTGTGACGAGACGCGCAGGCGCTGTTTACCGCCCATCGTCGCCGTCTTTGGACGACCAAGATCATCTCGGTTGAGATTCGCGGGCGGATAAGACGTGAGCAGGTGAAGCTGAATAAAGCGTGACATCAGTTGGCTCCTCTGAATCAGATAGTTATTGGTCTTTATCTAAGTTGGAATGACTTGATTGTTCTCAGGTCTCGTCGGGCGCCGTCTCGTAATAGTCGCGCGCCCAATTCTTGCGAACGTTTGTGCGCAGCTTTCCTTCGGGGTCATCAGCTAAATAGTAAAACACATCCTTCGCGAGTTGATTGACGTCGACCTTGCCGTCGAGCAGGCGAACAACACGGCGCAACGCCTCGTAAAACTTGTCGTCTTCATCAATCTGGAGCAGGCGTCGAAAGCGCAGTCCGCTGAGGCGCGCGCCGTCACTATTTTTGCGCGACGACGCCATCTGCACGCCCAACGACTCGTAGCGCTGGACCGGTTGATGGTCTTTGACGTGGGCCAATAGACCTACGACGGCCCCTAATTGCTTGTCGGAGAAGCGAATATTGCGCGCCGTGAATTTTCCGCGAGCGCGGTGATAGGCTTCGGTCAGCAACACTTCATCTGGCGTACGACAGCGTCTCAATTCAGCACGCTCACCGCGCCGGTTAGGGCGCGGGTCGGCACCTTCCGAGCGATTCTCGGTGAGTTCGCGCCACCACTCGAGTAGCATCTTCTGGACCTGGCCGTCATGAAAACGGGCCGGCTCATCGGTTGTCTCTTCGGTCGTCGTCATCGTTGGCCTCACTGGGCAGGTTCGGGGGTAGGTGCGGACTCAGAGGTATTTGGTTGACGTTCGGGTAACTCGAGCTCGAGCGTCTTACGCAGCTTCTTGCTGCGCCGGTAATTGCTGGCCCGATCCAGATCGCGCCGCGCCAAGGCAAGCGCCTTGGGATCGGCGCTCTGGAAGTCACCGAATTGAGAGAGGTGGTCGAAGAGGCGCAGCGCTTCGTCATGCAGCGTCTTCGCCCATTCGACCTTCAGTTCATTGAGAGGCTCGCCGTTTTCCAACGCTATGGACGCAGTCTTTAGGCTCTCGTAGAAAGCCGGCTCGGTATCGTCCCAAAACTGCGCATCCGCCTGTTGAAAAATGCTCGCATCACGTGAAACGCCATCGGCGACGTGCCACTTGATATTGCCTTTGCTCGTCGTCGACGGCGTGCCGTACAGCGCGTTTTTGAGCGCAATGCCCAGCAAATAGGCGATCTTGTCGGCCGCCGAGATCAACTGCAGCGAATATGCCTCGAAGCTAGCTAGAATCTCTTCTGGGAGGAGAAAGAGCGGCATCTCGCTATCATGCCACGAGCGAATCTTCATATTGTCCGCATCGAATCCAAACGCCCACATTTGCGGGTGGGTCGCGAATACAGCGTCGACATCGCGGTAATAGTTGGCGCGCGTCCAAAAATGTTGAACGACGCGCGCCGGTTTTTGACTACCGTCACCCGAGTTGACTACGTAGCCCTCCCAATGCCGATAGGTAATGCCTCCTGGCTGGCCCTTGGCAGGGTTTGGCCGATGATCGTCATCATGGCTATGAGGCGTGAGCGGATGCTCCCAGGGCCCTTCGTAATTCACCCCGTACGCCTTCGTGAGATACTCGGAAAATACCCGGCCTGCGGCTTCCCCGCACAGATCACAGGAGGTCTCGCCTTCGGAGGGACCCCCCAGGTCAATCCGGCGCGGCATACCCCAGTATACCTGCGCGGGATGTACGTCGACCGGAGTCGTATTGGTCCCGGCTTTCTTGTCGCTCAATCGAGTGGGCGCAAGCCAAGGGAAGATATCTGCCTCGTCGCTGGATGCGATATCAGTCCAACCGTCAATCATCCGTGTCGGCAAGACATTGAGCCAGACGGTCTGCCATAGATTTTCTCCGGTGATCACGGTCGTCAGTGGCCCGCCACCGCGCAGCGATGTGCGGTGGCCACGTCCACCACCAGGCGCGTTGAGGTGAAGGGTGAGCAGCGAGAGCGCGGTACAGCTCGGGCAGAAGCGCAGGTCGTCTCGGTTTTTCGTGAAGTGATCGGTATTCTTCTTGAGCGTATTTCCCGTCGGCGTATCGACGAGGAGATACGAAATCTGCTTGGTCCGACGGCTCTCCAACGCTTCGAAATCCTGCATAAAGCGCGGCCCGTCGCCTTCGAGCTCGAAGGCATGGCTGAACTTGCTGAACTTCGTGTGCAGCTCGTCCGCCAACGGCGGCTCTTGGAGCCAGCCGCGCCAATCCCGCTCGCGCTCGGGTGCACAGATCGTCTGAACCAGGCCGATCAGAAATTGGATCAATGCACCGTTGAAATCCGGGCGCACCGAGTTCAAGTCCACGGGCGGATTGTCTCCGGCCGGACCAAAGTCGGCGATATCAGCCGGCCGAATGACATCTTCTGTCCCGTCTTTTCGGCATACGGGGATCCAGGGATCTTCAATGAGATTGAGGCTCATGAGTCGGTGTCCTTTTCGATCTGGAGTCCGAAGGTATTCGAGTAGATCACGATAACGGTGTTGCCCTGCGGGTCGCGCGCTTCGCCGCGCCACGTCCCCCTTTCACTCGCGCGAAGAGGGACGAGCACGCTCCACTCGCCGCGGTCGCGCATCGTCTCCTTTGCAGCGGCTGCCGCATTGGCGGTTGTGCCGCTCCACGATGCCTCGCCGGCGACCTTGGAGGTGCGGATGCCGACTTCGCTTCGCCGCCATCGTGCGCGACCGTCGGAAGCCCACGGTTTGATTTTATCGCCGTCGACTCGGCCTAGACGCAGCGTCGTGGTGGGGTCGCCCAATCGCGTAGGGGTGCGGGTATCCTCGAACCAATCCAGGCTGGACTCCGCACCGTAACCCCGGTCGAAATTCAACGAATTCAGACGGCCCATCGAGCGATCGACCTTCATCTCACCATAGGCGTCACCACTGGCCTCGACCAACGCCTCGGGTGCACTCTCTGCGATATCAACGCCATACACGCTCTCGACGAGCTTGCGTGCCTGTTCGGGAATCCTGATGGCTTCTTGCTCGACGAGTGTTTTCGCGCCCAGCCAGAGTCGCGCTACGTCGGGATAGACATATGACGCACTTGGGAGCACATCTTTGTACCAATCCTGGTCGACGTTTTCTTCTGGGTGGGGGCCATGAATCAGAAATAGCGGTTCGTCACGCCCCGGGCGCTCGTGGCGGTGCAGCCTGCCGGCGCGTTGGATGAGCAATTCGATCGGAGCGAGATCCGAGATCATGAAGTCGAAATCGAGGTCCAGCGATTGCTCGACGACCTGCGTGGCGATGACAACCTTGCCCGCCCGCTCGGCCGGCGTACTGTCGGGCCCGAAGAGCTCGAGCACGCGCTGCTCGATCCCCTGGCGGTCTGCCATGGTGAAACGCGCATGGAAGAGGATGACGTCTTCCGGGTCGAGTTTCTCACAAGCGAAGTGGTAGGCATCGATCGCATCGTTGACGGTATTGCGTATCCAACACGCACAACCACCGCATGTGGCGACGTCGACCAGGCGCTCGACACAGGTCGAGACTTCATCCTCGAAGGCCACCGGCACTACGCGTTCGGACCCCTGGCGTGGTTTGATCTCGACCTCGCGCGCCTCTTTGGGAATCCCTTCAGCGATGTGAGTTGCCATCGGGAAATGCGCGTGCTCGAGATCAGTTCGCTCGTCGCCACAACCGACCTGGAACGCATCGCACAGCTGCTGACGTACGACCTTGGGCAGCGTCGCCGACAGCAAGATGGCGCTGCCGCCATTGGATGCATGAAACTCGAGCATCGTCATTAGCAACTCGCTCATATACGGGTCGTAGGCGTGCACTTCGTCGACGATCAGAACGCTTCGCGACATGCCCAGCAAGCGCAGCGATTGGTGCCTTGACGGCAACACGCCCATCAACGCCTGGTCGATCGTTCCGACGCCCACACCGGCGAGTAGCGCCTTCTTTCTATGATCAGCCAGCCACCGGGTACATTGCGCGGTCCCGCTGAGTTCGTTACCCGCCGCGTCGTACGCTTCGTCGGCTCTTTCAGAGTGTGCGCCTAATTCGAGTGATTTTCTAAATGCATCCGAGAGATCACGCGCACCGTGGGCGAGTATCAGCGAGACGTTTGAAGGATCCTCGTATAGCCGCTCATAATTCTCACCGAGACGACCGTACATCGCATTGGCCGTCGCCATGGTGGGCAGCGCAACATAGATGCCCGAAGCCTTGCCGGCGGCCATGATTCGGTGGGCCAAGGTCAGCGCCGCCTCGGTCTTGCCGGAGCCGGTCGCATCCTCGAGAACAAAGAGCTGAGGCCCCTCACCCAATTCAACCTGGGTGGCGTGTTGTTGCATGGGAGTTGGCGTTTCGAAGTCGAAAAGCGCCCGTATTCCGGTATTCGTCGAGGGTCGCGACGAAACCATACCCGAATCGCTCACCGCCATACGCGCAGCCGGCAACGCGACCTCTTTCCAGTAGGTCGATAAATCCGCGCGCTGAGAACTAAATTCGAAATAATCCTGATTCGAGCCCAGCCAATCGGCAGCTACGGTCAAGCCGGCCAACAGCCAGGACGCCTGGGGAGTATCGTCTTCCAGAAAGCCACTTATCTCCGACCACACCGGCGGGTCGACGAATAGCTCGCGACATTGGTTTGCGTAGTCGAGCGCAGCTTCTGTCGACTCCTCATCAAAATACTCCGTGCCATGCGACACGGCGCCGACATTCGGTGGCCGACCGTGATGGCCGGTCACTGCTGCGATTAACGGCTCGAACGCATAGATAAAATCGAATCGGTCGACGCCGCATTCTTGAAGTCCGAACCAGTCCTCGGCAAACGCCCGACCTCCCATATGCTCCATCCACAGATGGAAGCCGAGCGTGTCGTGGTAGACATGGTAGTCTTTGCGGCTCGTTCGTTTTCGCAGGTGCTCGAAGAGGTGTCGGTTCTTGTTCTGGAACGATTCCGAGAACTTACCCATATCATGTAGGGCGACCAAAAAGGTCACCAGTCCAACCGTCGATTCTTCGGTGGTCTGGAGGAGCGCGGCGAGTCGTCGACGCAGGCTCCGTTCTTCGCGCAGCAAAACATACGCGCAGGCGGCGACGTCCAGGCCGTGGTAGGGCAATAAGTGGTGCCGCGGTACCGGCGACGGATCGTCGCGATCGGTCTTCGCCCAGTAGTCGAAGTACGACGCCTGGCCTGTTGCCGTCTCGGTCATAAGAGTGCCTGGATCGAGCGATTAAAAATCGAGCAACAATCTGCAGGAGTTCCCCGCTGCTCTTTTACAATGTGGAGGCATCGTAGAGCACGAGTTGGTGTTCTACAACAACCCCACCGGCCTTAGGACAACTAATTGATCGAAATAGGGGTGATTGTTGATTAACGGGGGCGAAGGCGAGTACACGCGCGGCACGCGAGTGGAAACCACAAAGATGCCGCGCGCGAAAGAATTACTCCTCCTCACGGTACGACCAGCGCGCCGCAAGTTCGATTGATTCCGAGCTAGCCAAGCCGGAAGGCGTCGCCAAAAGGTGCCAGCCACGCTACGTTTTCAGGGGCGCCCGTGCTCCGCACGCAAGCCGCGGCACGGAGGCCGCGGCGCCCCGAGAGGCTAATGCAGTGGACAGGCAGTTGAGAATGGAGCGTGCTCCGTCCCCCGCCCTGCGTGTCTGGCGGTCATGGGACGCTGGTGCGTGACGATGCCCCCCGGCCCCTACGGGCCGCCACCCCCGCTGGGCGCGGGGGTGGAAGTGGTCGGTCTCTCGCGGGAGGGTCGGTTTTCGCGGGGCTCAGATACTGACCACTCCCGTGAAATCGACCATTCGCGCCCCATCAAGGCGCGTTCAGCGCCGGGGGGCATCGTCGCAACAACAAGCAGCCACTCGCCGACTCGGAACCTCGAGACGTGCAGGGCAGCTTGTTGTTGGCCCCCTCCGACGGTTTATGCGCACCAAAAGGTGCCAGCCGCCCTACAACCCGCCCTACAACCCGGTGCGAGCTTCATCGCCAGACCTTCCCCGCTCCGGCCATCACGCCACCATTCGCCTACTCCCGCCGAATCCACTCCGCTTCGAGCATATCGACCCGCC
>CAYLTX010000196.1:0-11561 GCA_964386725.1 uncultured Bradymonadales bacterium | reverse complement strand
GGGTTCAGGGGCCCAGGGGTCCGGGGGTCCAGGAACTGCCGAAAAACCTCGTTATCAGGCTTGGTTTTCGCCGCGAGATCACGGTATGCTTTGGTGACAGATGCGTGACGGCTGCTCGGGTATCTTCTGCTCGGCAGGCAGCACGCAGCCTTACCTCAACAGGCGAAGTACATACGTATGTATGACCGTCGAACCACAACTCAGTCTCACAATTCAGGAGTCCGCAATGAATGCCAATGTCTCTTTTCGGCACATGGAATCGTCTGCTTCTCTGCGCGACTATGCGTTGAGCAAGCTCGAGCGTATCTGCGATAAATACGTGCAGGGAAAGATCGATGCCACAGTCGTCATGAGCGTTGAAAAACACTGGCATATCGCCGACTTCACCTTGTATATCAAGAGCTTTACGGTCAAAGGCAAGCAGCGCAGCGAGGATATGTACAGCTCCATCGACCTGGCGCTGGAGAAGATCGAAAAGCAGCTTCGCCGCCACAAAGACCGGCTCAAAGACCACCAAAACGACCGCAACGGCCACTCGCGCATGTTCCGAATGGGCGTGGTCTCGCCGTTCGACGCCGAGGGCATCTACGAGGAGTCGGAGTTCGACGAGGAGTTCGCCGAGGACTACGAGTTGTATCCGGCGCCCAGCGAAGAGTCCGAGGCCAGCGCCGACGGCGCCGAGGTCGTCGAGGTCAACGGAGGCACGCCCATCAAGGTGCTGCGCAACCAGGAGTACGAGGCGCGCCCCATGTCGCTCGAAGAGGCCGTCCTGCAGCTCGACCTGCTCTCCGACCGCGAGTTCTACATTTTCACCAACGACGACAGCAAGAATATCAACATCGTCTACAAGCGAGACGACGGTAACGTGGGATTGATCGAGACGGCATGATCGTGCGCTGACCGCGCCCACGACAACCTGCGATGAAACGAACGCCCCGGGGTTTCGGCCCCGGGGCGTTTTTTGTGGGCGCATCTTATTTCCAATTCGCGCCTATCTTGTTTAAGTTGGCCTCGACCCAAATAACCGTGACAAAACGACGACTGCTTTTATGAAAACCAATAAACCGTATGGACTTTGGTCGAGTAGCCTATCTGCCAAGGCGATGGCCGGCGATCTGGGACTCAAGGATGTGGGGTGGGCCAGTGATGGGACGCTGGTGTGGCTGGAATCTCGCGACGGCCACGGCGTGCTGGTGGCGCGTGGTGAGGAGGCCTCCCACGATCTGACGCGCGAGCAGCATGTCAGCGGCGGGGTGGGCTATGGCGGCGGGGAGTTCTGCGTGCACGGGCGCGACGTGTTTTTTGCCGCGGGTGACGGGCAGTTGTATCGGGTGGGGCTCGATGCCGGCGCGGCGCGCGCGCTGACGCCGACCCATGGGAGCGTCGCCTCGCCGGTGGTCTCGCCGGACGGCGATTGGGTCGTATACGTGCATACCGACGGCAAAAACGACACGCTGGCCGCGGTGGACAGCGCCGGCGATCAGTGGCCCGAGAAGCTCGTCTCCGGTGACGATTTTTATATGCAGCCGCAGTTCTCCCCCGACGGCCGTCATCTGGCCTGGGTGAGCTGGAATCATCCGCATATGCCCTGGGACTCGACCGAGCTGCATATCGGGACGCTCAAGTTGAGCGGGGACGGGCTGGCGCTGATCGGCTCGGAGCGGGTCGGCGGCGGCGAGCACACCTCGGTGATGCAGCCGGAATTCTCGCCCGACGGCAAAAAGCTGGCCTACCTGAGCGACCGCGACGGTTGGTGGCAGGTGCATATTCGCGACGTGGAGACCGGCGAGGTCGAGCAGTTGAGCGAGGGCAAATTCGAGGTCGGCGGGCCGGCTTGGGTCCAGGGGATTCGCGCCTATATCTGGAAGCCGGATAGCTCGGGGCTGTACGCGGTCAGAAACCGAAAGGGCAAGATGGACCTGATCGACGTCCACGTCGAGGGGGGCTTTTCGCCGGTGCCCGAGCTGTCGGAGTATACGTTCTTCGGCCAGCTGGCGATGTCGCCCGACGGCAGGCTGGGCATGCTCGCCTCGTCGAGCCGCATTCCGACGCGGGTGGTGTCTTGGGAGCCGGGTGAGCCGGGCCGGGTCGAGCGGCGCGCGTCGGCCGAGCGCTTGAAGGCCGAGGAGCTCTCCGAGATGAAGCCGGTCAGTTGGACCGCACAGAGCGAGGGCGAGTCGGTCGAGATCTACGGCAACTATTATCCGCCGACCAACCCACGCTTCGAGTCGACCGGCAAGCCGCCGGCGATCATCATGATCCACGGCGGGCCGACCTCCCAGCGCACCGCCCGCTTCGAGGCAGGCAATCAATTCTTCGCCACCCGCGGTTTTGCGGTGCTCGACGTCAACTACCGCGGCAGCACCGGCTACGGCCGCGATTATCGCGACGCGCTGGGCGGCCAATGGGGCATCTTCGACGTCGAGGACGCGGTCAGCGCCGCGCAGTTTTTGATCAACCAAGGTTATGCCGACGCCGAGCGCATCGTCATCATGGGCGGCAGCGCCGGCGGGTATACCGTGCTGCAGTCGTTGGTCAGCCACCCGGGCACATTTGCGGCGGGTATCTCGAAGTACGGCATCTCCAATCTATTTGCCCTGGCCATGGAGACGCATAAATTTGAACAGCACTACAACGACATGCTCATCGGGGAGCTGCCCAAGGCCAGCCAGAAGTTCCAGGAGCGCTCGCCTCTGTTCCACGCCGAGCGCATCGAGGACCCGGTGGGGATCTTCCAGGGCGGCCGCGACAAGGTCGTCCCGCCCAACCAGGCCGAGCAGATGGTCGAGACACTCGAAGCCCGCGGCGTGCCGCATACATATAAGGTCTACGAAGAAGAGGGCCACGGCTGGCGTCGCTCCGAGACAATCGAAGACTTCTACGGCGCTGCCATGGATTTCCTGAAACAATACGTCATCTTCAAGTAGCCTTGGCGGAGCGGGGCCTTGGCCCCTGCGGAGCTAGCGCCCGTCCAGCCCCTGGGCTTGCCCAGGCGGTTGGGTTTCCGGACAACCAGATAAGACCGTCCCGCAATAGAGGAACCGCACATGAATTATAAAGGCAATTATATCGCAGGCCGTTGGCAATCCGTCGAGGGTGCCGCCGGCGAGATCGTGCGCGAGAATCCATGTCGGACCTCCGAGACGGTGTTCAGGGCGCCGTGGACGGCCGAGGCGGTCGATCCGGCGGTGGCGGCGGCCAAAAAGGCGCTGCCCGCCTGGGATAGGCTGGGCGTCGAAGGGCGCCTCGAATATCTCCAGCGCTTCAAGGAGGCGCTGAGCGCCCGCGAGGACGACCTCGCCCACGCCATCGCCCGCGAGATCGGCAAGCCGCTGTGGGAGGCCAAGACCGAGGCACGCGCGCTGTGCGCCAAGATCGACATCATGACCGGACCCGGTCTGGAATTGACCGCCGAGCGCCGCCCCGAGGGGCTCGACAACGGTCGGTACCGCTACCGACCGCTGGGCGTGTTGGGGGTGCTCGGGCCGTTTAACTTCCCGCTGCACCTTCCCAACGGCCACATCATCCCGGGGCTGGTCAACGGCAATACGGTGGTGGTCAAGCCCAGCGAGCTCGCCGGCGGCTGTATGCAGCTGTATTTCGAGTGCGCCGAGGAGGCGGGCTTCCCCGAGGGCGTGCTCAATATGGTCCAAGGCGAGGGCGAAGCCGGCGCGGCGCTGGCCGGCCACCGCGGGGTCAATGGCGTGCTCTTTACCGGCTCGTGGGAGACCGGCCTTCGCATCAAGCGAGCCACCCAGGACCACTATTGGAAGCTGTTGGCGCTGGAGATGGGCGGCAAGAATACGTCGATCGTGCTCGAGGACGCCGAGATGATGCAGGCGGTCCACGAGGTCGCTCTGGCGGCGTTTTTGACCACCGGCCAGCGCTGCAGCGCGACCAGCCGCGTGGTCGTCCGCTCGGAGGTCGCCGACGGGTTCATCGACTGCCTGCGCGACCTGGCCACGCGGGTGACCGTGGGCGACGCGCTCGACGAGCAGACCTTTATGGGGGCGCTGGCCGACGGGTCGGGCTATGAGGCATTCCTGCGCGCTCAGGATGACAACGAGCGCGGCAACCTCACCCCTCTACTCAAAGGCGGGCGCACTCGCGCGGATCTGGACGGTTATTACGTCAAGCCGTCGATGTGGCTGGCCAATAGCCTCGACGCCACCGGCTCGCACCAGGGCCGCGAGTTATTCGGCCCGGACATCGTCGTCTACGTGGTCGACAACGACGCCGACGCGGTGCGCGTGGCCAACGCCACCGAATACGGTTTGTCGATGAGTGTGTTTACGGAAGACGAGGATCGATTCGAGGATCTCTCCTATGATCTTCGCGCCGGCGTGTTGAATTTGAACCGCTCGACCTGCGGGGCGTCGAGCCGGCTGCCGTTTGGCGGAATCAAAAAATCGGGCAATCATCGTCCCTCGGCGCTCCTGGCGGGCCGGTATTGCACCTACCCGCAGGCTCAGCTTCGCGAGGAGGCCGCCTGGGATCCGGAGAGTCTCGAAAAAGCGCCGCTGTCGCTTCTGGAGTAGGCGGGCGAGTAGGTAAGAAGTGTGGATTAAAACCGGTGTACGCCCCTGTTGAAGGTTCGGGCTGACCAGTTCCTTCTAAGATTTCTGGCGCGTTGGCGCATATGGTCGAAGAAAATAGCGACAATACGAACTCCGAGCGCACCCGCGCCGGCTCTCTCGAGCAGGATGTGCGGGCGCTTCGCACCCTTCTGGCCAAGACCGGGCGCGCCTGGCGCCGCCCGATGCTGCTCGAGGGGTTGTTGTGGTACCTCGTCACCCTCGGCGCGGTGGTGCTCAGCTGCTTTTTGGTGGCCGCCGTGGTGCCCGCGGCGGTCGGGGCGGTCACCGGCTGGATGCTCCTGGTGGGGCTGTCGGCGGCGACCGTCGGCGCCGTGGCTGCGTGGGTGGGCTTCGAGCGCCAAAAGGGCGACGTCGAGCAAGTCGCCGTGATGCTGCAGCGACACAATCGGGAGCTTCGAAACGACCTGGTCGCCGCACTCGAATTTGGCGAGCGCCTGCTCGACCGCGACGCCGAGCACTTCGACTTCAGCGTGGAGATGGCCCGTGCGCACGTCAAAAAGACGGTGCGCGACGTGCTCTCGCGCTGCGAGCACGGCCACCTGGCGCATCTGCTGCCCCAGCGCTCGCTGACCGCGCCGGCGATGTCGCTGGCCGGTTGTCTGGCCCTGGTGCTGTTGCCGTTCGGCCTCGACACCCAGTGGAGTGTCGAAGTGTTGACCACGCCGTTCGACGGCGCAGAACATAGCGCCGACGAGTCCTCCGAGCAGCGACCGGTGGTCGGCAACCTCTTTATCTACTATTCGACGCCCGCTTATACCGGCATCGGTCGCAAGGTAGACGCCTATTCGACCGGTTATGTCGAGACGATGGTCGGCACCGAGGTGGCCATCGAGGCGCAGTCGCTGATCGCCGACGCCCGCCAGGTCGAGTTGGTCCTCGAGACCGGCGAGGGCACCCGCTCCATCGTCATGGAGCCCACCGAGGAGTCGACCAGTAGCAAACTGCGCGGCTCGTTCGTGGCCCTCGAGGGCGGCACGTATCACTTCAAGGCGACGCTCGACGACGGCACCGTCGTCGAGGACGGCACCGAGCGCAAGATCGACCTACGCCCCGACGAATCACCGGCGGTCAATATCACCTCGCACAGCGGTCAGATCGAGGTCAGCCCCGAGGACTCGCTGGACATCGAATTCGACGTCTCCGACGACTTCGGCCTGACCGAGGTCTCCAGGATCTGGCAATTCGCCGGCGACGAGGACAACGCCAGCAAAGAGAAGCTCGAGCTTCCCGAGCTCACCAATACGCCGCGCGAGACCTCCGGCAAGTTCACCTTCGACCTCGCTCCGCTGGGGCTTCAACCCAAAGACGTGGTCGTCTTGTATATCGAGGCCAAGGACAACAATACGCTGACCGGCCCGGGCGTCGGCCAGAGCAAGCGGCTCGAGCTGCGGGTGTCGAGTCCCGAGGACAAGCATCTGCAGAATATCGCCGACCAGCAACGCCTGCTCGAGGAGCTGCTGGGGCTGCTGGGCGACTATCTCGAGGCGCCCATGGGCGAGCGCGAGGCGCGATCGGATGATACCTGGCGCCAGACGGTCGCCGCATCGGGGCCGGCCGCCGCCGAACCCGCCGAGCTCGCCCGACGCCTGAACACGCTCGAGAAAGTCCGCGACAAGCAGTCGCGCATCATCGAGCAGATGGGCGAGCTGCTCAAAAAGCTCGAGCAAGACCCGCTGATGCGCGAGCGCGATTACACCCACTTCGAGGCGCTCGACAAGCGGCTCACCCGCGTGCATACCGAGGGAGAGGGCGTCTTCCAAAGGGCCGGCCTCGAGGCCGAAGATGGCGAGCTGAGTCTGGCCAGCGCCCAGCCGGTGGCCAATTATGCCGCCGGCGCCGAGGGTACGCTCGAGAAAGGTATCCTGCGCTTCGAGGATCTGCTGGCCAGCCAGAAGATGGACGCCATCAAGCAGACCGCCGAGGATATCAAGGAGCTCAAAGAGCGGCTCAAAGAGCTGCTCGAGCGCTATAAAGAGACCAACGACCCCGAACTCAAGGAGGCGATCAAACGCGAGATCCAGCGCCTTCGACAGCGCATGGGCGAGCTGATGCAGCGCATGCAGATGCAGCTCGAGAAACTGCCTCAAGAGCATATGAATATGGAGGCCATCAAGCAGCAGCAGCTCGACTCGGACACCCAGCAGATGTCCGACAGCCTCTCCAAGATCGAGGAGATGCTCGAAAACGACGATATCGACGGCGCGCTCGAGGCCCTCGAGCAGATGGATATGAATCTCGACTCGCTGACCCAGGATATGGACGAGCAATTCGCCGAGGCCGAGCCGCAGGGACTCAGCGAGCTCGACAAGAAAGTCAGCGAGCTGATGGACGAGCTCAACGATGTCCAGCAGGCCGAAAAAGACCTCGAGGAGCAGACCGCCGAGCTCAACGAGGAGCTGGCCAAGAAGCGCCGCGAAGAGATGCAGCAGATGCTCGACGAGTTCCAAAACAAGATGGAAAAGAAGGTCGAGCAGCAAAAAAAGGCCCTCGAGAAGATGGACGATCCCGCCATGCAGGAGGTCCACCGCGACGGCCTGGAGCGCTCGAAACAAGCGGTCGAGGAGCTCGAGGAGATGGTCGAGCAACAGGATGTCGAGAGCGGCCTGGAGAAGGCCCGAGAGGCGCTGCGTGCCCACCAGCGGATGCGAAATAGGCTCGACTTGTCGCGGCGCTATAGCAACTCGGACGAGCAAAAGCGCGAGATCGACCAGCTACGCTCCAAGAATGACGGCGTCGAAAAGCGCGGCCGCGAGATCGTCGAGGATATCGAGGAGATGATGGACGAGGCGCAGGAGCGCCTTGGCCAGCAACAAAACCAGCGCATGGACGAGCTGGCCGAGCGCCAGCGCCAGATATCGGAGCAGGCCGAGCAGCTCGAGCAGCAAATCGGCGAGGCCTCCAAGCAGTTTCCGATGCTCCAGGAGCAGCTCGGCGAGCCGATGCAAAAATCCCAGGAGGCCATGCAAGAGGCCTCCGAGGGGCTCGACGGCCGGCGCTCACAGCGCGCGCTGGACGCGGAGCGATCGGCGCTCGAGCAGCTGGGCAACCTCAAGCAGCAGATGCAAAAATCGGTGCAAAAGCAGCGCCGCGACCAGCGCAAAAACGGCCGCGAAGTGGGCCGTGAAGACGTCGACATCCCCGGCCAGAACGACGAAGAAGGCGGCCAGAAGCTCCGAGATGACGTCATGGATGCGATGAAAGAAGAGAAGCTCGACAGCTACGAGTCGGAGATCGAGCGCTACTACAAGTCGATCATGGAGTAGGCGATGCGAATCGGACCCCGACAAGTTATCAAGGCTTTTGTGCTCGCCGCGCTGCTGGTGGTTGGCTGGGCGCCGGCTGCCGCGGCGCAGTCGGTCGACGGCGTCAACGAGATGCTCAGCGCCTGGCAGATGGACGACGCCAAGACGGCCATCGACGCGCTGGCCAAAAAGGATGCTTCCAACCCGAACGTCCTCTATCTGCAGGCGCGCCACGACTTCTTCTTGGGCGACTACGAGGAGGCCGTCGGCAAGCTCGACCAGGCGATCTCCAACGGCGGCGAGAACCCCGCCTGGGTCCACCTTCGCGAGGTCGTCGAGGCGACCGGCGAGGTCACCAAGGATTACGTCAAGCACACCAGCCCGCAGGGCCACTTCGAGATCTGGGTGCCCGAGGGCAAAGACGAGGTCCTGGTCCCCTTTGCCGGTGAGGCGCTCGATCGCGCCTATGAGGAGATCGGCGAGGAGCTCGGCTATAAGCCGGCCACACCGATCCGGGTGGAGGTCTACCCGCAGACCTCGGTGCTCGCCAAGGTCAGCTCGCTGACCGAAGAGGAGATCCGAACCTCGGGGACCATCGCATTGTGCAAATATAACCGGCTGATGATCACCAGCCCGAAGGCGCTTTTGCGCGGCTACGGCTGGGTGGACACGCTCGTCCACGAATACGTCCACTACGTCATCAACGCCAAGACTCAGAACCGCGTACCCATCTGGATGCACGAGGGGCTGGCGAAGTACCTCGAGCGGCGCTGGCGCGGCCCCAACGCGCAGAGGCTGCCGCCGTCGACGGCCAGCCTGCTCGAAAAGCGTGTCAAAGCCGACGACCTGATCACCTTCGAGCAGATGCATCCGTCGATGGCCAAGCTTCCCAGCCAGGAAGACGCCGCGGTCGCCTTCGCCGAGGTCTATACGGTCATGGAGTATCTGCGCGAGCAGGTCGGCGAGAAGGCTTTCGAGACGCTGCTCGACGCCATCAACGACGGCCACGACGCCAAGGAGGCGTTCTCGCGCACCGTCGGAAAGCCGTTCGCCAGCTTCGAGCGCGACTGGATGGCCTACCTGAAGACGCGCGATATGGGCGACGCGCCCGAGGAGCCGGGCTTCGACGATAAGCTGGTCTTTAAGGAAGAGCAGGAAACCGACAACGACCTCACCGAGCTCGACAAGCCCGAGGCGCGCGACCACATGCACCTGGGCGAGATGCTCCAGGCGCGAAGTCGCTTCGGGGCGGCCCAGGTCCAATATGAGAAGGCTCTCAGGCTGGCCGACCGCACCCATCCGGTGTTGCAGACCCGCCTGGCCCAATGCCTGCTCGAGGACGGCAAATCCCAGGAGGCGCTCGACGCGCTCGAGTCGGTGCGCCAGACTTATCCGGGCTATGTGCAGGCCTGGATTGAAATGGGCAAGGCCAGCCTCGCGTTAGGCGACTACGAGGCAGCGCGTGACCACCTCTCCGAGGCGGCTCGCATCAACCCGTTTGATCCGGAAATCCACCAGAATTTAGCGAAAACCTACGACAAGCTCGGCGACAAGACACAGGCCGATACCTATCGAAAATTCGCAAAACTTGTGAGTTAAATACATGACCACCGATCCGATCACCGAAAGCGCCAGCGATGAATTGCTCGACAGCGTCGAGCAGATCGCCGAGGCCAGGGAAGCCATCCTCGAGCAGGTCCGAAAGCGCATCTACGGGCAAACCGAGCTCATCGAGCACCTGCTCGTGGCATTATTTGCCCGGGGCCATTGTCTGCTGATGGGTGTGCCGGGCCTGGCGAAGACCTCGCTGATCGCCACGCTCGCCGAGGTGCTCGACCTCGACTTCAACCGCATCCAATTCACCCCGGACCTGATGCCGGCCGACATCACCGGCACCGATATCCTCGAAGAAGATCACGCCACCGGAAAGCGCTTCTTCAAATTCTTGAAGGGCCCGGTGTTCAGCAATCTGCTGTTGGCCGACGAGATCAACCGGACCCCGCCCAAGACCCAGGCCGCGTTGCTGCAGGCGATGCAGGAATACGAGGTCTCCGCCGGCGGCACGACCTACGAGCTGGACTTGCCGTTTTTGGTCTTTGCGACCCAGAACCCCATCGAGCAGGAGGGTACGTATCCGTTGCCCGAAGCCCAGCTCGACCGGTTTATGTTCCACCTCAAGGTCGACTATCCCAGCGCCGACGACGAGGTGCTGATCGTCCGAAAGACGACCACCAATCAGCGCGCCGAGCTCGAGACGGTCCTCGACGCCCAGCGCATTCTGGAGCTGCAAAAGCTCGTCTTGCAGGTGCCGGTCAGCGACGAGGTGGTCCGCTTTGCGGTCGATCTGGTCCGACGCACGCGCCCCGACGATGCGAGTGCGCCGGAGTTCGTCAAAGAATACGTCAGTTGGGGCGCCGGGCCGCGCGCCAGCCAATACCTGGTCATCGGCGGCAAGGCGCGCGCCATCCTGGACGGCCGTCTGACGGTGAGCAACGAGGACGTCAAAGCGCTGGCGCCGTCGATTCTGCGCCACCGCATGCTGACCAATTTTCAGGCCGAGGCCCAGGGGCTGACCACCGATGATGTTGTCGCGCGTCTCTTGGAGGAGAGTTGAGCACACTCAGACAAGACTACCTCGACCCGGCCGTGCTCGATGAGCTCGGCCCGATTCAGGTCAAGGCGCGAAGCCTCGTCGAGGGGATCCTCGCTGGACTGCACCGCTCGCCGCATCACGGCGGGTCGGTGGAGTTTGCCGAGTACGTCGAGTATTCGCCAGGCCACGAGATCCGCCATATCGACTGGAAGGTCTACGCCAAGAGCGACAAATATTACGTCAAGCAATACGAGGACGAGACCAATCTGCGCGCCTATATGGTCGTGGATAGCTCCGGGTCGATGGACTTCCAGAGCGAGCAGGCGCCGATCTCGAAGCTCGATTACGCTTCGTATTGCTCGGCGGCGTTCTCGCACCTTTTGCTGCGCCAGGGAGACGCGGTCGGGGCGCTGAGCTTCAATCAGAAGCAGCGCCAATTTTTGCCGGCCAGCGCGCGCAAGGACCACCTCGACGACTTATTTTACCTGCTCGACAACCAGCCGGCGCAGGGCAAGACCGGGCTGGACCGGGCGCTCAGGACCATCGCCGAGCGAGCCGGCCGGCGCAGCGTGGTGCTGCTGTTTAGCGACTTTTTGGACGCCGACGGCGAGGCGATGAACCTGCTCAAGGTGCTGCGCCACCGGCGCATCGACGTCGCTGCTTTTCATGTCGTCGACCCCGCCGAGATCACGCTGCCCTACGAGGGCATGATGCTCTTCGAGGGGATGGAGGGCGAGGGCGAACTCCTCGTCGACGCCGACGACCTGCGCGACGCCTATGTGAAGCGCATGCGCGAGCACCTCGCCTACGTCAAACGCGAGTGTGAGCAGAGCGACGTCGAGTACTTCCGCTTCCCGACCACCCAGCCCATCGAGCAGACCTGTCTGACATTCCTGAGGGGGCGGCTGTGAGTTTTGTCGAGCCACTTTTTCTGGCGGGGCTTCTGGCAGCGGCGATTCCGATCGTCGTGCATCTGATCAACCGGCGAAAGGCGACTCGTCAGTCGTTCCCGGCGATGCAGTTGCTCCAGGAGTCCAATAAGAAAGAAGCCAGCTCGATCAAGGTGCGCCAGTTCTTGCTGCTCAGCCTGCGCGTGCTGGTGATCGCTGCGTTGGCGTTTGCGCTGGC
>CAYLTX010000195.1:0-11566 GCA_964386725.1 uncultured Bradymonadales bacterium | reverse complement strand
TGCGTTGCAATTCGGCGCGTGCCGAGCCGTAGAATTGCTCGAATAGCGGGGTGGTCAGCGTCATGCGCACGCCCTGGCGGGTGAGGTTTTGGCTCTCGAGGGTCGAGCGGTTGACCGAGACGACATACATCAGGTCGACGAAGAAGTCGCTGCGGTAGACGATGCCGGCTCGGCCCCAGTGGAAGGTATCCGAGCGATCGTCGTCGAAGTCCCTGAGCACCAGCCCATAGGACGCCTCGGTGGCCCACGACTCGCCGAAGTAGCGGCGCATATAGGCGTCGAATTGAGGGCCCTGGCTGCCCAGACGCGGGGCCGGCTTATAGGCGAAGAAGCGCCAGCCCGCGCGAGCCGACAGCCGCCAATCGCCCGGTCGAAAACTCAGACCCGCGCGCGCGCCGCCCCGAGTATAGTCGAATCGGGAGCGCCGCTCGGTGCGGTCCTTGACCTCGGCGTCGACCAAAAGCGCGACCTCATCGGCCAGCGGGTAGCGATAACCGGCGCGCACCTCGGTCAAGAGCGCGTCGGCCTCGCGGCTGTGCCGGTAGAATTTACCGCCGTGGCGCACGCCCAGGCGCAGCCTGGCGTTGTTGGGCGTGCGGTGGGTGGAGTCGAGCGAGGTGAAGTAGCGGGCCAGCATATCCGGGTCGAGATGAAGATAATCGAAGCTCGGATCGTCGGACTCCAGGCGCGGGTCGTCAGCCTGCAGCCTGAGCGGATTGTCGTCGTATTCGAGGCCCATGCGCACCGCGCCCGACAAACGCGAGCTGTCCTGGGCAGCCGCCGCCGCTGAATATACCAGCAGCACCACCAGCCCGATGGAGCTTAGAAGTTGCGCGATGCGGCGCTGTTGCATAGGTTCGTGGCGTCCATCAGAAACCTGACGAGAGTCCCATGAGACTTTATCGCATTCTGCCGCTACTGACACTTCTGATCGCTTCGTTGGTCGCCTCGGTTGGCTGCCAGAAGAAGATTCCGCCGCCGGATAACGCCCTCGAGGAGCCCGAGCAGCTTCGTGCAGCCGTCGACGAGCGCCTCTCGCAAATGGAGACCGCGCGTTTTCGCGAGGTGGTGCTCGAATATTTCGGTCGAGGTGAACGCGTCAAAGTCCGCCAGCTCATCCTGGTCAAGCGGCCCGATATGCTGCGCGTGCAGACGCGGCTGCCGGGCACCGACGAGATCATGAGCCTGCTGGTCACCGACGGGGAGACCTTCGCGATGCACGATCGCGAGAAGAACGAATACTATACCGGCGAGCCCACTCCGCAGAATATCAACCGGCTGTTGCCCGTCGACCTGTCGGCCGAGGATGTCGTGCGCGTGATGCTCGGCGGCGCGCCCTGGGACCGCTTCGATCGCGGCACCGGCCAACCCACCCTGGAGTGGAATTCCGAGACCGGTCGCTATCAATACAGCCGCACCACCCCTGCCGGCGGCGTGCTGTCCATGGAGGTCCGACACACCGATTTTGCGGTCGTCGAGGTCACCGAAGTCGACGCCGCCGGCGAGTTGACCTACCACTTCACCACCGAGGACTGGGAGCGCACTCAAACCATGGCCCTGCCCGCCTATCGGCGCTTCGTATGGCCGGCCCGAGATCTTGACTTTTCGCTGGATGTCGGTGAGACTCAACTCGACGTAAACCTTGAAGATGAATGGTTTCAACTCTCTCCTCCGCCGGGCAGCAAAATCATCCGGGTCGGAGAGGACGGAGCCGAATAGTGTTCCCGCCAATCGAGCGGGCCGCCGCGAGCGCAACTGTCATGGGTGCGGCGGCTCATTTTCGCCATCGAGTCTTCGATGATCGACGATTCCCAACTGGTTGAAAAGCTGGCGAAGAGCGACGCAATCTCCAACCGAGATCTGCGAAGCGGTCTCGATTTCGCCAAAGAAGATGGCACCTCGCTGTATGAGGCGCTCATCGCCCACGAGTTGATCGACGAGCGTCTGCTGGTCAAGCTCGTCGCGCGCCTGCTCAACGTCCCCCCGGTCTGGTTGGGCGATCGCACCCCCGACGCCGAGGTCACCGAGAGTATCCCGCGCTCGCTGGCGGTTCGGAACCGCGTCCTGCCGCTCAAACGTGAAAAGACCAAAGAGGGACAACGCCTGGTCCTGGCGATGCTCGACCCGCTCGACGTGCTGGCCATGGACGAGGTCGCCAGCCACACCGGCATCGACGTCCGGCCGGTCTTCGCCGGCCCCTACGATTTGCGCGGCGGCTTGGAGCGCGCCTATGGCCCCGCCCCCGTCGAAGACGCCGACGAAGCAGCCAGCTTGGAGGCGCTCGAACAGGCGGCCTCCGGCGAGTTGGAGGTCGACGAAGATATCGTCGACGATGAGCTCGACGACGACGGCCTGACCGACGATAGCTGGGCGAGCTTCTTCGACGAGGCCGAGGACGTCGACAACACCGAGGACAGCGCGGTGATCTCGCGCGACATGAAAGATCGCGCCATCTCCAGCGTGCTCGATGCCGTCGATCCCGACAGCGAATCCGAGGAAGACGGCGAGCGCAGCGGCGAGGACGAAGATGGGCTCAATTCACTCGACGAGCCGCTCAGCAGAAGCCAGATGACCGGTGGTGTCGAACCCGATCTGGACGGCTGGGAGGTCGACTCGGCGCTCGACGGCGAGGACGACGAACAGAGCCAACAAAACCGCGACTACGCCAAGATCGGCCAGCTCTTCGTGTACTCCCCCGAGAAGGCGGCGGCCCAGTCGGAGGCTGAAGAAGTCGAGCCCGACTCCGGCAAAAAAAAGCCGGGCAAAAAAAAGCCCGACGAAGAAAAGAACACCGAGCGAGAAATCAGCGAAGCCTCCGAGCCGGCCGAAGTCTCCGAGCCGTCTGAGGTCTCCGATTTCGATGAGGACTCCGAAGCCGACGACGACACCGCCGCCAACACCGAATTCGGCCCGGGTCCGGCCGCACTACGCGACCAAGTCGCCGACGACGAAGACGAGGCGCCTGACGCAGACGAGTCGAGCCAGCCTCACCCCTCCTCCGAAAAAGACGCCAACATCGTTCGACCGCCCAAATCCACCAATCAGAACCCGGCGATCGTCCAGGATAAGCTGCGCGAGATGAGCGCCGGGGCGGAGCTCAACGCGCGTTTTGTCGAAAAACTCGACGCCCTCTGCGAGCTCGACGACACCAGCCGCAAGGCGCTGGCCGACGCATCCCCCAACGAGCTCATCTATGCGGCCGTGCTGTCGCTGGTTGACGCCGAAGTGCTCGACCCCGCCGTATTGCTCGAATATTTGCCGAAGTCCTGAGGCCTCAAGACTCTGAAATTTCGGGAGGCACGAAGGTGCGGATCGTATCCGAATGCTGGCTGGAGGCGAGCCGCTCGTTCATCGCGCGCATCTGCCCGGCTGCGTGGCGCACCAGGCTGGTCAGCAGCTTATTGCCGATCTCGAGCTCCTGGGAGATCAGTCGCTGGAATTTATCGGCCGGAATCACCAGCAGCACGGCATCACCGACGCTGGTCGCCGTCGCCGATCGGGTGGGGTCGTCGTCGAAGAGTGCCAGCTCGCCGAAGTGCTGGCCGGCATCGAGCCTGGTAATCTCGGCGCCGTCGACCGACAAGGCGACCTGACCCTCGACGATCAGATACAGCGCATCGCTGTCGTCGCCGCGGCGCAAGATGACCTCGCCGTCCTCGAAGATGCGCTCGTAGACGATGCGCAGGACCTTGATGAGCTCCAGGCCGGACAGGTCGTTGAATAACTCGATCTGCTCGAGGAAGTCGACCTGCCGGATGGTGTCGATGCTGCGCGTGCCGCGCTGGTGTGGGGTGACTGATTCATCGAAGGCTTCGACCACCACGACGGTGACATTGTCGCGGCCGCCGCAGTCTTTGGCGTCGTCGACCAGCGCGTCGACCAGCTCTTGACCGCCCTTGGCGCGGGCGTGTTCGAGGATCTCTTGGCCGCTCAAATAATCGGTCAATCCGTCGGTACACAGCACGAAGCGATCGCCGGGTTGGACGTCGAGGTACAGCGTGTCGATCTCGACGTGGGGCTTGCCGCCCATGCTGCGGGTGAGCATGTGCTCGAACTTCTTATTTTGCTCGGCCAGACGGCGCACGTCGCTTCGGTGGTCGCGGCGCAGCTGCTCGGCGTAGGTATGATCTTCGGTGATGCGAAAGATCTCGTCATCTCTGAGCAAATAGACCCGGCTGTCGCCGACGTGGCCCACGTAGGCGGAGGCGTCGGAGACGACCAGCATATCGGTGGTCGTGGCCATGCCGGTGGCGCTGCCGTGCTCGTTCTCGGTGGCGAAGATGCGGGCGTTGAGCTCCTGTAGGTGCTCGCTCACCAGGTCGAGGACCCTCTCGCGATGGTCGGGATCTTCATGGGAATCGGCCGCTTCAGCCGCCTCGCGGAGGCGATCGGCCGCCTGCCGAGTCGCCTCGGCGACCATCTCACTGGCAACCTCGCCGCGGTCTCGTCCCCCGACACCGTCAGCGACCACAAACACACCCTTGTCGGCGTCGGCGAAGTAATTGTCTTCGTTATTGGAGCGGACATTGCCCATGTCGCTCTTTCCCCAGACTCGCAACTTCATGATATGCCTCGGTGTCATGCCTTCTGTGGAATCCCGAGCCTAGCGCACTTGTTGGACAAATGCATGTTGGAGAAGTGCATCTTGGACGAGCCATCAGCTACCCATCAGGGAGTGTTGTCGTTCGCTCCGAGCGCACACCAAAGAAGTGCAAATTATTCGCTGTGGCTTGACGCGCCCTCGGGGCGCATCTAGGGTTCAGTTTTGATACCCCGGACTGAGCCGAGGCCAGATGATTCGATGCAGATTCGGATGCCGACAAACGCAGGCGATGCTGCGCATCGTCGAGGCTTGGCGGCGCCGAAGATACGCGAATCAGCGGCCTTCGGCGACCGGAGCGGGTTTCAAAACAGAACCCAAGCTCCAGCGGTGAGGGTTTCGGCGATACGCCAACGCGATGAATGAGGAGGTATGAGTCATGATTTCACTGACCGAAAAGGCCGCCAAGCAGGCCGTCAAGATGATGCGCGAGCATGACATCAATCCCGATAGCGATTACGGGCTTCGCCTCGGCGTCAAAGCCGGGGGATGCTCGGGCATGAATTACGTGCTCGACATCGTCGACAGCCCCGAGGACAACGATCGCTCTTTCAAGTTGCACGGCGTCAACGTCTACTGCGACCCGAAGAGCTATCTATACCTCAACGGGACCGAGGTCGACTGGCAGGACGGCATGGTCGATAACGGGTTCAAATTCAGCAACCCGAACGCCAAACGATCCTGTGGCTGCGGCACCAGCTTTACCGTCTGACTCGAAGATACAGACGACGCAAAAAAGCCGGCCACCATGGTCGGCTTTTTTGCTCTGGGCCAACTTTTGTTCTCAGGCGCCGGCAATGCCCATCGCTGCGATAAATGCAGCAAACCCGCCGTAAATGAACACGATGAAGGCGATCGATGCACAGGTGCCGAGCACGGCCGTCACGAGACTGGCGATGCTCAACCAAAAGCCGACTTTGGCGTAGGTCTCTCCCTTTTGAGGGCTCTCGCCGCGCTCGATCTTCTTCATTTCGATCCAGCCCAGGATGGCGCCGAGGATGCCGCCGATGCCCGGGATGAAGGTCCACGCGCCGATGCCGCAGATCAGCGCGCCGATGGCCAGGCCCGAGGCCGACTGCTGTCCTTGACCGCCCGATGGAGGCTGTGAGGGCGGCCCGAAATTCGGATTATTATTGACCTGGCCGGTGATCAGTCGCAGCGCGGCCAATACGAAGAATGACTTGATAGATTGGAGCATGGCAGCTTCCCGCTGAATGGAGCATGGTCAGTGCCGGAGATCATAAATCATCTGCACTCCGGTTGCGAGCACAGAGCGATCTCATGACAATCCCTCCGGCCTCATGCTATGACCGGTGGAGTTGGATTCAACCCTAGACATCAGACAAACCCATGGCACAAAAACGCAGCCTCTCAGGCATCAAGCCCACCGGATTCCCCCACCTGGGCAATTATCTGGGCATGATTCGTCCGGCCATCGAACTGCAGGACGAGTACGAGTCCTTTTATTTCGCCGCCGATTACCACGCGCTGACCTCGGTCAACGACCCGGAGGCGATGCGCGACTCGGTCCACCAGCTGACCGCATATTTTCTGGCCTTCGGCCTCGATCCGGACAAAGCGGCGTTCTTCCGCCAATCCGACATCCCCGAGGTCTGCGAGCTGACCTGGATCTTGAGCTGCGTGACCCATATGGGGCTGCTCGAGCGTGCCCACGCCTACAAGGCGGCCAAGGACAAGGGTATCGCCAACGAGATCAACCACGGCATCTTCACCTACCCGGTGCTGATGGCCTCGGATATCCTCATCTACGACTCCGACGTCGTGCCGGTCGGCCAGGACCAGATCCAGCACCTGGAGATGACCCGCGACATCGCCCAGAAGTTCAATCAGGCCTTCGGCGGGGCGTATTTGAAGCTGCCCGAGGCCAAGGTCCGAAAGGACGTCGCCGTGGTCCCCGGCACCGACGGCCAGAAGATGTCGAAGTCCTATGACAACGTCATCGAGCCGCTGCTGCCGCCCAAGAAATTGCGCAAGCAGTGCATGACCATCGAGACCGACTCCACACCGCTCGAGGATCCCAAGGATCCGGATAACTGCAACGTCTTCGCGCTGTACAAGCTCTTCGCCAACGCCGACGAGCTCATGGAGATGCGCGGCAATTACGAAGCCGGCGGCTACGGCTACGGCCACGCCAAGCAGGCGCTCTTCGAGAAGCTCGACGCCTACTTCGAGCCCTATCGCGAAAAATACGAGAGCATCCGACACGATGAAGCCTACCTCGAAGAGGTGCTCGCCGCCGGCGCCGAGCGGGTACGCCCGGTGGTCGACGATGTCATGAGCCGCGTGCGCGCGGCGACTGGATTGGGCCGGGCTTGAGGATCGCGTTGTCTCGTTCAATTCCACGCCAGCAACGATTGGGCGCCCTCGCAGCGCTGCTCGTCGCACCGTTTGTGTTGCTCTCGAGCGCGCCGGCCGTCGCCCAGTCGGACATCGCCCAATCCGGCGTGGCCCAATCCGGCGTGGCCCAATCCAGCAAACAAGCGCGCCTCGAAGCCCACGTCAATCACCTGGCTTCGCCGGAACTGCAGGGCCGAGGCAACGGCAGCGAGGGCCTGCGAGAAGCGCGAAATTACGTCGCCGGCCAGATGGAGCAGATCGGCCTCGAGCCGGGAGGCACCGAGGGTTATTTCTCGCCGCTCGAGGCGGTCACCCGCGCCGAATTATCGCGCGATGTCGCCCTGCAGATGGGCGAGCAGGTGCTCGCCGAGGGTGTCGAATTTAGCCCGGCGGCGTTTAGCGACGGCGGCGACTTCGCCGCCGAGGCGGTCTTCGTGGGCTACGGCCTGAGCGCGCCGTCGGTGGGCTACGACGACTACGCCGGGGCCAACGTTCGCGACAAGGTCGTCATCGCACTGACCGGCGCTCCCGCGGCTCACGAACACGAACTCGCCCAACAGAACAGCAGCTACCTGCTGTCGAGCGGCTCGAAGGCCGCCGTCGCCCTCTCCTTCGGCGCCCGCGCGATCATCTTGGTCAACGACCCGCGAAGCCACGGCGAGCGCAGCGACCAACGCCCCGACAACCTCTCGACGCTGCGGCCTGCGCCGGCCCTCGAGGGCATCAGCGCCGCCCATCTCAGCGCGCGCTCGGCCTCCCGCGTCTTCGAACAACGCGGCCTCGACCTGGGCGAGCTCCAACGCCAAATCGACCAATCCAACCAGCCGGCCACGCGCTCTCTCCAACTCGACGTGCGCGGCAATCTCTCCATCGAGCGCCAGACGAGCACCATTTATAACGTGGTGGGAGTATTGCCCGGCGCGGCCGACGCATCCGGCGAGGCGCTGGTGGCGACCGCTCACTACGACGGCCTGGGCTTCGGCCACGCCGGAAGCCTCGACGGTGAGCCCGGAAGCTCCGGACCCGACACGCTGCATCCGGGCGCGGACGACAACGCCTCGGGCGTCGCCGTGCTGCTCGAGACGGCCCGCGCGCTGGTCGACGACCCACCGTCCGATCCTCGCCCGGTGGTCTTCGCCACCCCGGTCGGCGAGGAGCTGATGCTGCGCGGCTCGAGGCGGCTGGCGCGCCGGCTCGTCGAGCGCTTCGGCGGCGGCACCGTGGTCAACCTCGACATGGTCGGCAGGCTGCGCGAGGACACGATGCACGTGGCCCACGACAACGAGCCGCTGGCTGCCATCGTCGCCGACGCGGCGGGCCCCGCCGATTTGAAGCTCGACACCGAGCGCCTCGACGAGCGGTTCACCGACCATATCGCCTTCGTCGACCTGGGCTTTCGCGCCCTGAACCTGACCACCGGCCGCCACGGCGACTACCACGTGCCCGGCGACACCATCGACAAGATCAACTGGTCCGGCATGGTGCGAGTGACGAAGTTCTTGGAGCAATTGCTGCGCGAGCTCTCCTGAGCGACGGCACGGACGCCGTCGCTCAGGAGAGCTCGCGCACGGCTCGCCGGCTTCGCTTGTGCGCATTCGGCCGAAATGGCACAATCCGTCCGCGAAGCGATTTTCCAAATATATCGATACATATTTAGCGACACGAGGCGCCTTGCATGGCCAACTGGCCCGAAAAATGGATGGACCTGCCCCTGGCGGTCATCGACGTCGAGACGACCGGACTGGACAGCGAGACCGACCGCATCATCGAGATCGGCATCATTCGATTCGAGAATGGCGAGGTGGTCGATAGCTACGGCCAGCTCATCGATCCGAAGTGCGAGGTCCCCGAAGAGGTCGTCGAATTGACGGGCATCGAGCCCGAAGATCTCGAGGGCAAGCCGCACTTCGAGGACGTCGCCGACGAGGTGTTGAGTCAGCTCCAAGGCGTGGGCATCGTCGCCTACAACTTGAGCTTCGACAAAGGATTCGTCGCCGCCGAGCTGGCCCGCTGTGGTCTGGAGTGGCCCGCCGAGGCGCCCACGCTCGACCCGCTGATCTTCGCGCGCCAATTCTATAAGAACCTACGCCGCAAGAATCTGGGCACCATCGCCGACAAGCTCGACATTCCGCTCGAGGAGGCCCACCGGGCCACCCACGACGCCGAGGTCGCCGGCCACGTGCTCTTCAAATTCGCCGACCGGCTCCCGGAAAATCTCGAAGACCTGCTGGTGCTACAGGCCCAGTGGGAGAACGCCCAGGCCCAAGAGATGCCCCGTTGGCGCGGCGGACGCGACTCGTCGACCGACTCGCTGGCCGACGCGCTGGGCGAAAAGCCCATCGGACTGGGCCCCGGCTATATCTACGGCGACGAGGTCGACCCGCTTCGCGCCCTGTATACCACCGTGCCCGAGGCGCGTGACCGCGATTGATCGAGGGAAATAACCGACCCGCCTGACTGCCCGTTGACGCTCGCCTAATCTTTGCGATGATTCAGATGGATATCCTCAAAAGTAGTTTCCAACGCCTGCGCGAATTCTCCGCATTCCTGCTTTTGGGCACGGTCGCCGCCCTGGTCTGGGCCAATATGGACCCGGAGACGTATAAAGCGATCATGAACGACCGTCTCATCGCTCCCGAAGCGTTGGCCGCGATGCTCAACGAAGGCGGCTTCAGCGGCATGGTCGGCCAGATCTACGAATTTCTAGCCCATATATTGGTCCATGATCCGGCCACTCCCGAAGCCATCGCAGAATATCGAGCTCAACACCCGGAGAGCGCCCCGGGGACGTTCAGCTTTCACTTCTTCGTCAATGACATCTTTATGGTCCTCTTCTTCGGCATCGCCGGAAAAGAGGTCTCGGAGAGCTTCTTGCCCGGCGGCGCGCTGTCGAGCTTCAAAAAGGCGGCCATGCCCGCCATCGCCACCGCCGGAGGCGTGCTCGGTCCGATCGCCGTATTCTTCGCGCTGCACGCTGCGATGGGGCTGCACCCCGACGTCGCCAGCGCCGCCTGGGCCGTCCCCACCGCCACCGATATCGCCTATTGCTGGCTATTCGCCGGCCTGATCTTCGGCCGCGCTCACCCGGCGGTGACCTTCCTTTTGGTGCTCGCCGTCCTCGACGACCTCATCGGCATGATGATCATCGCGGTGTATTATACACCCGAAGTTCACGTCGAATGGCTCGGCCTATTGGTGCTCGGCGTCGTGCTGTGTGAAGTGATGCGCCGCATGGGCGTCAGAAACTTCTGGCCGTACGTGATCATCGGCGGCACGCTGTCTTGGTTCGGCCTGCACAATACCGGCGTCCACGCTGCGTTGGCGTTGGTGCCGATCGTGCCGTTCATGCCCCACGCCGAGCGCGACGCCGGCCTCTTCGAGGCGGCCACCGACAGCGACCACCACGACGACACGATGAACCGATTCGAGCACTTCTTCGCTCCGATCGTCGACGTCGGCCTGCTGACCTTCGGTCTGGCCAACGCCGGCGTCGTCCTCAGCGGCGAGTCGTTCGCCGGCGGGGCCACCTGGGTGATCTTCGGCGCGCTGCTGTTGGGCAAGACCTTCGGCATCGCCGGCTTCTCCTGGATGGGCAGCAAGATGGGCCTGAGTCTGCCCAAGCCGATGACGCTACCTCAAACGTTGGTGCTCGGCGCTGTGGCCGGTATCGGCTTTACGGTGGCGCTGTTCGTGTCCACCGTCGCGCTCGGGTTGGCCGACGCACAGGGTTGGACCTATCTGGTCGAAAACCCCGAAGTCAGCGACATGCTCAAGCTCGGCGCGCTGCTCAGCTTCGCCGCCGGCCCGATCGCCTGGATCATGGCGATCCTGATGAAAGTCGAGAAGATTCACGGCGATGTAAGCATCGAACAGGGGCATTAGGTCACCATGACCGACCAGCCTAAAGAACCCATTGAGCTCGACGCCACCCTGCTGGGCACCGAGACCTACCAGCCCGCCTGGGGTGGCCTGTTCAAGCCCATCGAGGGCCTGGCCGGCTTTTTGCCGTCGCATCGCGACACCAAAAAGGGCCGCTCGACCGCCAAGCAGATCCGCATCGTCATCATGGTGCTGGGCTTGGCCGTGCTGGTCTTTGGCGGCACTCTACCGCTTATCTTCATCGGCGCGGCGATCATGGCCTCGGCGATTGTCCTGCCCATGTCCGAGGTCAGCAAGCGCGCGCTGATCAGCCGGATTCGGCGCTTGCGCTCGCGGCGAAAGCGCCAGACGAAGACCCCCGGCAAGCTCGTCCACGACGGCAAGCGGCTGATCCTGCGCGAGGACGGCAAGAAGCTGCGCCGCGTGCTCGTCGATCGCGGCGAGCACCGCCTGGAGCTGCGCCGGATGGGCGATACGCCCTGCCTGGGCGTGATTCCGCCCTCCGGCCGCAAAGCCGACTCCATCTGGATCTGCTCACCGGGACACGGCTCGACACCCGAAGAGTCCACCGAAATCGCCGCATCCGACGTTGACATCTGGGCGCATCTGCCCCCAAATGAGTGGGAGACGATCTACCGAACACTGAACGGATAAACAGCAGGGGTTCGGGGGTCCAGGGGTCCGGGGGTCCAGGTAACAGCGGAATCAGCGGAATCAGCGGAATCAGCG
>CAYLTX010000194.1:0-11574 GCA_964386725.1 uncultured Bradymonadales bacterium | reverse complement strand
TATCCTGCGCAGGCTCTACAACAACGACGGGGCCTAACCCGCTGGGCGAGTGCTCTTGCCATGAGGTCCGGCTCACGGAGCCGCGATCGTCTCATCGACGGCGAAATGCCCCCAGACGGCCGCTTCGTTGCCATCTTCGTCGACGCCCGAAATACTCACGTAGATCGACTCTCGAAGCGAGACCGTATCGAGCGCGACCCACCCGGTGAGGTTCTCGTACCGGGTGTCGCTGGTCGTGGCGGCTTCGGCGTGTTCGACCATGGACGCGCCGTAGAGTTCGTCGACGGTGTAGACGGGAAATTCTCCGTTTTCGGCAGATTGATCATGGCCAGGCACGGAGAGGCTCAGGCGCAACTCGCTCCACTCACCCGATTTATCAGAGCTGATGGCGAGCTCGTAATATTGGGTCGGCTCGTCTGGCTGGACGCCCGGAATGCGGCGGGTCAGATGCGTGTCGATGAGCTCGAAAGTTTCGACGTCCTGCTGCGTACACCACTGCCCAGCCGGCGGCACCACACAGTGGCCGAGCGCCTCGAAAGTTCCACAGACATCGAGTTCGCTCTCGCTGACGTCGAAGGAGCGGTCGTAGGCGCCAAGATGCCCGTGCTGGCCGAGCTCGCTGAGCTGGCCAGTCGCCTCGAATAGGCCGACGAGGGTGCCCTGGCCAGAGGTCGCCGTGGGTGGATAGGTCTCGAGCGGTGCGCTCATCGGGATGCCGTTGACCCACCAGCGCTCGACTCCGGCATCCTCGGCGTTTTGCCACAGCGGCAGCGCGCATCCCTGCTCCCAATCACCGCTGAGCAGGGACTCGTCAGCGACGAACATCGACGATTCGAAGGACGATCGATGCCAGCCGCGGGTTGTGATCTGGCCGTCGGTCCCGGCATCGCTGGTATCCGCATCTGGGCCAGTGTCAGCATCGTGGCCAATATCAACGTGACCCGTATCGAGGTGACCCGTATCAACGTGACCAGTGTCACCGTCGGAGGCGTCGTCCCCCTCAGCGTCCGGCCCGGCGTCGGCTGCGTCTCCCGAATGGTCGATCCAGCCGCCGTCGTCGTTATCTTCCCCCGAAGTGTCGTCTGAACATCCTGCAGTTCCGGCACCAAAAAGTGCGACCACGGCGAATAAGGTGGTCAGGCGAGCGATTCCGACAGATTTCTGAGCCATCATCATAAATCCTGAGACTTTTGGGGTGCGGCAGTGTGTTGTATGCGCCGTAACAAGTGGTGGCCTTGGGTCGCCCATATCAAATAGCAAGCTTTGTGCCGTGACTTGTCGATACTGTACTGGGCGTTGTCCACGAGCACCAACTGCCAATATCCTCCCCGATCGCATACCGACCGTAGGGCGTGACATGATCTCCTTTGACATCGACGATGTGCGTTTCAATTACCGCTGCGCCGCCATTTGCCGCAGCGAGGGCCGAATCCTGCTGCACCGCGCCCACCAAGACGACTTTTGGGCGCTTCCAGGCGGTCGCTGCGAACCCGGCGAGACGGCACGGAAGGCGGTCGTGCGCGAGATGCGCGAGGAGCTGGACGTATCGGTATCGGCAGGACGGCTGGTGTTCGTCGTCGAGAACTTCTTTACCTACGACGACTGGAATGGGCATGAGCTCGGCATGTACTTCGAGGTCGAGCTTTCCGACGACTCGCCCATCGCCAAAAGGCGTGAGGCGTGGACGCCGGTCGTCGAACCCGGGGCTGTATTCCGGTGGTTTAGGAGGCACGAGATCGGCGAGGTCGATATAAAGCCGAGATTCCTCGCCGGCAGGCTCTTTGATCTGCCTGGCGAAACCGAGCACCTTGTGGTGCGGGACTAAACCACTCCTACTCCGAAACCCGGAGTCTTGGCTTCGTCAGACCAGCGTCTGTCGGTTTGTCCTCAATCCATGTAGCGCTGCTACCTGTCAATCGGCCAAACCGACATCCATCTGGCCTGACTTTGCCAATTTATCCGGTTTCCGAAATAGGAGTGCTTTAGACCTTAAGGCGAGCGTGTGCGGAGGGATCCGGTGAGACCGACTTTAGACCAACGGTGGCTCGACCACTTTCGAGCATGTGGATACCCCGATGCGACCGGGATCGCCACGGGCATGGAAGGGGCCGTCTACTCGCTCGTTCCCGGCGAGCTGGTAGCGAAGGTGTGGTCGCGCCGGAGCATCGACAGCCTTCGGCGCCTTGAGGCATTTTACGAGCGGCTCGCGTCCACGAACGGACGGCTTCGCACGCCCCGAATCCTCGATGTCGACATCGTTGACGGCGTCGCCGTCTCCAAGGAGATGTTTCTAGCTGGCGTTCCACTCGAAAGACACCTGACACAGACAGCCAAGAGTGCGGATCTGCGGGCCGTCGACGCGACCGCCGAGGTGCTCCAGTTCCTTCGGGACATTGGTGAGGCCGACGAGTTTCGCGACGTCTTCGTGCTCGACGAGACGCAATTGGCCTGGAATGGTGCAGCGTGCTGGAGCGACGCCATCGGCCAACTCCTGCATCGACGACTCGCACGCTTCGGCGATCAACTCGAGCCCGTGGTGCCCTACCTCGATGAGGTGCTCGAGGCGACGCTTGCTTTTTTGCAAACCCGCGACGACATCGAGATGAGTGTGATTCACGGCGACCTGTGCCCCGCCAACGTTATGGTCGATGATACCCTCGATCCTGTGGCGGTGCTCGACTTCGGTTTCTTGTCGACCGTGGGAGATCCTGCGTTCGATGCGAGCATCGCCAGCGCCATCTTCAACATGTACGGTCCCAACGCCCGGGCGGACGTGACACGCTTTTTGCTGTGGCCGACCCACGAGAGCATCGAGGAGACAAAGGCATTCTTGAAAGGCTGCGAGGCCGCAGAGTCGGCCCGCGTGAGCCGGTTCCCGTGGGTGCTGACCCGCGCTCAAGATCCCGCCAAGGCGCCGGTGGGAATGCTCGAACTCAACGTAGACGCACACTCGGTGTCCGTGGGTTATGTCATCTCGCCCGGGTGCCAGGGCGAGGGCTTCGCCACCGAGGCGCTCGCCCACGTCGTCGACGTGGCGCTGGCGAAGCCTCGCATCTGGCGCGTCTGGGCGTCCACCGACGTCGAGAACACCGCCTCGGTGCGGGTGATGGAGAAGGCAGGCATGGAACGCGAAGGTCGCCTCCGACGCTATGTGGTGCGACCCCAACTCAGCGAGGAGCCGTGGGATGCGTATGTCTATTCGGCCGTGCGAGATGAGCCATAGGAGAGTTTCTAACATGCACATCGTCTACGGACTGGTCTTCGACGATCGCAAAGAGCGCGTCCTCATGGTGCGAAACGACGGCGGGCGCGGTTGGAGTCTTCCCGGCGGCGGTCAAAACCCCGGCGAGTCGCTCGTCCAGACGGCGCGTCGCGAGGTGTTCGAGGAGACGGGGTACGAGGTCGAGCCTTACAAGCTCGTCTCCGTAAGCGAGCGTCTGGGGGCGCGGGACGACACGTTCTTCGTCTTCGCGTGCCGACTGTTGGCGCCCGAGCCAGTCGGCGGGTCGGACGACGCCGAGATTCAGGATGTCGCCTGGATGGAGGTCGATCGGGCCGACGTGTTGATGCCGTGGTATCCGGTTTCGGTCGCCGAGATGCGTCGACGCTTCGAGGCGAGCTACTTTGTGGATCGTGAGGTCGCATCGTCGATCGACCGGGAGGACGAGGAGCACTTTTCAGCGTCCATCGCGCCGATGAGCCTGACGCACGGAACCATCATGCTGCACCTCATCACCGAGCAGAGTGTGGGCGAACTCGAGGAGCGTCTTCGCGAGCGCCCGGACGGTGAGGAGTTCATCGACGCCGTTCGCGCCCACTACGTGCCCCGTTACGACGCCGAAGGCCGGCGCACCAAGTGGGGCTTCTACGCCACGCTCGACGGCGCGGTCGCCGGATGTAGCCTGCTGGGGATCGGCAGTTGGCCCGCCCGACGCGGCTACACCGGGGCCTTCACACTGCCCCAGATGCGTGGCCGGGGCGTCGCGCCAGGCAGTAAGCCACATCTGTTCTACCTGGGCTTCGAGCTCCTCGGTCTGCACCGCATCGAAACCGGCTGCAATGCCTCGAACCTCGCCTCGAAGCGGTCCATCGAGAAGACGCCGGGGTTTCAGTTTGAGGGCACGCTTCGAGGTTATGCGGTGGGCGAGGATGGCGGATTTGAGGACGAGTACCGCTATGCCATCCTGCGGGATGACTGGGAGCGGTTGTACGAGCCGTCGGAGATCGCAAAGGCGTGATGCCGCATCGTATCGAAGGAACCATCACCGTAGCGAGATACGCAGATGAGTATGCTGGATGAATACGACAAACAACTCACCGAAGAACTCGAGCTACCGGCACTGGAGCGGGGTGGAGTTCAGGTTGTCTTTCGGCCGTCGTTTCATGTGGAGTGTGCCATTTCACTCTTGCCACCACGGCTTGATTTTCGGACGCTTAGCAGCTCTTTGTGGCACTACGTCAGCGCATTCGGCGCTGAACCCGACAAGACGTTGCGCGAACTGATTTCGGAGCGAGATCCTCATATCCAGGTCACAAAGCCGTACCTCGTCACCGCCCAGCATAATCTGAAGGCGAGTCGGGTGAAGCCGGTGCTGGATTTGCTTCCTGCGGCACCAGTGGATGAACCCGGAGGAGGCGTGACGATCGATGGTATGCGGGTTAGGATCGATACCCATCATCTCGATGGCCCGACGCGATTGTGGGACGGTGTGCCGGTGTCCGAGGACCACACCGGTTTCGAGGTGAAGCCATTCCTTCGCTCGGTCGTCGAAATTGCCTTAGAGGGAGTCGACATGCCTCTTGGTGTCGTGCGGCTCGAGTCGTTGCAAAGGTATTTGACCGATGATCTCCCCGTGGTTCGGGATCGAGGACGCGAGCCGCGCATCGTTGAGGTCATGGGTCGGCCACGGCACCATCGCGACGAGCTCGTCGAATTCTTCGACGGTGTTGACGAGGACGAGTTGATCGTCGACTTGACCGCGCCGAGGCTCTTTCCTGCTGAACCAACGCTTTTGCTGCGCATGATGGGCAAGTTCGAGACAAGATTGGCCGTGGTCACGGAACCCTGGACTGCACGCGCACTTCATGAGGCAGGGTTTGATGCTGTCTTTCCCACGGTGGGAAGTGCGCGCCGTGCTATCTGCGGCGCGGGGTAAGGGGCAACACATGGAAGCCACCGAATTCGACTCGGCAGCCGTTGCTTGGTATACAAACCTAATCTCTTCATCGGGACGTGTCGGTGGCCCGTGCTTTGTAGAGTTAGCGGCACCAAGCTGCCAACGCTGGACTCGCCGACAACTCGGCACTACAATTCTCCAATAAAGAGAGCGAAGGCCGTTAGATGAGGAGAGCGCAATGCCAGTTCCCAAAGTCCCACCAGAATTCGACAATCTGAGTACGCCCGAAAAAATCGAGTACGTGCAACGTCTGTGGGAGCACATCGCCGAAGAGGCCGACTCCGACGAACTCACCGACGAGCAGCGTGACGAACTCGACCGGCGGCTGGAGGCGCACCGCAAGAACCCAGAAGAGGCGGTCCCTTGGGACGACGTCCGAAAGCGTCTTCGAGGTGAGGAGTGAGCTACCGGATCGACTTCCGCCCGGAAGCCGAGAAGGACCTTCTTGACGCGAGCGATTGGTACATGACTCGAGCGCCTGGGTTAGGCAAAGAGTTTCTGGATCGAGTCGACGAGGCTCTCGAAACTATCTCTCAATTTCCTCATGCTTCTGCGGTGGTTCACCGCGGCGTTCGGCGCCATCTCCTCGAACGCTTCCCGCACAGCATTCTTTACGTCGTCGAGCCCGCTCAGATTGTCGTGCTCGCTGTATATCACGGGCGACGCGATCCTGCAGACTGGAAGGACCGGAGGTGATCCGGCCCACCCAGTGATATCACTCGTCCGCAGCGCGGGAATTGACCGACCCGCTGACAGGTATTACTTTTGGAAGTAAGAATTCTCTTGGGAGGCCACCATGCGCATCACGTCAAAAGGGCAAGTGACCATTCCGGTCGAAGTTCGCGAGCAGTTGGGATTGCTTCCGCATACCGAGGTCGTATTCGAGGTCGAGGGCGATTCGGTGCGCCTGCGCAAGGCCGGTGAGCAGACCGATGGACGCGGCGAGCGCCTTGTGCGAAGGCTGCGTGGCAAGGCGAGTGTGGAGATGAGCACCGACGAAATCATGAAGTTGACCCGGGGTGATGAGTGACTCCGGTGCTCGTCGACAGCAACGTCATCCTCGACGTGGTCACCGAGGACCCGACTTGGGGCGATTGGTCTGCTGAGCAGCTCGAAATACACGCCGACCAGGCCGTACTGGTCATCAATCCGCTCATCTATTCGGAGGTATCCGTCGGCTTCGAGCGCATCGAAGAGCTCGAAGAGGCGTTGTCCGAGGATTTCTTTCACCGCGAGCAACTTCCCTGGGAAGCCGCGTTCCTCGCAGGGAAAGCCTTCCTATCGTATCGGCGCCGCAGCGGTTCGAGACGAAGCCCGTTGCCCGATTTTTATATCGGCGCCCACGCCGCCGTGCGCGAGTATCGCTTGCTGACCCGAGACCGCTCTCGCTACGAGACATACTTTCCCCCAGTTGAAATCATCTCGCCCTGAGATGCCCGGCGATCGCTGACGCCATACATCGATTCCCGACGATTTCGTCGAGGAGTTTGATGAGGCGCCTGACGTCGATAAGACCGGGGGATGAATTTCAGGCCGCTTTGAGCCACCTGCCTGAATCCGCAATATACAGGCAAGAACAATGATCAAATACTACACAGAACTCGACTCCATCACCGCCGACGACCTCGGCGGCTTTTTCGTCGGTTGGCCGACACATCCCGACTCGTCGACACATCTGCGAATGCTCGAGAACGCCTACGCTGTTGCCCTGGCAGTCGACACCGACGCCGGACGCGTCGTCGGATTTGCCAACGCCATCTCCGACGGCGTCTTGAGCGCCCATATCCCGCTGCTCGAAGTACTGCCGGAGTGGCAGGGTCGCGGCATCGGCACGCGCCTCATCGAGACGCTCTGTGAGCAGCTTAGGGACCTCTACATGGTCGACATCGTCTGCGACGCCGAACTCGAGGCATTTTACTCACCGCTCGGCTTCCGGGCGCTGACGGGGATGGCAAAGCGCAACTACGAGAACCAGACCGGCGTGCCTGCAAGCGAGGGCGAGGATGTCTGAATGGCCATCCTCGTCCTCGCGCTCCGTAGGGTGGTTGGCACCCTCACGTCGGTGCCAGACCATCCTGGTCTGGAGCGTGCAGGCATAGAGCCCAGACATCTTCACTGTCATGCTTGGCTGGTGCCCGAGGTGAGGGTCGTCACTCGACGGGCCGTCGGTTGGTTGTCCTGAATAACAAAGATTGACATTGGTGAGGTGGGTTCGTACTTTTTGATGTGCTGACGTCTTTCTACAGCAGGCACAACTATGAACGTCTCGCTCACCCCGGAACTCGAACAATTCATCGCCGACCAAGTAGCGGCAGGGCGATATCGGTCGGCCAGCGAAGCCGTGCGCGCGGCGATTAGGACGCTGGAAGACCAGACGCGAGAGCGAGAGGCGAAGCTCCAGGTCCTGCGAAAAGCGGTCGAGCAGGGCGTCCTGGAACTCGACCACGGCGAGGGGCTCGACGGCGAGCAAGTGTTTGAGGGAATCCTCGCCCGCCTCGACAAGAGCGGGGAACAACGTTGAGACGTTTCGTCCTCGCACCCAGCGCCCGAGAAGATCTTCGAGGCATTGCTCGATATGTCGAGGATGGTGCGGGTGCCGACCTCGCCGCGCAGGTCATCACTCACCTCCGGGATAAGTGCCAACTGCTCGCTCAGACCCCCGGCGAACTAGGCACCGTCAGAGACGAAATCTTGGACGGACTTCGCAGCTTCTCGGTCAAGCCGTACGTGCTCTTTTACCGCTACACGGACTCGACTGTCGAAATCGCTCGTATCCTTCACGAACGGCAAGATATCGAGACCAAATTCGACTCAGATTGACATGAACTCGGGCGGTGTCGTGACACCGCAAAGCCGCATGACGTGGGGGCCGCCGGGGAATGTAGTGCCCTTACGGGATGCGATCGGGACGTACTTTTGTGCAACCTTGCCCCGACCGGTTAGGCTCAGCAGTTGAACCGACATCTCGGCGCGCCCCAATCCGACGGGCGATTTGCTCCAGTTTATTCCGCTCTTCGTCCTTGAATTCGGCGCTCCGTAGGGTGGTTGGCACCCCCACGTCGCACCGCACCGACCGTCGACTCTACGGACTACGTTCCCCGACGGAGCCCGTTTCATGCGGGTTTGCGCTGCGATCACTCGTTTTTACATTCGCGACGAGTCTGCTACCTTCAATCTCATGGATTTCGAGACCATGAAGATATTGGGTTGGATTGTCGTCGGTGTGATTCTCGTTGGCGGATATTTCGCTTTTCGATTCATATACGATCGCTTCTGGGGGCCACCGCGTTCCGACAAGATGTCCGAGCGCGAGCGCGAGCGACTCATACGCAACCAGGACCCGAACCTGGAATCCCATGATGTTTTTCCTGCACTGGACGACGATTTCTTCGATGGATGAGGCCGCAAAGTTAGGGAAACAGGTTCCCTGAGTGTGCCATGAAGAAAGGAGCATGATGTGAGTGAATGAAAGTTTCACCCGAAGAATCGTCAGTTCACTTCGGAAGCTATACGGACGGCCGGATCGATCGACAGGGATGGAAAACGTGGCTCGAAGAGCTCCAGTCGGAGCTCGAAGAGCAGACCTACCAGGCCAGCCCGGTCCGGCGCGTGCGGATCCCCAAGCCGAATGGAGGGGAACGGCCGCTGGGAATCCCAACCGTCAAAGACCGGGTGGCCCAGATGGCCACCAAGCTGGTCATCGAGCCGATCTTCGAGGCAGATCTCGAAGACAATGCTTATGGATACCGGCCCGAGCGCAGTGCCAAGGACGCCGTAAGGCAAGTCCATGAGGCGTTGCAGGAGGGACGAAGAGATGTCGTCGATGCGGATCTGTCGTCGTATTTCGACACGATCCCTCACGACCAGCTCATGAAATCAGTGTCACGACGAATCTCGGACGGCTCCGTGCTCAGACTCATCAAAATGTGGCTCAAAGCGCCCGTGGTCGATGAGGATGATGATGGAGCCCGACGATATGAGCCGACGCAGGACAAAGGCACGCCGCAAGGCGGCGTCATCAGCCCGCTGTTGGCCAACATCTATATGAATCGTTTCCTGAAATTCTGGAGACTCCAAGGACTCAACGAGAAGCTGGGGGCCCGAGTGGTCAACTATGCCGATAACTTTGTCATCCTGAGCCGAGGGCGCGCCAGACAGGCGCTCCAGATCACCAGGAAGGCCGTGGACGCACTCGGTCTGACACTCAATGAGCAAAAGACCCGAATCGTCGACGTGGACCAGGAAAACTTCGAGTTTCTGGGCTACGAATTCGGCTGGGAGTACTACCGCAAAAGCGGAGACCGCTACCTTGCGGCCCAGCCGTCTAAGACGAGCACGGCAACTACGTCGCCGACCGCGCGGCCGCTGTACTGGCAAAGCGTCATAAAACCACGACGAGCCGGGGCCGACGTTGGAGCGACGACAAGGTGTTTGGACAGATGGGCGTGACTCGTATGAGAACGCTCCACGTCCAAATGATCTGACAGCGAACGTGTGAACCTCGACCGAAAGCCGGTAGCGGGAAATCCGCACGCCCGGTTTGACGAGAGGCGGTGGGAAGGCAGTCACGGCAAGCCGGACTGAGGCCCTGAGCGAAAGCAACAAGGAGCCGAGTTACACCGGAAGTCTACCGCTGCCGCACCCACCGTCGACTCTACCACTGGAGTTCTCGAACCGAGGAACACCCAATGACAATCACGGCAGATGACAAAAAGCACCTGCGCCGATGCATCGATTTGGCGTCGGAGGCGGTCGAGCGCGGAGACGCCCCCTTTGGATCGCTGCTGGTCGGTGCAGACGGCACGGTGCTGGCCGAGCGCACCAACGAGGTCGTTACCACGGCCGACGTCACCGCTCATCCCGAGCTCACCCTGGCGAGTTGGGCGTCGCGCAACCTCTCCGAAGACGAGCGCGCCGCCGCGACGATGTATACCAGCGGGGAGCATTGTGCGATGTGCTCGGCGGCGCATATTTGGGCGGGGATCGGCCGGCTCGTTTTTGTGCTGTCAGGCGAGCATATTCGCGACTTGGCCGGGCCTGATGCGACCACCATCGACCTGGGAGCCCGCGAGGTCGTGGGGCGCTCGAACGTCGACGTGCAGGTCGACGGGCCCTGCGAGGAGCTCGCCGATGACGCCGGCGAGCTATTTGATCGGAGGTGACTTGGTGGCACGGCGCATTCCTCTTTACCGTACGGGACAAATGGCGGCATATAAGCGTGATCCGCAATGGTGTTTTACCGAACGGGAATATTCCGCGTGGCCCGTCTGGGCGTTCCGACTAAGCTAAATCTCTCTTGTAGAAGCGTCCCCAAATTCGTTAGGTTGGTCGCGACCGCAGTTCCGCTGTTTGAACCCTTGCTTCGACAGGAATCATGGCCAAGAAACGACGCAAAGCTAAAAACAAGAAGCAGAAGCAAGAGTCCGAGCAGAGCAAGAAGTTTATGCTCACGCTCATTGGCCTGGGCGTGCTGTTTATCATCGCCTTCTTCGCGCTTCGCTTCCTGATGAGCTGAATCGCTCAGCTCACGCTTCTTCAGGCTCGGCATGGAAGGGCAGCTCGTTCGAGGCGGGCAGGTCTTCGGTCAAGAAGGCGTGGACCTCTTCCAGGAATCGTCGGCGGCCCTCTCCCTGGCGGATATCTCGGTCGGTCACGTCGATGGTGAGAACGTCGTGGGTGTATTTATTGTTCGCGACCGTGGCGAATGAATCGTAGTAGCCGTTTAGTCCCCTCAAGAATTCGGCGGTGATCCCGCTCTCTTCCTCACGCCCTCTCTGGGCGATCCTACGCAACAACACATTGACGTCGGGGGTGTGCAGCAAGATGACCTTGTCAGGCTGTGAGACCTGCGCGTTGAAACGCTGGAAATAGTCGAAGTAAAGGTCGAGCTCTTCGTCGGTCATGTGGCCGAGGCCGTGCAGGTATTTGGCGAAGATCTCGGGATCTTCGATGAGCGTGCGATCCTGGATGCACGAGCCCTGATGACGCTCGATGAGCATGTGGTGCTCGATACGCCTGAGCAAAAACTCCATCTGCAGCGTAAAGCTCCAGCGGGTCATATTCTTATAGTAAGACTTTAAGAAACGGTTCTCGAGCACCGGCTCGTGGAAGAGTTCAAAGTCGTAGTGACGCGCCAGAATGCGCGCCGCGGTGGACTTTCCTGCGCCGATATTGCCGGCTAATGCCACGAAGATCTTGGGGGCCATGGGTACTACCTCTTCGGTTTCGCTTCACATGATGCCCCCGTGATAGCCCAACATCGGTGTCGCGACAAGAATATCCCCCTGGTCACTTAGTGCTGGGATCTGGAAATACATACGCACCTGAGCCGACCAGCCCCCTGATGACTGCGTCGACGTTTGCTCGACGATGCGCTGCATCGCCTGCGCACGTCTCC
>CAYLTX010000193.1:0-11633 GCA_964386725.1 uncultured Bradymonadales bacterium | reverse complement strand
ATACGCGATGCCCCGTCTGGCCGCCGATATGCTCGCCCGGCTCGACCACCGAGAAGACGCGACGCTGGCCGCAGTGCAGTGCCTGCGCTCGGTCGAGTCGGCCGGGCGTCTGGGGGCGTATTTTCAAAACGACGACGCGCCCGATCTCTTGCTGCAGGCGCTGTTGGCGTTGTACCCGATGATGTCGCTGCTGCTTCGCCACAGCCCGAGCCTCGTGCGTGCGGATTGGGTGCGCCGACTGGTCTTGCTCACCAGCGGTGGTGAGGCAGCCTCGTGGGTGCAGATCGCCGCGCTTCGCATTCTCGTCCACGACCAACAGTCGGGCGTCGAGATTGTAGAGAACCGGTTCATTCGAGACTCCGGGGGGCCCGATGATTGGCATGTGCGCGCTCATTGCGCGCGCCTGCTGGGGGAGTACGCCCCGGACCGCGCCCTCGAGGTCTTGGCCGGCGGAGATGACGCCAGCCAGTCGGTCGCCATGGCCATCGCCGAGACGCTCGGGGGCTTGGCTTCGACACGCGCCGTCGAGCACCTCGAGCGGCTCGCGATGGTGCGCACCGAGCCGCGCGCCAAGGTCCGAGGGACGGCATTATTGGCGGTTGCGCGTCAGATCGAATGGGGCGGCGAGGTCGCCTCGGCCGCCGCAGACCTGCTGATGCGCGGTCTCCAGCGCGAGCCCGAGGCCTGGATCATCGGGTGCCTGCACGAGGAACTCGAAGCTTTGCTCGACCGGTTGGCCGAGACCGACCCGGAGGGTGCCCGCCAGGCCGCGGAGATGATCCGCTCGGCGTTGGGGCGTCGTCTCGAGGCCGAGCCGGATACGGCCGTGGCCAATCGGGTCGCTCGGCTTCGCCTACACCTCGCCGAGCGCACCGGCCGAGCCGCCGGTGGCGACGTCGAGGACCTGGTCGGCCTGCTGGCGCGGCTTCATGACGGCCAGAGCGTCAAGGTCTCGGCCGACGAGTGGACCCGGGAGATGATCATGCGGGCGATGGCCCGCGCCGCCGGGGAGGGCTTCGGCCTCTACGCATACCGTCGCTTTGGCTCCTGGCGGGTGCGCCGCGGCGAGAAGACCCGCATGCGCATGTGGCGCGTGCTGCACGAGCTGCGAAACCCGGCGCCGAATAAGCGCCAGGGCTATTTTCACACCCACGGGCGCGTCTACCCGGGCTGGCTGCGCGCCCACCCCGAGCAGCTCGGCGAGTTGACGCCCACGGCGGTGCCCGGCGAGCGCCGCCAGATCTCAGCAGAGGGCGGGTGGGGGCCTTATCTTCCGTTGGTCGATGACGTCCTCGACGCCCAGACCTCACGCCGGCCGATCACGCTGGTGACCACCGTCGGCGTGGTCACGCTCGAGGCACCCAAAAACCCGCTCCGCCGGTTGTGGAATCTATGGGCGATCTCGTGGCGCTACGACCGCCTCGATCGCCAACGATCGGCGAGCATCGAGGGGGACGATGAACGCCAGCGTTCCAGGTACCTGGCGAGCATTGAAGAAGTCTATCACACCGAGATCGGCTTCGAGCGCCACCTCGACGACGACCCGGTCCCACCGCAGACGCGCGCGCTCTTCGCGCAGAGTTCGGCGGGGCCGATGCTGGAGGCGGCGCCGCAGCGGGCTAGTTTGGCTGAAGAGAGCCCGGCTGAAGAGAGTTCGGCTCCAGATGGTCGAGCCGGTGGGGACTCGGCCGAGACAGAGCAAGCGAGTGAGGTCGTCGAGGAGCATATGACGGTCCTGGTGGCCGTGTTCGCGGCGACCTGGGGGGCGCTCGAGACCATGGGCGGTTGGGTCGAGCGCACCGTGGTGCGCATGCTCTCGCGGGAGAGCGCACGCATCGCCGACCTGGCGATCGCGCTGTTTTTGGTGGCCGCGCTCTTTTTGGGCCGGCTGACCGTGGCGCGCTGGCGAATCGATCGGTGGCGGGCTTCGATTCCGCTGTGCATCGGCGGGTGGGGCACCCGCGGAAAATCGGGCACCGAGCGGCTCAAGGCGGGCTTATTTCACGGGCTCGGCTACGATGTCTTCGTCAAGACGACCGGCTGCGAGGCGATGTTCATTCACGCCCCGCGCGGCGACGAGGCGCGCGAGATCTTCATCTACCGCCCCTACGACAAGGCGACCATCTGGGAGCAGCGAGACATGCTCGGCCTGGGCACCCGGCTCAATTGCGATGTCTTTTTGTGGGAGTGCATGGCGCTCAGCCCACGCTATGTCGACCTGCTGCAGTCGCAGTGGATGCGCGACGACCTCGTCACCCTGACCAATGCCTATCCCGATCACGAAGATATTCAGGGCCCGGCGGGGGTCGACGTCGCTCGCACCATCGCCGGCTTTTTGCCCGACGGCGGCCAAGCCCTGACCACCGAACGCGAGATGCTGCCGATCTTGGAAGACGAGGCGCGCAAGAAGAAGACCGACCTGCAGGTCGTCGGCGAGAGAGACGAATATCTGCTGCCCGACGACGTGCTGGATCGATTCCCCTACAACGAGCATCCCCGCAATATCGCGCTGGTGGCCGCCATGGCCGAGCACCTCGGGCTCGAGGCCGAGTACGCGATCTTTCAGATGGCCGACCACGTCGTGCCCGATCTCGGGGTGCTCAAAAAATACCCCGAGGTCGAGCTTTTGGGCCGCAAGCTGAGCTTTATCGCCGGAAACTCGGCCAACGAGCGCGCCGGGTTCATGAATAACTGGACGCGCATGGGCTTGGATAAGGTCGATCCGAGCGTGGAGCTGAATCGGCGAGTGATCACGGTGATCAACAACCGCTACGACCGGATCTCTCGCTCGAAGGTCTTCGCCGACATCATCGTGCGCGATATCACGGCCGATCGACACGTGCTCATCGGCACCAACTTGAGCGGGCTTCGAAACTACCTCGCCGAGAGCCTCGCCAATCATCTCGACGGGGTTAGCGTTTTCCCCGACGACGGCACCGAGGCCGACCCGCAGACGGTTCGTGGGCGGCTGGATTCGATCTTCAAGAAGCTTCGTCTGGTCGCCTTCGAACCCGAGGCGCTGGTCGAGTCGTTGCGGCTGATGGTCGACTCCTGTGGGCTCACACTGCCCGATAGCGAGGCCGAGCGGTGCCGAGCACTCCTGGTCGATATCTTCGAGGAGAACCTCGAGAGCTTCGAATCCCTGGAGTCTTTCCGCGACAAACTGGCCGCCGACGCGCGCTGGAAATCCTGCATCGAGGCGATTCGCGCGCTCATCGATGCCGAGATCACCAGCGCGCTGCAACCGTATCAAAAGGAAGCCGCGGGCCAGGCATCCGACGTCCCCCGCAAGCTCGCCTTCGCGCCCAGCCGGGACATCGAGCCGGCGTGGTTGGAGGTGGTCAGCTGCGCGCTGGCCGCAGCCAGTCTCGAGGCCAGAGCCGAATGGGTTATGAAAGACAAGCTCGCTGCGGGGGATTTTCACGAGCACCTGATGGCGTTATACGAGGAGCGTTTCTGGGATCTCGTCGTCTCCATCGACGATCCCGACGTCTCCGGCGACTATATCGTGCGGCGGGTCTCGCAGGTCGTCGCGCCGGGGAGCGTGGTGTCCATCATGGGCGCGCAAAATATCAAAGGCACCGGCCTGGACTTCGTATATCGATGGGTCGAGTTCAACGCCACCGTCCAGCATCTCGATGCTCTCGATCGAGCCTCGCCCAGCGCGGTCGCCGACGAGCTGCGCTGGATCGAGGGTCGAAACGACTTCCCCTTGCTCGACGCGTTGACCACATGGCGGCGCCTGGGCGAATTAGACGTCAATTTGCGGCAGGCCGCCATTATCAGCCAGGTGCGAAACCACCTGGCGGCGGTCATCGAGCGCAAGTGGGCCTCGCTGGATCGCGACGCCGGTGCAGCCGGCGCCGATGACTCGCGCTGGCTGCCCGTCATCGAATTCATCGAGCGGATGCTCGAGCCCATCGATGCGATGCGTCGACGCTGGAAGGCCGAGCATTACCAGCGTCTGCTCGTCGACCAGCGTATCAGCCACACGCGCATGGCGATCTTGATGCAGAAGCTGGTCAAGCGCCAAAAGGGCGGCTGGCTAGTTGAAAAGTTCAAAGATCGCAGGGGCTAAGAGCCGAGCGACCGACCCGAGATTGACGCAGGCGAAGGTGGGGAGTATTCTTTTAACGAAGGTGATTTATGCGCGAAGCGAAGCGGGCGCAACATAAAAACGCTAGAAATTGCAGGCTCGAGGAGATGTAGTCATGTCGAACGCAATGAACACCGACCAGGTCCAGTCACTGCGCAGCTTGACCGGCAATTTTTTGCAGCGTGCTCAGTCCTACCTCGAGCAGGCCGAGGCATGTAATGTGGGTGTCGAGGAGTTTCGCGAGTCGACGCGTCGCTTCGAGAACAAATTAGAGAAGCTCGAGGAAGAGCACGCCAGCTATTCGACGCTGGCCGGTGAGATGCTCGAGCGCGTCGAGCATATCTTGCACGTCCTCGAGGTCGACGGCCGCCCCGATCCCCGCCTGGCCGAGCTGACCGCCTCCGTCAAAAACTCCGCACGGCTCATCGAGGCCGTCTGCACCTCACGCGCCGCGGCCGCCGTTAACCGTGGTTTTGCCTGAGCAACTCCGCTGCGCGCTCATTTGCTCGATGCCCGCTTGAAGCTCAGCTTATACTGGAGCGGGCGCGGCAGTTGGTCGCTCTCGATCTTGACCGCGAGGTTGAGGGTATCTCCACCGTCGGACAGCGTGTACGTGTTGGTGCGCGTGCCGTCTTCCCCCCTGAAAAACTGCGTCAGAGAGCTGCCCGAGATTTCTTGGCGGACCTGATAGGTCTCGCCGTCGTCCGATTTATAGGGGGCCTGCGTTCCATCGTCCGGCGAGACCGTGACCGGCTTGCCGTGGCATTTGACCGAGACCTCGTCGCTGGGAAATGCGAGCGTCAGCTTGCCGCACGGCTCGGTCGTCCCCTTCAGGGAGCTGCGCGCGAACGGGCGTTTGACGAAGTTCATATCGTCGACGAGCTTCTCGATCTTCTGGTTGATGCTGGCTCGCGCCTTCTTCTGTGGCACCGAGAGGGTGTAGCTGCCACTAAATTGCTCTTCGGCCGACGCTTCGTCGTCTTGCGCCAGGGCCGGAGCGCAGAGAAGTAAGCCGAAGACAACTGCGATCGTCGAGGTGATGAGCTTATGCATGGCTATTCCGTTGTGAGAGTTATCGAGCAATCTGCTGAGATATACGCAAGCCTACAACTTCGGAGACCTCGGGGAAAGCTGCGCAGATCACGCAGAAGCACCGGCCTCCGGAAATTCGACGTAGAAGGTCGCGCCCTCACCGGGGGTAGACTCCAGGCCGATGCGTCCGTTCATCTGCTCGGTGAGCCTCCGAGCGATGTAGAGGCCCAGGCCGGTTCCCTGCCTGCATCGGTCGGATAGGTCCTCCTGGGTAAACTTCTCGAAGAGTTCCTCTTGGAAATCCTCCGAGATGCCCGGTCCATGATCGGTGATCTCGATACGTATCCAACCGGCCTGGGCTGTCGTGGTCCCAACCTCGACGGTTTGTCCCGGCTCCGAGAATTTGATGGCGTTCGTGATCAGGTTGGTCACGACCTGCTCGAGGCGGCCGGCGTCCACACAGAACTCGGCGCTTGGAAGATTCCGGTCCACCCTCAACGCGACACCACGTCGAGCGGCATAGCCGCGGTTGGACTCCACAATGTCTCCGACGAGCTCATCGACGGCGACGAGATCCAACTCCACGTTTAGTTGGCCGGCCTCGAGCTTCTCGGTGTCGAGGATGTCGTTGATGAGTGTGCCCAGTCGCTGGCCGTTGCGGAGCGCCATACTCACCAACGGGTCGAACTCCTCGGGCAAATCAGCCCGGTGGTTCTCGATGAGGTGCAGGGCGCTCAATAGCCCGCTGAGCGGATTTCGAAGCTCGTGGCTGACCATGGCTATGAACTCGCTCTTGGCGCGCTCGGCTTGTTTCTGTGCGGTGATATCCTGGACGAACCCGCGCACGCGAGTGACCTCCCCGTCTTCGTAGACCGGCGAGGCGGCGGCGCGCACCCACAGGTGTTCGCTGCCGACGTGGAAGGGCAACTCCATATCAAAAGACGAGCCCTCGGAGGCCGCTCGTTCGAAAGCTTCGCGTAGCATCTGTTGGCCCTCGGGCTCGAAGTGCGCCAGAGCCTCTTCGAAGCTCGGCGTTATACCTTCGGGCAATCCATAGAGTCGCTGCATGCCGGCCGACCAGGTCAGCTTGTCGGTGGCAAGGTCGAGCTCGCCGCCGCCGATGCGGGCGATGCGCTCGGTCTCGGCCAGGAACGCGCGGCTGCGCTCGAGTTCCTCGAGGATGCGGCGGCGGTCGGCTTCGAATTCGACTTGCTCGGTCAGGTCTCGGGTCACCCCGACATAGCCGCGCAGCCGGCCGTCCTCGTCGCGGAGTTGAACACCGACGGTCTCGCCGATGAACGTGGTGCCGTCCTTTCTGCGGTATTCGATGGCGTACGCATCGGGCTGAAGTGGCGCGTCGAGATTGTAGCGCGTCTCGCCGGTTTCTCCGTAATCCTGCGGATGAGCATATAAAAACGCGGTGGTCTTCCCCAGGCATTCCTCTTCGGTATAGCCGTATAGCTCGGTGAACTTTCGGTTGACGCGCAGCAATCTTCGCTGCGGATCTGCCAATGCCACGGACAAGGGGTTGTGCTTGAATATCAATTCGACCGGGACCTGAGAGCCGATGTTGGATTGCGTGTCAGTCATGCCTCGCCGGGCTCTAGGGGACCGTTAGCTCATGGATGAGTCGAACGAATACGTCCGAGGGGCGCAGTTGCTTGGATGCAACAAGTGTCGAGACGAGTACATTCTATAATGAGAATAATGTCGAAGGTTTGCGAGCCTATCGAGCCCATGGTGACCGAATCGGCCCGGAGTGACTGCTTTACTGCACCCGAGCCGAGTCGCCGCCGATAAATTCCGGGCCGCGCTCGGCCTGCTCGTAATATTGCCGGAAGACACGCATCGGCTCGGTATCGGCGGCGAAGATCTCGGCGGCGAAGCGGGCGCCGAGGACCTGGTAGACGAGCTCGACTTCGACGTCGAGCTCGCCGCCGGCCTCGTCGCCCGATTGGGCGAGGTCGAGGTCGTAGGTGATGCGATCGCGTCCGCCCTCGAAGTCGGGGTCTTCGTCGGTGCCCACCGCGCCGATCGGGGCCGCATTTGGGTGCTCCGGCGACCAGCCTTTGGGGAGCAGCCGGTTGTCTTTGTGGTACGCTACGGCGCGCAACAGCGTATAGGTGGGTTGGTCGTCGAGGCCGGCCATGATCGGCTCGTAGACCTGAACCTGGTCGGCGGCGGTGATGGCGGTTCGATGTGGCTCGATGGGCCCGCCGAGTTGCTCGATGGGCAGGACTTCGCCGGCCGCATCGATCAGGCGCCCCTGGGCATCCCATCCTCCCGACTCGAAGACCACTGCGCCCTGGGCGTCGCGCACGCTTAGGTGCAGCCACGCGCGCCGGCTGGGAAAGCCGGTGGGGAATCGGTGGCCGGTCAGGTTTTCGACCTCGACCACGACTTGTAGATTTCCGTCGGTGCGCTCGGTCGAGAGGATCTCGACCCGAGCAGTGCGTTGGCTGAGTTGATCACGCACTCGATCGATGAGCGCATCGAAGGCTTCCGGCGGTGCCTGGGGGTTGAGAGCGTCGGCGTGGTCGCGCAGCATGCCCGGCACCAGGGTGTTGCCGCCGATAAATAGGTGCCGGCCGACCGGTTGACGTGTTTGCGTGCCCGGGAAATCACCGCCGTTGGGCCGTCGGGCGATTCGAGTCGCGATCGGCTCGCCCTGAGCGTCCTCCTGAGGCACATGACAGGACTGGCAACTCGCCGGTGACGAGCCGGTGTCGGTGTTGAAGTCGGAGTTTTGCCACTCCAGATAAGGCGATTGCTCCGGGAATGCGTCTCCGACGACGTTGCCCTCGGGATCGAGGGCGTCGGTGTGCAGGGTGTGGCAGGTGGCGCATAACTCGGAGTCGCGCACATGCTCGCTGAAGATCGGCTCGAAGCCGCTCCGGTTGATCATCGGCTGTGCGAAGGGGTTTTCGTGGGGCCCGTAGGCGATCTGATCGACGTTGAGGATAAAGCCACCGCTGAAGCTGCTCTCCTCGCCGAAGTTGTCGGGCTCGACCTTATGGCAGGTCGTGCACGAGACCCCGTCCAGGGCGATCATCGCCAACTCGTCGTCGTCGTGGAGCATCTCGATGGCGGCCGGCGCACCGCGGCGATGGGCGACGGTATAGGCCATCGGGGCGTGGCAGTTCATGCATTTATCCTCGATGGCCTCGGTCGCCGGAGGCGTCGCCGCGGTCTCCGCAGAGACCATCGCCCGCCAAAACGGATCCCGGGAGGCGTTCGCCATCATCGAGGCGCGCCACAGGTCGTAAAAGCCGATGGGCTCCCCCTCCGAGTCTCGCATTGCCTGGGATTGAGGCGCGTTGCTGTGGCAGTCGGCACAATTGGGGGCTGTCGCAAAGCCCTCGAAGGTCACGCTGCGCGTGGGGGCGAGGTAAACCTCGTCGACCGGCATCCGGGCGTCGGGTTCGTCGGCATCGTCGGTCGAGGTGTCGACATCTTCGACGACATCGCGATCCGGGGTGTCTGGCGTGTCGGCCGGAGCGTCTTGCGCGTCGGCAGGCTCGACCTCCGAGGGGTCATCGTCGCAGGCGCTCAGCGTGACAACCACGACCAGCGCGGCAGATATCGAAAGAGCTCGATGCATAGGAGCAACTCCTGGCCGTCAGATGAAGATGTCGAATCACGACCCCGAAGGTTAAGCACACCATCGGCGGCAGCAATAGAGAACTATGTCTTTCTTGTATGTTTTGAGTGTCCTTATCGTCTGTTGTGGTGGAGTCATAGCGCCCAACCTACGCTGATCACCGCGAATAATCCCGCCGAGTAGCCGCAACTACAGGCCACCGGCCTGGGCGGAGGCGGCATGCTTATCGACGGGCCGACGGGGTCGTCTATATCGAGTGGTGACGAGAGAGTGAGAAATTAAGAAAGTAAGAGAGTGAGAGTAGAGCTCCAAACCACCAAGCTCGTCCGGAGATGATTGCGGTATCTCACTTTCTCACTTTCTTAGCCGTTCAGTAGCTTCTCGAGCTTTATGCCCACTCCGCCGGTCGCATCGCGCAGCGCGATATATTGGCGCAGTGCGTCGCCGTCGGCCTCGTCGCGTCGAATCGCGCGGATGAGCGTGTTCTTGGGGGTGTGCTCGGAGGGGACGAATTCGACGGCGCGGGTCTCGTAGCCGGCGGCGCGAAGCAGCAGCGTGCGGAAGGTGTCGGTCATCGTGGCGGCGCTCTCGCGGCACAGCTGCGGTGTCTGCCAGATGGGCGCGAACGCGCCGTTGGCCTCTTCCTCAGCCACAGCGTCACCCAGCGCCCGCCAGCCGCGGGCGAGCTCGGCCTGGCAGCACGGGGCGACGGCGATGAGCTCGGCTTCGGTGCAGACGCCCAGGGCGATGGCGTCGTCGGTGGCCGTGTCGCAGGCGTGCAACGAGATCACCGCATGCGTACGCGCGCCGTCTTCGCCGAAGGCCTCCTTCCAGGCGGCGGCCGATTCGAAGTCGTCGAGGTCCGAGGCCACGTACTTGAGGATACCCTCGAGGCCGGTCATCTCGGTGCGCCGGCGGCACTCCTCGATGAGCTTTTTGTTGCGATCGATCCCGAGGATGCGCGCGGGCTGGTCGAAGACATGCTCGAAGCACCAGGCCAGCGCTACCGTCAGATAGGAGCGCCCGCAGCCGGCGTCGACGATATTGAGCACGTCGAAGCGCTCCATGAGCTCGCGAAGCGGCGGGCCCAGAAGCCACAGCATATGGTTCAGCTGCAGGTATTTTCGCACCTGTGCGGGCGGCATCGTCGCGTCGCGGTGCAACAGCCCGAGCGCGCGCAGCAGCGCCGGCGCCTGGTCGGGCAACACCAGCAAGTCCTTGCCGCCGGTGAGCTCTTCGACCCGCTCCGGGCTCCAGTGGGCGCGTGCCTTCTCGGTGAACGCCGCTCTCCATTCTTCGCGCATGATTACTCCGAGCGCATCAGCTGCATATAATAGCGCACGATATTCTCGTAGTTCTCCACGCCGATGCGCTCGTCGACGCCGTGGATACGCTTGGTGTCGTCGGCGCCGAGGCGGGTGGGGATGAAGCGATAGACGTCGTCTGCGACGTCGGTGAACCAGCGCGAGTCGCTGCCGCCGACCATCAGGCCGGGGACCACGATGGTCTCCTCGCCGAAGACCTCGCGGGTGGTCCGGCGCACGTGTTCGAAGGCGGCCGAGTCGGTGCTCGAGACCGGCGAGGGGTCGGAGGTAAAGCTCGCCTCGGGCGTGGAAATCTCGACGCGCTCGTCGTCGATGACGGTCTCGACGTGGCGCCTGACATCCTCGATGGTCTGGCCGGGGGCGATGCGGAAGTTGACGCTCGCACGCGCCCTTTTGGGCAGGATATTGTCCTGGACGCCGCCGTTGAAGATGGTCACTGCGGTGGTCGTGCGCACGGTGGCGTTGGTCTGCTTTTTTTGCTCGAGCTGGCCGATGAGCACCGGCTCGAGCAGCCACAAATTGGCGAAGACCAGCCGCATCGCCATGGGCATCTCCGGGCCGACCGCCTCGAACATCTGGCGGGCCGGCGGGTTGAGATAGGCGTCGAATTGCTGTTCCTCGATGCGCTTTAACGCGCCGGAGAGGATGCCGATGGCCGTCTCGAAGGGCGGCATCGAGGAGTGGCCGCCCTCGGCCCGCGCGGTCAGGTTCAGCGTCAAAAAGCCCTTCTCGGCCAGCCCGATAAGCGCCACCGGGCGGTCGACACCGGGCATGATGCCCTCGGTGATGACCAGCCCCTCGTCGAGGACATAATCGGCGCGGATATCGCGCTCGTCGAGCAACTCGGCGATTTTCTTGGCGCCCCGGCGCCCGCCGATCTCCTCATCGCAGCCAAACGCATAGATAAATGTCTGCCGAGGCCGATGGCCGGCCTCGAGCAGCGTCTCGGTCGCCTCCAAGATACCCAGCACGCCCACCTTGATGTCGAGCGTCCCGCGCCCCCAGACATAGCCGTCGACCACCGCGCCCGAAAACGGCGGGTGCGTCCAGTCGTCCTCCTCGCCGTCCTCGACCGGCACGACGTCCAAATGCGACATCAGCACCGCCGGCTTGGCCTGCGGGTCGTCGCCCTCCCACGTATACATCAGGCTGCACGGGCCGACCTCCTCGCGGTCGAGCTCGGCGTGGACCCTCGGAAAAGAATCCTGCAGATACGCGTCGAGGTCCTCGAAGGGCGCGAGCTGCTCGGCGGTATAATCAGCCGGCGAGATGGTCGGAATCCGCACCGCGCCGGCCAGGCGCTCGACGGCGCCGTCGCTGACCTGCGGCAAGTCCTCCGGCGCCGAGACCTCCGGCTGCACCGACTCCATGGTGGTCGCTCGTATGACCAGCACCGTGGCTAAGAGCGCGACGAGGGCGGCGAGAATGCCGAGAGTTTTGAGGAGGGTGTTCTTCATGGGGGCATTCTAGTGTGGGCGGGGGTGGAAATGAAGGGGCACGCAGTTGGCCCGTCGCGCTAAGGTGCCTTTCGATAAGCGGAGCCGCCGGCGGAGCGCCGCCGAGCGTAGTTCGCTCGGCC
>CAYLTX010000192.1:0-11753 GCA_964386725.1 uncultured Bradymonadales bacterium | reverse complement strand
CGGCACGCAAGCCGCGGCACGGAGGCCGCGGGGCGAGGACAGAGCCTCGCGCCCCGTGCAGCGTGACGAAGTGCTCGACCGCCTCGATGTATTGCCGTCGCTCCAGTTGGACTTCGCGCGGCGGCTGCTAGGACGGCCCAAATCTCGCAGTCATCATCGATTAATTGCATTACCCGTCCGCCATTCATAGCATATTGGACGATCGAATTGGTCACGTTCTATTTGACTGGGGAACGTCATGCGGAATTTTTTGTGTCTGTTCATGCTCGCCTTCCTCGCCACCGCGATGATCGCTGCCTGCGGAGGTGATACGGGATCGTCGAATAATACCACCTCCTCCAACTCCAACGGAGTAGACGGCGGCGACTCCAACGGAGTAGACGGCGGCGACCAGCCCGACGGTACCACGGCCGACGCGGGCGACACCGGCCGGGACGCCGCCGATGCCGCCGCCGATGCCAACGACGCCGGGGAGTCGTGTGAGGACGGATGGACCGGCCCCGAGTGTGACCAATGCGTGGTCTATGTCGACGGCGACGGCGACGATGGCAACTCCGGCAAGTCCTGGGCGCAGGCTTTTGCCAGCGTCGGCGCCGGGATCGATCTCGCCGACGCCCGACTGGTCACCGAGGGGCTCGACTCGTGTTCGGTGTGGGTCGGCGCGGGCGTGTACGTGCCGGGCGAGGAGCGCACCGATAGCTTCGAATTGGCGCCGGGAGTCCAGCTCTACGGTGGCTTCGATGGCACCGAGGAGCGCCGCTCCGAGCGCGACTTCGAGTCCAATCGGACGACCTTGAGCGGCGATCTCGACCAAAATGATGATCCCGAGGACGACGCCACGCTCGAGGACAACGTCCTGCACGTGGTGCTCGGCGCCGACGACGCCGTGGTCGACGGCTTCACCATCACCGCCGGCGTGGCCGATCCGGAGTATGGCAGCGACCGCGTCCCCAGAGGAGGCGGCCTCTATAACGACGACGCCTCGCCGACCATCCGCAACACTCGTTTTGTGCGAAATCATGCTGATTCAGAGGGAGGCGCCGTCTCCAACCGGGGCGACAGCGCGCCCACTTTTAGCGACATCGTCTTCTCGGAGAACAACGCCAGGGATAGCGGCGGTGCGATGCACTACGCGCACGACAGCGGCGGCACGGTCGAGCGGGCGACCTTCTCGGACAACACTGCCACTGTTGAGAGTGGAGGGGCCGTGTACATCGATGATGATAGTGCTTCCCGCTTCGAAGATGTGACCTTTACCGGCAATCGTGCGGACGAAGACGGGGGCGCGCTGTGTATCACCAATGATGGCGAGGTGATCGTCGACGGGGCGACATTCGAGAATAACGAGACCCTCTCCGGCTCGGGAGGAGCCTTGTTCTACGACGCGGACCTTGGCGATGAAATTTTGACGCTGCTCAATGTCGACTTTCAGAATAATGTGGCATCGACAAGCGGCGGCGCCGCGGCGCTCGACGGTTTGTCCGGTGTGGCAACAATCACGAACGCACGCTTTGTGGAGAACTACGCCGGCGGCGATGGCGGTGCGATCGATAGCGATGTCGACTTGACGCTGACCAATGTGACCATCACGGAGAACTCGAGTGCCGCGATTCATGACGGGCTCACGGGGAGCCTCGAAATCCGCAATTCCATCCTCTGGGATAACCAGGGTTCCGAGTTGTCCCTCAGTACGATCGGCGATTATTTCATCACCCACAGCATCATCGACGGCGGCCGCCCCGACGAGGTCGACGAGGACGACTACGTGCTCAACCTCGACGAAAATCCCCTCTTTGTCGAAGCGCCCGCCAATCTGGCGCTGCTCGACTCCTCGCCGGGCATCGACGCGGGCAACTCCGGGCTGGCCAACCTCCCCGACGAAGACCTCGCCGGCAACCCGCGCATCGTCGATGGCGACGCCGACGGCGACGCCAACATCGACATGGGCGCGTACGAATTTCAGCCCTGAATCGTTGATTCGCGTATAAAGAGTCGCCACATCGGGCAAACCTGTAGGGAGCCTGGCACCTCTTGGATTCGCCGCCCAACCCGCTGGACCACTTCATGGGCGAGGCCGAGACCCAGCTCGGCGTCGACCTGGGCGTGCTGGGTGGGTTTACGGTCGTCTTCTTCGGCGGGGTGTGCGGGTTTTTGACGGTGCGTGAGAGGTGGTGGGGGAGTTGAGGAGGGCAACAAAAAGCAACCACTTCACGCCTCGCCGCCCCTCCACCGCTTCGCAGGGAGAGTGGCAAGACGTGAAGGAGTGGGTTGTTGTGGGTGCTCTTTGGGAGATATCGCTGGTCAGTGACGGCCCCCCGGCCGCCTACGCGGCCGTCACCCCCGCCGGGCGGGGGTGAGAATGGCTGCTTTCTCGGAAGTGTTCGATTGCCGACCGGTCGCCCATCGGCCAATTCTGCTAGCAGCGACGGGAAGGTGCCAGCCACTCCGACCACCGCTATGGGCTACGCATGGCTCGATTCCTCGCTCTGCTCACCCATAGCTACGAGTTCCCTCACGCCCCCAAGGGGCTTGCAGCCCGTCGATACCGCTCAAACGTGCGCTATGAGCCATTTGTGGCTAACTACCACAGCCGCCGGAAACCGACGGTGTGGGCAGTGTCCCCAACCTGTGAACCCCGGAGGGGTGGTAGCGGAACTGGTAGCTGCGGGTGAGCGCGTCGTTGTTTGACGCGGGTAGCCCGTAGCGGTGGTCGACCACCCAGCCACTCCGGCCATCGCCGAGCGCTGCGATCTTTATATCTGTCGCCAAAGCCAACACACCGAGACGGTGTGAGTCCGTTGGCTTTGGCGACCGATGTCTTCACTGGAACGGGCGTCCGGCTTGTGTCACCCTCGCCAGCCCCATCGATTTCGGCTCACCGTGGCGTATGGAAACAACAGACCCACAGAAGATCTTGGAGCAGGTTTACGCGTCTCAATCGCGCCGTGTGCTCGCGACGCTTATCCGTCTGCTTGGTGACTTCGAGCTCGCCGAGGACGCGTTGCACGAGGCGTTCGTCGCGGCAATGGAGAAGTGGCCGACTGACGGGGTTCCGGACAAGCCGCGCGCCTGGTTGGTGTCCACTGGACGGTTCAAGGCCATCGATCGGCTGCGCCGGCGCAGTCGCTACGACGAGAAGCTCGCCGAGCTCGCAGATCGCATCGAGGCCGACACCGCAGAGCCGACCCCCGAGCATGCCGAGGACTTCGAGGACGATCGGCTCCGGCTCATCTTTACCTGTTGCCATCCGGCACTCTCACACGATGCCCAGGTGGCGCTGACGCTGCGTGAGATGTGCGGGCTGACCACCGAGCAGATTGCCCGGGCCTTCCTGGTCTCTACGTCGGCGTTGGCTCAGCGCATCGTGCGCGCTAAGCGTAAGATCCGCCGCGCTAAAATTCCCTATGAGGTGCCCTCGGCCGAACACCTCTCCCAGCGGCTCGATGCGGTCCTCAACGTCATCTACCTGGTGTTCAACGAGGGATATCTGGCGTCGTCCGGCGAGGGGCTTGTGCGCCCTGAGCTTTCCGGCGAAGCGATTTATCTGGGGCGGCTGCTCGTCGAGCTGCTCCCAGAGCCTGAAGCCATCGGTCTGCTCGCCCTGATGCTTCTGCAGGAGTCGAGGCGCGAGGCGCGTACGGGGCCAAACGGAGATCTCGTTCTGCTCGAGGATCAGGACCGCTCGCTGTGGAACCGCGCGCAGATTTCCGAGGGAACGGAACTCGTCGAGTGCGCCATGTCGGCCGGGCCCGTCGGGCCCTACACGATTCAGGCGGCCATCGCTGCGGTGCATGCCCGCGCGGACGAGCCGGCCGACACGGATTGGGACGAGATCGTGGCACTTTACGATATACTGCTGCAAGCTAGCTCGTCGCCGATCATCGAGCTCAACCGCGCGGTCGCCGTAGCCATGCGCGACGGCCCGTCCGCCGGGCTCGTCATCGTCGACGATCTACTCGAAGACGGCCATTTGCAGGACTATCACCTGGCGCACGCGGCGCGGGCCGATTTTTGCCGCCGGCTCGGCCGCACCGACCAGGCGCGCGACTCCTACGAGCGCGCCCTCTCGCTGACCAAGCAGGCACCCGAGCAGCGCTTTCTGCGGCGGCGCCTCGACGAGCTCGACTAAGTAGCGAATCGAAAAATTCTCAGGCCGTGGTCGATTTTGGGCCTCGCGGTTCGACAACTTATTGCAGTCCACCATTCCCCCACACTCACGGAGTGAGCATGAAGTACGCATGTCTGGTCTATGTCGAGGAAGAAAACCTGAGAGACGTCGACGACTCCGAATGTGCCGCTTTCAGCGACGAGCTTCGCGCGAGCAAGCAGCGCCTCGGCGGGGAGGCGCTCGAGCCGGTGTCCACCGCCACGACCGTGCGCGTGCGCGGCGGAGACGTCTCCATAACCGACGGCCCCTTCGCCGAAACCAAAGAGCAGCTGGCGGGTTTTTATTTGATCGAGGCTCGAGATCTGAACGAGGCCATCCGGATCGCCTCGAGGATTCCACCGGCGCGTGTGGGCAGCATCGAGGTGCGCCCCGTCCGTGAATTACAGTCGGAGCCATGAGACGTCAATTTGTGGTGTCTCGGTACGGGCATTGGGTGTTTTTGAAAAAATCTGGATGGCGTGTCGAATTCGACGTTCCTCGTTCGACTAATAAGTGAGACCGGGGACAGAACCCGGTGGTAACGAGATTCGAACCATATCTTCACCACAGGTTAAGTTGTTATGAGTTCACAGAAGATCACGCCGCATCTCTGGTACGACACGCAAGCAAAGGAAGCCGCAGAGTTCTACACCTCGCTCTTCGAGAACTCGCGGGTCAATAGCGTCACCACCCTACACGACACGCCCTCGGGTGACAGTGACATCGTCACCTTCGAGTTGGCCGGGCAGTCGTTTATGGCGATCAGCGCCGGGCCTATATTCGAGTTCAATCCGTCGGTGTCCCTCCTCGTCGTGTGTGAGAGCATCGAAGAGGTCGACGCGCTGTGGGAGAAGCTCGGTGAAGGCGGCGCCGCGCTGATGCCGCTGGATCGCTATCCCTTCAGCGAGCGTTACGGCTGGACGACCGATCGCTACGGTCTCTCGTGGCAGATCATGCATGTGGGGGAGGGGCCCATCGAGCAAAAGATCACCCCCACCCTGATGTTCGTGGGCGAGGTCTACGGCAAGGCCGAAGAGGCTATGGAGTTGTACACCTCGGTCTTCGACAGCGGCGAGGTAGGGAAGGTCGCGCGCTACGAAGCCGGCGAAGAACCCGACGAGGAAGGCGCGATCAAATTCGCCGGCTTCACCCTCGAGGGCTATCATATGGGCGTGACAGAGAGCGCCCACGAGCACGACTTCGGCTTCAACGAGGCGATCTCGTTCCTCGTCCACTGCGAGACCCAGCAAGAGATCGACTACTACTGGGACAAGCTGTCGGCCGTGCCCGAGGCCGAGCAGTGCGGGTGGCTCAAGGACAGATACGGGGTCTCCTGGCAGATCTCGCCGACGATCCTCGACGAGCTATTGGCCAGCGGCGACGAGGAGCAGGTCGCTCGGGTGACCGAGGCATTCCTATCGATGAAGAAATTCGACATCGACGCGTTGAAGTCGGCCTATGCGGGCTGAGAGCTGTTCATCAAGGTCGGTTACGTTTGGTTGAATGCGCTGCGCGTCATCAACAGGGGGAGGCCGACGATGAGCAGCGTCCAGATATTGATCATCCAGACGTTAAACAAGGCGCCGTGGTAGGTCGAAAGGACGCTGTCGACGGTAAACCACAGCACGAGAGGCCATAGGACGGCGTGCCAGGCCCACGGCTCGCGGCGGCGAAATGGTCCCCACACGATCAGCAAACCTGTAGGGAGCCTGGCAAACCTGTAGGGAGCCTGGCACCTCTTGGATTCGCCGTGGGCGGCGTGGACGTCGGCTTTGAAGAGCCGTTGCGAAGCTCCCTGTCCTTGCTGACCAAAGCGAGCTGACGAGCCAAGAGTGATCGAGCCGTGTTTCAACCAGTGGCGTAGGGCGAGTCAGTTTGGTCGCAGCCACTGCGAATCGCGTAAGTGGTCGTAGGACTGGGTGATGTGACTCCGGCGGAAAATCTTGCGCTTGCGCTCATTCCATGCATGCACAGCTTCAACGGCGTCTTCCGGCGAAAAATCTACGTCGTCAGCCTCATGAGCAGCCCAATGCACCGTCGCCAGAAGCTCCATGCCGTAAGGCGTTTCATAGCCCTCGATCACCTTGGCGACGCGCTCCAGTCGCTTTTTCGCTTCCTGCTCGGCTCGCAGAAAGTCATCCGCCTCCTCACATGCTCCCTCAGCCAACCGAATCTCCGAGCGCGCCTTTCGGTCGCCAAAGCCGAGAATATAGTGGCCGTCGAGCACTTGAAGTACGTGATTCAAGTTGTTGGCGAAGGGTCCGTATTGGCGCTTACGAAACCGCAGGCGGAGGTCTTCGCCCGCCTCCTGGAGGAAATAAGCTAGCTTCTGCACTTCGATTCGCGTCGACCGGTAGTGGGGCTGCTTATACAGGTCGATGAGCTTGATGAAGAGAGCGCGAGCTCGGGTTAGTTTCGGACGATCGGTACGTATAGGCATCTCATTGACGGACGGGCCGCCACCGGGTTCATAAACAAGTACACGAACGCCCGGCAATGTCTCGAATGCCTCTTCAATCAGCGGTCGAACGTCTGACCAATCGAGGCCCCCAAGCCCACATCCGAGCGGAGGAATTGCGATTGATTCGATCTCGCGCTCACGCACGACTCGCACGAGGTCTTCGAGGCCATCTTCGAGGTCGTCGAGTCGCGACTTCGACCGCCAATGGCGCTTGGTGGGAAAATTGATGATGACGTGCGGCGGCGTCAGCCGGTTCAGCTCCACGACGTGTACGCGTCCAGGCCGGACTTCATCGGCATCACACGCCTTCTTATAGGGCGCAAAAATCTCTGGGAATGCCTTCTTGAACTGCAGGGCGATTCCCTTGCCCATGACACCGACGCAGTTCACGGTATTGACCAACGCTTCGGCCTCCGCGGTCAGGATGTTATCGGTCGTGAGTTCAATCATCAGTAATACCACTGTCTTCGGACGTGGACATCGGGCTTATGCTGTGCCGGCTCGATGATCTCGCGAACGCGGTCAGCGATGTGCTTATCTGAAACTGCGATCTCAGTGACGCATGTCCAAGGTACGCGTCGATGGATCAGAAATTCGGCCTGACGCCGTCGTTTTCGGTCCGGGTCTTGATCAGTATCGCTCCACCACTTGCTTTTCATCAAGTCCCAGTCAACGTGCTCCTGAAGCTCGTCGACCTGCTCGAAATACTCCGAGAGCGCGATGATGGCGTGTCCGTCTGTAAATACAAACTCGCAATCGTGCTTTTGAATTTCACCGACGGAAGTCACCAAATGCAAAATTGCGCGTTGGTCGGCCGCACCATCAACCTGGCCCTTGTGAATCGCGTACAGCATCGGACTTCGAGCCGCGAAGTAAAACGGGACATAGTCATGGAGGACTCCTTTGGGTCCGCACGTCACCGGCCAATGAGCGCGGCGATTTTGAATACCCTCATACGCAATGCTCGTCACGTCGAGATCGGCCAGTCCGTTACAACATATCAATCCACCGTGGTCGATGATCGACGACAAGTTCTCCCCATGCGTGATGTGGTAAAGGCAAGTTTTAGTTACAGCACTCATAGAACTGCTCGTCGGCGTAAGCCAGATCGGCGCGACAGGCACCAACGTGATACTGCGGCGAGCATGGTGTCTTCGTCAATGGTGGGGGGATGTGGACGTCGAAGGTCGGTTGGTCCTCGCCATGCGCTTTTCAGTTTGGATGGGGGGTATGGAGTTGATCTTTTGACGTTCAAGGCGCGCTTTTTGCGCCGCGCTGAGCGTTGTTTAGCGAGCCTCTCTAGCCGGGGGGGCGATTTCGCCGAAGGCAAATCGCTTACCCCCGGTTTGAATTCGAGAACTAACGGAGGTGGTCGAGGGAACGCACACGATCCGGGGGTAAGCACTCTCACCTTCGGTTCGAGTGCAACCCCCGGCTAGAAAGGCCTACGCGCTACGCGCTCCGGCGCGACGCCTGAACGACGGCGTCTTGAGAGTCAAAGGCGCTCTTTAGGACCCCATCCGCCCATCATCAAAACGCCTCTTGCCCACTTCGGGCGGCACCAACGCGCCAATCCCAAAGCAACCCGCAGGTAGCTCCTTGGCGGGTTCGCCCAGGCGTTGGTGGATGAGGTTGGTGCGGCGGGCGATGGGGACCAGCAGGGCGTGGTCGCCGAGTTCGGCGGCGCCCAGGCGGGCTTTTTCGAGGAGGCGTTGGGCCTGGTCGAGCTCGCCGTGGGCGGCGTGGACGTCGGCTTTGAAGAGCTGGCAGATCACCCGTGAGCGCACGGCTTGCCGGGGAATTTCTTTCCTTTTTTGCCTTTGCGTACGTCAACTCAAAACGCGCAAAGACTAGATGGTAGCCACTGGCGTTGGCGCTTCCGAATGCTGGAGCGGTCGCAAGTAGGCTCGCTTTGACGTGAGGTGCAGATGGTCAGAGCCCTTCTTCCACTGATATGAAGCGACCCACCGCTGCTGCGAAACCAAGTTGCGTGCGAAGCCTCTCTCCGTACGGCCCGCGGTTGTTCTGCGCCAGAACTAGTTCGACGTGGCTTTCCAGACCTTTCGTTGATCGGAGGAGAAGAACACTATCAGCGTACTGTTCCACCTTTTCGTATTCACCTAGGTCTTCGAGAGTTTCAGAGTGCTGCGCTTGCGACGAAAGTAGTGGAACAGTGAAAACGACAGGAACACCTAATTCGCGTGCTAGCGCCTTCAGATCGCGGCAAACGTGATCCATGGCCTCGCGCCGCGACAAGTCGTCGCGACCTAAGTAATGTGCGTCATCTATCAGGATGGCATCCAACGATGACTTTTTTTTGAGGCGGCGAACTGTCCGTGCCACCGCTTCAACCGAGTCACAAGATGCGTCCAGCCACAGATCAGCCTCAGAAAGCCGCCCAGCTTGCTTTACAACCCGCGCCCATTCCCTCTCTGACAACTGGCCACGCGTGAGTTCAGATGTCTCGTAGGCCGCCATAGACAGCAAACGTTCGGTGACATCCTTTTCGGTCCAATCTGATGCGGCAAAGTATGCCAGTGCTGATTCAGTCTGTGAAGTTAGTGCAATGTTCAGGAGAAGAGATGATTTGCCAATTTCTGGACGACCACATACTGCGACGAGCGAACCTCCAGGAAAGCCACCGAAGAACTCTGTTATAGACTCAAAATCAGGCGGAAGACGGATGGAGTCGCTTCCCGGATATTCCGCCGACAGACCGTTGTAAAGCTGCTCAAGTCCAGAAAAGACGTTCTTGATGGCACCGTCTACTAACATTCGGATCTCTCTCCTTCGGTTGATCGTTGAACGCTCATCCTCAAGCCGGACTCAAAGCTGTGTGCCCGCAGTGAAGTTCTCTTGGACTCGGTGAGGTCAAAGAAATTGGACACTACTCCGCGCCCTCCTAGAATTGCTCGAAGCACACCTCGATCGAAGCATCACACTGAACGGATGTCAAGACCCTCCAAACATCGCTTTAGCCTCACACGATCATAAACCTCACCCTCGTCGATTGCCCCGATATCCCGCTAGGTGATAACGTCGCGCCCAAGCAAAATCACTCGCCAGCGTTAGGGGGCAAGCTCACAGCTAGAACAGATAGAAACTAGAGCCGGCCTGCCTGAGCTCAACTGAGGTGGGGATTGCATCAGCTTTATAGTTTACCAATGTACTAAGATGTTGACTGCATTTCGCACTGTACGTGGTGTGGATCTACCTCACCCCAACCGCAACAAGTTCAACTCATCCTTCTCTACGCCCAGCCCGTGCTCCACGAGCAGCTTCACCAGCTGCTCACCGTCCATCAGGCCGACCGGGACGGCGTCGGGGCGCTCGGCCTCCTCACGCGCGCCGGAGCTGAAATCGCTCGTCGTAATGATCAGTCCTTGCTCATGTGAGCCGAGGCTGCCGCGGACCTGTTGGACGGTCGGGGTGCCGATGTTGGACTTCCAGCGTTTAACCTGGACGGCCATGCGGGTGCGGATGACGTCGCCGACGACGAGGATGCCGCGCACGTCGATGCCGCCGTCGTTTTGGCGGGCGGTGACTTCGACGTCTGCGAAGCCGAGGGCGACCAAGAGCTGGCCGACGAGTTCCTCGAACTCGGTCGGGTCCATCTCGTGGAGTTGGTCGTGGAGGCGGCGCCGGACCGTGTCGTTATGGGCTTCGATGTATGCGGTCAGGCCGGTTTGATTCCAGCGGGTTAGCCCGATCATGCCTTCGCCAAGAAGCTCGAAGCGAGGGTTGTCACCGCGCTCCTTACGGCGCTTAGTCTCTTGGCTGAGGGACGCGGCCATCGTCGAGGCTGGGTTCTGGCTCTCGGTTGTGATCAGGCGCAGGTCGAGGGCGCGGTCGGTGATCTCGGCATAATGCATTGGCTGACGGTTGGCGTAGACCTGCAAAATGCGCTCGGCTGCGTCGGTAAATGATAGCTGCTCGAAGAATGTGGAGCGCTCGGTGGTATCCGCCGGCGTGACTTCTTCGACCTCGGAGGCGTGTTCGAGGCCGTCGCGGTTGAGTTCGTAGTAGCCCGGCTTGGTGCGTCGGAAGTCGGAGTTTTCGCCGTTTTGCTTGATGTCGACTGCGAGGCGTGCGCTCACGGTGGCATCGGGTGTCTCGCCCTCCGTTGTCCAGAGTCGGCGCTCGAGCATGCGGCGCGCGATGTCGGCGTAGTGGAGCGGGCCGTCGGCGTCGGCCAGGACGATTTTTGCGGCTTCGGCTGCCGTGAAGGTCTCAGTTAGTGGCTCGTCACGTGGTTCCTCAATTTCGTCGACGGGAGTCAGGGGCCCGTTGTCGCTTTGCGGGGCGCTGATTTGGAAGAGCTCTTCTGGAGATTCGTAGTTGCGCGGATGTGCGAGCGTCTGAGCCAGTTCCTCGGGAAGGCGGCCGCCGTAGTCATCGAGTACGGTGCGGCCTCTGTCGGTCAGTGCCCACGTGCCGCGTTTGACGCTGTGGGATAGTCCCGCGCGTTTAAGGCGGTCGTGCGCCCAGCCGATGCGGTTTTGGTAGACGGGTTGGCGGCCGCTGGACAGCATTTCTGCTCGTTGCTCGTCGCTTAGACCGATGCTGTCGGCGAGCTTAACGTACGCCTCCGTCGTGGTGAGACCGCCGGGGTGCTCGGCGAGAAGCTCGAGTAGCGGGCCGATGTAGGCGTCGAAGGTCGGTTGTTCGTCTGGCACGGGTAGCCCCCGGCGAATGATGACATCATTGGCGCCTACGATCGGGGATGTGACTTGGTTTTTCCAGTGGCGATTTGTTTGTCGGAGCGTGTGCAGCTGTCGCCAAAGCCAACACACCGAGACGGTGTGAGTCCATTGGCTTTGGCGGCCGTGGTCACTCTTTGCTGAGTTGGCGCTCGTTGCGGATCCCAGCGCGACCGAAGGGGGCGCCGCCGAGCGCTTTTGGCGAGGCAATCGTAGCCGCTCCGGCACGCAAGCCGCGGCACGGAGGCCGCGGGGCGAGGGCAGAGCCTCGCGCCCCATGTCTTCTGCAAGTGTTCAGCCAGTTGAGGAGGGGGCGCGCGCCGTCCCTGGCCGCCGCGGGGTGCTCCGTCCCCCGCCCTGCGTGTCTGGCGGTCAATCACCTTCAATGATCAAACCTGTAGGGAGCCTGGCAAACCTGTAGGGAGCCTGGCACCTCTTGGATTCG
>CAYLTX010000191.1:0-11821 GCA_964386725.1 uncultured Bradymonadales bacterium | reverse complement strand
GACCAGGCCCGCCAGGAAGCCCGTCAGGCCAAGCGTGAGAGCACACAAGCACGACAGCGCGCCGACCAGCTGGCCAGCGAGTTAGGGTCGACCAAAAAGACCCTCGACTCGGTCGCCTCCGAGAAAGACCAGCTCAAGTCGCGCCTGGCTCAGATGGCCAGCCAAGCCGAGCAGTCCTCCTCGCGTGTCGAGGAGCAGGTCTCCAAGCTTCAGGCCGCCAAGCAAAGGCAAAAAGAACTCGAAAGCCAGCTCAGCGAGCTGCGCAAGTCGCTGTCCGAAGGCAACGAGTCGGTGCGCGGTGAGCTCGAAACCCTGGAGTCCGAGCGCGCTCAGTTGAGCACTCAGCTCGACGCGCAGATGACCGAACTCGAGCAGGCTCGCAGCCAGGCCAAGAGCGCCAACGAGCGCGTGGCCTCGCTCCAGAAGCTCGTCGAACAGCGCGAGGCCGAGGTCGTCCGACTTCGCGCCGAACTCGACCGCGCTCGCAACTCCACGGCAAAAGGCAGCAAACAAGAGGCTCAGGCCGCCTCGCGCCTCAAAGAGTTGCGCGAGCGAATCGACAGCGAGCAGCAGCGCGTGGCCAGCCTCGAAGAGAAACGCGTGGCCGAAAACAACCACCTCTCCGAGCTCAATAAGGAGCGCGCCCGTGCTCAACAAGAGCTCGACCAGGCCGAGCGCCAGATCGAAGAGCGTCGAGCCAAGCTCGACGGGCTGCGCGACCGCGAGGACCTGCCCGCCGGCCGAGCTGTGGCCATCGACCCGAGCCAATCCAATCACGTCCAGGACATTCGCCTGGAGACCCGAGACGGCCGCTCGCGCATCGTCGTCGAGCTGGAGCGTCCCTCGAACTTCGAGACGCTTCCGGGCAAAAACAGCCGCGCGGTCATGATCCTCAACGACGTCGAGCTACCCGAGCAGCTCAAGCAAACCCTGGCGCCTGACGTCCAAGGCGGCGCGCTGCGCTTCGTCTCCAGCTTCACCGACGACGAAGGCCGCGTGCGCATGGAGGCTGAGACCAGCGACGACGTCTCCGAATTCGTGCGCCAAGACGGCAATAAAGTCGTCTGGGAGTTCGCGCCCAAGATGGCCGAAGAAGACCGTGGCCAGATGGTCGCTGCCGGACAGCCCAAGCCTTCCAAAGACGGCAAGAGCTTTACGTCCGCGCCGCCCAATTACCCGCGCACCGTGGCCGATCCGACCAAGGTCAACTCCGTGCCGGGCATGAAGCGCAAGCGGCTGACCATCGACCTGCGCAACGCTGACATTCAGAACGTCTTGCGACTGGTCGCCAAAGAAGGCGGCGTCAACATTATCGCCGGCGAAGGCGTCGGTGGCACGGTCACCATGCGCCTGCGCAGTGTCCCGCTCGATCAGGCCTTTTTGACCATCCTGCAATCGCAGAGGCTGGGCTTTGAGGTGCGCGGCAACGTCATTCGAGTCGCCCCGCAAAAGGAGCTGATCGAAGAGCAGAAGGCCCGCGCCGAAGCACGAGCACGCGCCGAGAAATTGCAACCGCTGGAAGTCTTCTTGCTGCCGGTCAACTATGCCGACGCCGGCGATATGCAAGAGCAGGTCAAGAGCATGCTCAGCCCGCGCGGCAGCGTCACCGTCGACCAGCGCACCAACACCTTGATCATCAAGGACCTGGCCGAGAACCTCGAGTCCGTGCAGGCCCTGGTCGATAACCTCGACTCGCAGGTGCCTCAGGTGCTCATCGAGGCGCGCATCGTCGAGACCAACGACACCTTCGAGCGCCAGCTGGGCATCCAGTGGGGCGGCGACTTTAGCTTCTCGCAGGGCAACGGTAATCCGACCGGCCTGGTCTTCCCGAGCGTGCTCGGGGTCGCCGGTGGTGCGACCGACGGCCAGACGCCCACGGCGGGTTCGGCCAGCAACCCGAACTTCGCGGTCAACCTGCCCGCACCGGCCGGTACCGGCTCTGGTGGCGCCATCGGTTTGACGATGGGCAGCGTGGGCGGTGCGGTCAACCTGAACCTTCGCCTCTCGGCGATGGAATCTCAGGGTCACGCCAAGATCGTCAGCTCGCCGCGCATCCTGACGCTGGATAATACCGAGGCGACCATCTCGCAGGGCACCAGCATTCCGATCAGCGTGGTCAGTGCCGCCGGCGTCCAGACGGTCTTCGTCGACGCCACCCTGGAGTTGACCGTCAAGCCGCACGTCACCCCCGACGGCAACGTGCAGCTGCAGATTCGCGCCACCAAAAACGAGCCCGACTTCCAGAACACCGGCGCTCGAGGCGACCCCACGATCATTCGTAAGCAGGCCGAAACCGAGCTGCTTATCAAGGATGGAGATACCACCGTCATCGGCGGTATCTACACCCGCAACTCCGGCTCGAGTCTGTCGGCGGTGCCCTTCTTCCACAAGATTCCGATCCTGGGCAACGTGTTCAAGACGACCTCGACCAGCGAGCGGCGCACGGAGTTGCTCATCTTCATCACTCCGCGCATCGTCAACCGGGCCGAGTCATTGGGCGAAGCTAAACCGTCGGGCTCGGTCAGTAAGAGCCAGCGCTGACGGCGCGCTAAATGGTCGTCGGATTTGACGCGGCCTGATTTTTCAGGCTCAATGAAGTTACTTGGATTTATAGACGGTGTGGACCCGGCAACGTCCACGGGCACCTTGAGGAGACTGAGCAATGAATATCATCACTAAATCGACAGCGCTCGCTGCGCTTTCACTGATGCTCGTGGGTCTGGGCGCATGCGTCGACCAGGAGCCGAGCATGTCGCTCAAAGGCAGCGTGGCATTCGAGGGCGAAGTCGAGGAGCCGGACGAAGAGGGCGGCGTGCCGATCATTAAGTGTGAGGCCGAACTCGACCCGGGCTCTTCTGACCTGTTCTTTACGCGCGGCGTCATCAATATCGAGCACCTGCGCAACGAGGGACAGGTTGGGCCGCCTACCGGCGGTAGCGGCCATCCCTGGTTCGAGTTCTACGCCGAGATCGTCAACTTGCTCGAAGAGAGCACTCAGGTCGGCGCCGGCGGAGGCAGCGAGGGCAACTTTCAGGGGCTGAGCAACGACCAGAACTACATCATGCTCACCGGCGCGACGGTGCGTTACCCCTCGGACCTCAACCAGTTCAACGGCGCCGAATTTGCCGAAACGCTCGAGAAGAAGGAGCTGTTCAGCATGCTCCTCGAGAGCAACGGCGGCGCGGCGATCGTGAGCTTCCCGATCTTCGGGCCCCGTGAGATCGGCGCGCTCGAGGCGTTCCACGACGCTGCGACCGAGGCGGAGTTCGGCTCCCCCGATCCGGAGGCCATCGTGCCGCTGGTCGCCGAGATTCAGATCGAAGGCGAGACCTTCTCGGGTAAGGAAGTCGAGTCCAATAAGTTCCAATTCCCGATCGATATCTGCCAGAGCTGCGAATTTCGCACGACCCCGACCTGCAGCGTCCCCCAGCAATAAGACTCGCCCGCTCAGCTGCACAGTCTCCCACGAAAAAGAGCCGCCGGCGCCCAGCGCCGGCGGCTCTTTTTTTATCGGACCCGGCGTTAGCTACGCAGCCGCCCGAAGCCGAGCACGAGGCAGCCGGCGAGCAGGCCGATGAGCCCGAGCGGGCGTGGGGCGGGTGAATGGGACGTCGAGCAGCCGCCGTCGATACCCTTGGACTCCTGGACCAGCGGGCCGAGCTGCGATGCGGTCTGCAGGCCGCTGTCGGTGGCCGAAGACTCACCGACGTCGCCGGCGTGGCCCGCGTCCGGCTGTTCAGTACCGTCGGCGTCAGCGTTGTTGCCGGCATCACCTGCATCGGCCACAGGGCCTGCGTCGTCGCCATTATCGGAGCCGGCCACGATCTGGATGCTACCCCAATTGGTCTGGCCGGACTCGAGTTCCTTGTCGCGTGTGGCGGTCTGATAGCCGGCCTTGGAGGCGGTGATGTCCACGGTCCCCAGCGACACCTCGACCGCGTCGAAGCGGTATTGGCCGGCGTCGTCGGTCCGGGTGGTCTGGCCGTCGCTCAAGTCGATGGTCACATCACTGACCCCGCTGCCGGAGATATCGTTGGAGTCGGTATACGCGTAGCCCACAAGGGCGACCGTCTCCGGGCCGGCGTTGCCGATCTCGCGCACCTGCAGGTTGGGCTGATAGTGGTCGAGCATCCAGGTATAGGACTTGCCCGCCTCGCCCCAGGAAGCCGCGCCCCACTGGCAGATGCCGCGCACCAGGCAGCGGTCACTGCCGTAGACGTTGGGGTGATCTGCGTGGCCGGCGCAATCGTCGTGGCCGCACCAGTCGCCCGCGCAGGCGCTCACGCCCGGATCGTCGGGCACGATCGCGTCTTGGTGCTCGGGCCGCGTGCCATGTGTGCCGCAGCTCGCCGCGTATTCGTATTTGCCCAGACTGTCGGCGTCGCTTTTGTCGACCAGGATCTTTCGCTGTACTGCTTCGGCCGCCTGGGTGGTGATATTCATGCGGTCGTCGGAGTAGCGCTGGTTGCAGGCGGTGTCGTCGATATGAAACCAGTTGTAGTCATGCGGAGGCACCGTCCGATCGATGGTGCGGCGGTTGCTCGAATCGTAGACGAGCATGAAGTAGAGCGCGTAGCTTTTGGCCGCGATAGCAAAGGTCTTGTAGACCTCCGGGGCGCCCGGGATATTCTGAAAGACGCCGATCTCCGGGGGGAGCACGCCTTTGACATACTCGTCGAGGTGCATCTCGTCGATGGCGACGATGGGATTGGTCGAATCGTTGCAGCCCTGTGCGCCGGTGTGGTCTTGGCGGCGGCCGACGCGAATCGTGGTCGGCGGGGTGTCCGGAATGGTCAGGTGGGTGGGGTTGAAGTCTTCGAATAAGTCGCTCAGATCGACGCTGTCGGGCGCGTCGTCGTCGAGGCGCCCGCTGGTGCTAGGTAGGCCCGCAGCGTGTTCACGGGGCTCGTGGCCCTGCTCCAGAAAGTAATCTGTGTACACCAAGATGCGCGCGTCGCGGTATTGCGGCACCCACTGGTTGACCAGCCGGGCCTGGTAGTCCTCGTCGCCGAAGCTGGCCTCGACGCCGAGTTCGTAGCGGCCCTCGGGCAACTCGAAGCCGAAGCGGCCGTCTTCATCGGTGGTCGTCGACCTGTCGGTGCCCATCACCCGCACGGTCGCCCCGGAGATGGCGAGGCCGGTGGCGGCATCGGTGACCGTTCCGACCAGCTCCTCGGCGGATGCGTCCGCCGGCGCAGCGGCGAAGACGAGCAGACATGCGACGAGCGCCGATAGGCGCAGTAGGCGGCTGAGCGAAATCATCATGATCCTTTCCCGCAGGGCATACGGCGTTGAATATTTTTCGAAGCAGACAGATGAAACTATAGTGAATTTATTGAGGTGCCGAAAGGGGCGTGCTTGTGTGAATGGTGCGTACACCCACATACAAAAGCCCCCGACGTGCGATGAGCACGCCGGGGGCTTCAGTGAGTCTGGTTGTTTAGATGTGCGCGGTCAGCCGGCCACCAGAAGCACTTCCTGGAAATAAGCGGGGTTTTCGATGCTCGTGACCTGGCTGAACTCCTCGTCGAGGCGCTCGATGGACTGGTTGACCCATCGGATGAACAGGCGGTTCGAGGAGACCGGCACGCTGTCTTCGACCTCGTCGAGCAGCGGCTTGAAGTAGGCCTTGCCCTTGTCGTCCCAGGGGGCCTCGCGCAGCACCTTGGTCAGCCGCTTGAGGCCGCCGGGGCGAAGCGGGCGCAACTTGGCCTCGCCGCCCAGCAGGAAGTTGGCGACCCACGTCGTAAAGAGCGCATCGAAGGTCACCGCCGGCGGCTCGTTGACCGTCTGGTCGGAGTAGACCACCTCGGCCAGCGACTCGAGCGTCTCGCGCAGGACGGCGAATAGCCAGACCTGCTTGAAGGCGATCATGCCGATGCGGAACGCCGCCGAGTCGATCTGGTCTTGAGATTTGAAGATCTCGTAGTTGTGCTGGTCCCAGGCAAACGTCGGCCGGGGGCGCGCCAGCGACTCGGCCAGCGCGCGCTCGTCGGCGTCGAGCAGCGAGTATTTATCGCCCTCGACGATCGACAGCGTGGGCCGGTGCTCGAGCGATTCCAGTCTGGCCTGCAGCTTTCTGGGCAGTGAGAACCCGACCTGGAAGATACGCTTGACCGGCAGATAAGAGATCTGCTTGCCGGCCAGGTCCAGATCGGCGCGGCTCAAAAACTCCAGCCCCAGGCTCAGATAACCCAGCGTTCGCCGGATGACCTGCCGGCCGCTCTCCACCTCGCCGGGGTCGATGCCGTCGGCGATCATGGTGCGGTTGGTCAGCGCGGCGATCTGGTAGAAGATGCGCTGGACGACCTCGGGGTCGGCCAGCTTGGAGACGGCGCGGAAGGCGTAGAACTCGTCGTCGAGTTCGTCTTCGAGCACCGCCGGAAGGTCGAGGGTATCCGGGGCGAGCCGCTCGAGGTGCTCGTCGGGCTTCAGTTCATTGTCGATCTTCTCGCGGTAGCGAGCCGGATCCACATACGAATAGACCTCGATGGCCTCGTCGCGGGTGACGAATCCATATTCTTCGAGCCGGCTATTTCGCCATTTGTAGGCGAACTCCTCCATTTCGCTCATCAACTCCCAGCGCACCGCCTCTAGCAGGGTCCAGGCGAGGACGCGGTCGGCGGCGTACAGCCGCTCGATGAGGGCACGCAGCAGGGCGGATTTGTCTTCGTCGTCGGGATAGACGATCGCGTAGACCCCGTCGGGGCTCTCGGCGATATTGCCCTCGAGGTCGTCGGGGATGCGCCCCTCGTCGAGCTCCTCGACGTGCAGGTGGGACTTGAAGTAGATGGCCAGCACCTCCGGGTCGAGGTTTCTGGCGACCTCGCGCAGCTTGTCGTCGGGGGCCTCGGTGACCAGGGCGACCAGCCACTTCTCCATCTTGTCCGGAATCAGCCGGTCGCGCGTCCAGCAGTCGAAGTCCAAGAAGTTCTGGATCTGGCGCGGCTCGGCGTATTGGATCAGATCGTAGGTCTGGTCCCAGCCGGCGCCTTTGATGAGCTGGTAGAAGGTATGCGAGTCCAGGCTCTGCAGGTAGCCGACCGGGTCGCGCATCTCCATGATCGCCTTGACCTGGTCCTGGGGCTCCCCGGGAGGAAGCGTGCGCTCGAGATGGTCGAGCGGAGACTCCGGCTCGCGTCGCTTTTCGAGATCAACGACTTTATCACTCATAATCTTAGGTCTCGGGCAGTTCGGGTCTTGCTTTGCGGGACGCGAATATAACGCGTCGACGGGTCCTACATTCCCGCTCAGCCGGCCTCGCTGAGCCGCTCGTCGATAAGCTCGAGCGTCTCGTCGACGCCGTAAATGCTCACAAAGGTGCCCACGCGCGGGCCGCGGTCCTGGCCGAGCAGTAGTCGGTACAGGGTGCGGAACCACTTGCCCAGGCTGACGTCGTTTTCCTTGCCGGCGCTATAGCACGCTGTCTGGATGGCCTCGGCCTCGCTGCCTTCGTAGTCGGTCAGAAACTCTCGGAATTGGTCGAGGGCGGGCATCATCTCCTCGGCGGGCAGCTCGTACTCCTTGGTGGGCAGCACGAAGTCCCGGTAGTAGCGAAGCGCCCGGTCGATCATATCGTCGATGAGCTCCTTATTCTGCTCGGCGTCCTCGTCGTAGCGCAGGATATAGTCCCAGACGACCTGCTTGTCGTCGGTGTTCAGCACGTTGACCAGGTTCAGGAGCATCGAATACGACATATCGGCTTCGTAATTGATGTCCTCGTGCGCCTCGACCTTGTCGTGCTCGACGAACCAGATGGGGTTGTCGAGCTTCTCCGAGCCGGTCTGGCGCCCGAAGTCCTTGCGGTCCTCCAGGAATTTGTCGACGCTTCGCGGGATGACGTCGAAGAACAGTTTCTTGGCCTTCTGCGGGCTCTGGAAAATATACCAGCCCAGGCTCTCGAGCGGGCCGTATTTGAGCCACTCGTCGATGGTCAGGCCCTTGCCGACGCTCTTGGAGATCTTTTGGCCGTTCTCGTCCAAGAACATCTCGTAGAAGAATCCGGCCGGCGGCTCGCCGCCCAGAATTCGCACCAGCTGGGCGGATAGCTCGGCCGACTCGATGAGGTCCTTGCCGTACATCTCGTAGTCGACGTCGAAGACATACCAGCGAAGCGCCCAATCGACCTTCCAGCCGACCTTGACGTTGCCGTCGGTCACCGGCATGCGCCCCTGATGGCCGCACGACTCGATATTGCGAAAGCTCTGGTCGCAGGCATACGAGATCTCGCCATCTTCGGCGTGCGTGTCGGTGACGCGGGTGGTGTAGACCTTGCCGCACTCCTCGCAGATCGGGAAGAACGGGCTCCACGCCTCGCGGTTCTGCTTGCGAAGCGTCGGCACGATGACGTCGCGGACCTGGTCGTAGTTGCGAAGGATCTGCAGCAGCCCCTCGTTGAACACGCCGCCGCGGTACTGGTCCTTGGAGGAGCGGAACTCGTAGTCGAAGCCGAACGAGTCCAAAAAGCCGCGCAGTTTGGCGTTCATATACCCCGAGAAGCTGTCTTCCTCCTCGAAGGGATCCGGGATATCGCACAACGGCTTGCCGAGGTGCTCGAGGATCAGGTCCTGGTTGGGGATATTCTCCGGGACCTTGCGCAGCCCGTCCATATCGTCGCTAAAGGTGACCAGCTTGGTCGGAAGCTCCGACAGATGGTCGAAGGCATGGCGCACCCAATTGGTACGGGCGACCTCCGAGAACGTGCCGATATGCGGCAGGCCGCTGGGGCCGAAGCCGGTCTCGAGGAGGACGTAGTCGTTCTTGCGTTGGGTCGCCTCTTCGCGGTCGATTTTTTCGAGGATGCTTCGGGCTTCTTCAAAGGGCCAAGAAGTCAGTTCTTCGAGCGTTTGGTCATCGGCCATTGGATTCCTCTTTTTTCTCTAGGTATGCGGCTTTTTGTTGCCACTGGGGGCAAAGACACTCGCCTTCTTATGGGCACATGCGTGTGTGAGTCAATGGAAGGGTCGAGTCAACAATAAGCACTTGGAGCGCCGGCATCCCTGCCGGCATTCCTCAATCAGCCCCAGCGCACGTTTCCCATGCGTCCGTGCACGGCGCGGGCGCCGACGACGGCTCGCCGTCGCAACGGCGGTCGTCTCGTTGTTGGCGGTCAGCCTGACGAGCTGCGCGTTATTCGACGACAACCCGCCCACCGACGCCGCTAACGCGGCGCTCGTCGGCCCCGACGACGACGTCTTCTACCAACACGCTCCGCGCCTGGGCACAGTGACGCTGGTGACCGACAAAGCCGGCGAGGTCGTCTCGCGGAGGGCCGCAAGCCCCTATGGCGTCAAGACCGGCCATGACGGCGAGGACCCCGACGAGTTTTCGTTTACCGGCAAGGAGTGGGACGACGACACCGGGTATGTGTACTTCGGGGCGAGGTACTACGACCCGAGTCTGGGGCGGTGGAACAGCGCGGATCCGCTGGGGTTATGGAAGCCCGGTCTGTCGGTAGGCGACCGCAATTTGATGGCTTATGTGGGCAATGCACCGACCAGTTATGCCGATCCCTACGGCCTTTGTCGAGGAATGTGGTCGATCATCTCGTCGGCATCCTGTCAGCTCGAAAAACCTCCTCCGTCGAGACTTCCGAATTCACTGTCAGCGGTTGAAAAGCGCGACTACGAGACATCGCGCAAGGTGGGGACCAACCTCAATCGTGGTGGCAAGAATGCAGCCGCTATCGTGGGGGAGTTTACGCCTTACGCGGGAGACTACATTGCTGCAGGCAGATCCTTCCACTACTTCTCCAGCGACCCGTCGGCGGATACGGCAATCAACGCTGGTCTCGACACTGTCGGGGCGATACTTCCGATCGTGCCAGCACTTGGAACGCTGAATCGTATCGGTGGAGAGGTTGTCCCAGGGACACTTACACAGGTCGGGAAGAAATTTCATCAGAAGGAGCTCGACTTCGCGAACGAACTGACGGAAGCAGGGTATGATGCGAAGGCCTTTGGCAAGAATCACGCTGGAGCTGATTTTGAAATTGGTGGAGTCAAATGGGAATATAAGGCCCTCAACAGCGGCAGCCAGAATGCAGTCCGTCAGAGAATCAAGAAAGGTATCAAACAGGGCGACGGCCGTGTCATTATCGAGGGTCGGGAGGCCGGCCTAAAAGTGGATGACGCGAAGAAGGCCATTGGAGAGCTGGAAGAGCGGGGCAGATTAGAGAAAGGTCGAGAGGTCCAAATCCTCGGCGAGGAATGACACCACTTCGAGGGCATCACACATCACTCGATTAGCGGACGTCTTCGACTGCGCGTTTGAGCTCGCGTTTTCGGGGGGCGGAGATCTCGCGCAGCAAAAGGTGTCGGGCACCCTACAAGCCACGCCCAGTACAGCCGCGGAATTGAATTCAACCCCCGCAAACGACCGCAAACCCGCATCAACACTGGGTTGTAGCGTGCCTGTCACCCATTCTTGCTGCCGGGGTGGCCGCGAAATGTCGCACCCAGTTCGGCAAGGACATCGAGCAACGCGTCGATGTTGTGCTCGCTGCGCTGGTGGACGATGTCGACGTCGACGGTCATGACCGGGGCTCCTTGGAGCACGGCCGACAGCGCGCCGACCAGAATGAAGTCGACGTCGTACTCGAGTAGTAGGCGCAGAATTTGGCGAAAGTCAGTCCGAATCGATCTGCTCCTTCATCTCCTGGACAGCGTTGACCTGCTCCTGGATGGCCATCAGCCGCTCGGTGGGAGAGAGCGAGAGCATCCACCGGATGAGGCTGCGATCGACGCCCGAGGCGGCGTAGTCCGACGATGCACTCGGCGCCGAGTTAGCGGGGCGGTTCGAGTCTTGATCAGCTGGTTCTGTCATAGCCATACTCTCGGGTCAGTTTCACATGCTCATCTTAGGTGCATATTGGAAAGCGGTCCATCATGTAGCAGGAACATGAGTGCCAGACACCGCGCGAAGTGTTACCAGGCAGGCTATCTGATGGTCTAGCAAGCAGGCTATGTGAGGAAAAAGGACCAGGCAGCAGGACGATGGAAAGCCGGACGGGCTCTTGATTAGAGAGCCGGCCCGGCTTTGATGCTCTGGTTATGGTTGGTGGGGCGTGTCGTCGGGAGGGTCAAGCCACGGCGGGTCGCGCCATTCGGCGGTGGGCTGCACAGGCTCGATGCGGCGCAGGTGCATGGCGCAGCAAAAGGTGTCAGCAAAAGGTGTCGGGCACCCTACAAGCCAGTATTCATGCGCACGAGCACCGCTTCTAGTCTGCCATTTTTCGTCCCGGCGCCCCATAAATTTAAAAATAGTACGCAACGATTCGGTCCCTTCTGCCGATAACCATAGTGAGGGCTATCAATGATCCTTCACTTCAGGAGCTCGGCCGTGGGACGTCCACTTCGCATCCAGGACTCAGAATCGTTCTACTATGTTTCCAACCGCTGCTCGGAGGCGCGCTTCTTTTTGCGGCCCGACGCTAAGACAACGCAGATTATCCTCGACGTGCTCGCCTACGTGGCCAGCAAGTACAGCGTCGAGATCTTCAGCTTCGTGTTCATGTCCAACCACTTCCACATGATCTTGCGAGCGCTGGAGCTCGATCTGCATCGTTTCATGGGTGACTTCCAGAGCCAGCTCGCCCGCCGCCTGAACCTGCGCTGGCAGCGCAGCCTGACGCCCTACGGAGACGGCTCGTTTTTCCCCCAGCGCTACACCTCGCCGGTGATCCTCGACGACGAGGAGTTGCTCGCCAAGTTGTGTTACACGATTTGCAACCCCTGTCTGTCCAATCTGGTGCGCCACCCCAACCGTTGGCCGGGGCTGAGCTCCTGGTCCATCCACACCTCCGGCGAGCCGCTGGTGGGCA
>CAYLTX010000190.1:0-11842 GCA_964386725.1 uncultured Bradymonadales bacterium | reverse complement strand
GTCCAGGGGTCCAGGAACTGCTTTACGGCAGGGGTTCAGGGGTCCGGGGGTCCAGGGGTCCAGGTGAACGGCAGGCTTGAGGCTTGGGGCTTGGGGAACTGCTCAACTGCTTGCGGTCACATCGGGAGGATGACGCCGAGGTTGAGGGCGAATTGGCTGAATGAGCCGTCGATGGCGACGTCGGAGCTGAAGGCGCCGGTAGTCTGGCCCTCCCAGTCGACGTTTTGGAGCATCCAGCCGGCTTCGACGAAGGCGCCGATGTCGTTGGTAAAGAGATAGTCGGCGCCGAGGAGTACCGAGAGGTTCCAGCTGATGCCGGTGTCGAATTCGACCCCGCCCTCGTCTTCCCAGTCCTCACTGGCCGTCTGCAGCGACAAGCCGACCGGTGTGGTCACGTACACCTCCAGTGGCATCTGCGCGAGGCCGTAGCGAAGCCGGGGGGCGATGTCGAAGTTGAAAAACCAGTTGCGCGCCCAGTCCTCGTCGGCGCGCGCGTCGTCGATGAACGAGGCGAACATAAACCGGCCGCCGAGCGCCAAGTATTTATGCACGGGGGTGTCGTAGTTGATGAGGCCGCCGACGGTATTTCGCATCTCCTCGCCGTCGATATCGTCCCCGAATTGAAACCCGCCCACGTCGATGTCGACATCGCCGTCGAATTCGCCGCCCATGCCGAACATGGGCCCGACCTTGAGCTTGGAGGCGTCGCTTTGGGCGAATGCTCCCGATGCCAGGAGCGTGACTGCGGCGAAGAATACCAGAGAAATGATGTTGCGCTTCATCAGGTCGCTCCCAAAAAAAATAAAAAAAACAATATAATAATATAGCGACAGGCGGTCTATTACCGAATGGTGAAGTAGGCGTCTTCGACGTTGCCTTCGATGTCGCCGGTGACCGAGCGGCGAAATTCACGGGTCTTCTCGCTGTTGATGTCGAGCTCGGGGCCCCCGTCACGCACGTCGAAGGAGGGCTCGAAGATGCCGTCGACGAAGAAGGCCTGGCGGGCTTGGTCGCTGATTCTCCACCACGCGATGGCCTCTTCGGCATCGGGCTCGGCCTCGACAGGCTCGAGCCAGGGGATCTGGGGGTCGAGGGTGCGCCCTTCCGAGAAGAATCCGGACAGGTCCATGGTGGTCTCCGGAGTACTTCCCGGAAGCAACTCGGGGCCGTATAGCGATTGGCGGACCACCTGGATGAATTCAATGAGCTCGCGGGCGTAGGCCTCCTCGGCGCGGTGCCAGCCCAGGGTGGTCTCCGCGTCGTAATTGATGCCGGCCCGAATGGCCGCGGCGGAGCGCTCGAGGCCTTCATCGAAGGCGCTGCGAGCCTCTCGAAGGCGGGCGGGCTCGCGGAGCTCGCGCCCCAGGCGCATGCTGAAGTAGTCGGCGGCGTGGTCGAGCCTGGTCCAGCCCTCCGGCGGCTCGTCGCCGACCTGTGGCTGTGAGCCGAGCGCCTCGTCGAGGGTCCAGTTGTGCTCGTAGGCGGCCGAGAAGTAGATCGAGCCCCGGCTCATCGCCAGCGTCGAGGCGATGAGGTTGAGCTCCGAGCGGCCCAAGATCAGGTCGAGCTTGTCGTAATGAAAGGTGCGCCCGGGGATATAGATCCACTCGAATTGGGGATCCGCCAGGGCGAGTTGAAGCTGCGATTCGATCTGGGCCAGGGCCACGGCGATCGGGAGCATATCGTCGACGATATCGTTGCCGGGAGTGCTCAGGTCGGTGAAGAAGCTGCCCAGCGAGGAGAGCCGATCGGCCTTCCAGGGCAGTTGATCGGACATCAGGCTTCGGATGCCCGCATATTCGCCCTCGTCGGCCCAGGGCACCCCGCGCGCCAGCCAGTAGAGGTAGCCCTCTTCGGCGTAGATGGTCTGATTGGCGTCGCGGGTGTCCACCGGCGAGGTGGCCCCCAAATGCTCGACGAGCACGTCGGAGAACGCGGTCGAGCCGGGCAGCAATAAGAGGTCGCACACCGCCTTTCCGGCGTGGGCCGCCCCCGGCGGTTGATCATATTCGGCGATGATGCCCGCATAGACACTTTGAGCCTGCTCGACGTCGTGTCGGGCGAGGTGGGCCTGGGCCTCGAGCAACATTTCGTCGACGGCCTCGTCGCCGCTCGGGGGCGTCGCGAAGCCGGCCGACTCCATATCAGCGCACGCCGACATGAAGACGGCGGCCAGACCGAGCAACAGCCATCTCCCCGCCGTCAGTATGTCGAATCGTTGGTGTCTCATCTGGGCCCGGCCTCTTAGGCGACCAACTCTGACTCACGCATCAAATACGAGAGTAACGAGTCATTCCCAAAGTATCCAATGCAACTTCCCTGCCGTAAATCCTCGCCGGCACGACGCCGGTGCGCCCAGTAGCCCGACTGAGAATTGGTCAAAGGTTTAGCCAATTGGGAGTTCGGTGGAGCAATGGCACTCCAGAGATCGATCAATCCGTGTGCAATCATCGGGCAAGATCCGTATACTGGCCGCGGTCGTGCCCACCGTAGAAATTCGACGGCAGTAGATGACATCGCATCTCCCACATATTGCCCGGTTTATCGCACCAAGAGCGCTGTTCGCGCTGGCGCTGGGCGTGGTGATTTTTGCCACCGGATGTCCGAGCTACGAGGATACCTATTCGGGCAGCTACAGGGAGGTCATCGACACCTCCGGGCGCAATAGCGACGCGGTCCAGGTGGATTTCTTTCGGTTTGGGGACAACGCGGCGGCGATCGTGCGCTTCTTCAAGCGCGACCCGATCACCGACGACCCCTTCGGCGAGCAATCCTATTGTGTGTGGACGAGCGCAGAGCCCTTCGACGAAGAGCAGGACAAATTCCGCCTGTATATCACCCGCGATTCCTCACAGCTGCCGCGCAGCCAATTATTCGGCACGTTGACCGCCGGCGATCAGATGAGCATCACGCTGGTCGACCAGCTGACCTCGGAGCCCTACGATAGCATCGAGGAGCTCGACATGGAGCTGGCCGACGACGAGCCTCGGCGCGACTGTGAGCTCATCGAAGACTTCATCCTACCGGTTGAATTTCCGGTCGATCGCGACGGCAACGGCCAAGCGATGCCGGAGGTGTCCGGCTACGAGATCGACAACCCGGTCTTCGCGGTCACCTGGGTGGGCGTACAAGCGGTCGGAAGCGGCGTATTCGCCCCGGTCAACCGGCACGTACCGGCGGTCTCGCTGTACGATATGTACGTCTTCGACCGGCAGCGTCACGCCCTGCGATATGCGCTCGATCCCGCCCCGGCGATCCCGCCGCCGCCGGATATCGTGCGCATGGCCAGCGAGGATACCGAGTGGGCGCTGGGTCACTTCGTGGTGGTCGACGACAGCCCCGAGGATCGCGCCGAATCCGAGGGCGACGACTGGCAATTTAGCTGGAGCACTGATTCCGAGAAGATGGTCGCCAGCTCTCTGCAGCGCGCCACGCGCAGGGAGTGCCCGGCGGGGACCAACCGCTTCGGGCGCGCGTTGCTCTTCGTGGAGGGAGACCTGACCGATCTCTCCCGCGATATGCAGCGGCGCATCGACGGCATCGAGCGCTGCGAGGCGGACGACGCCTGCAGCGAGCATTTTTATGTCGTCGACGTCTGCGCGATCGACGATCATATCACCAAAATGGTGCTGGGCCCGACCCACGACGTGGACGTCTCGATGCTGGTGACCGACGAGTACCTCGACGCCGACTCTATTCCTCTCCCTCGCTTGAATCCGTATCGGCAATGAGGCAACTCGCCCCGCTCAAATCACTGCTATGCGTGCTCGTCGGCGCCCTCGCGCTGGTTGCGATGGCTGCTTCGGCGCAGGCGCAGGCAGCCGATGGCGACGAGAATCCGCCCAGCGTGGCGTTCTCGCCGCATTTTCAGGTCTTCGCCGATATGAAGGGAGAAAAATCGGCGGCGGCGGCCTCGCGGGCCTTCCACCGCGGAGCGAGCGAATTTGCCGCCAATCACCCCGAGCAGATGTACCTGGTGAGCGCCTCCGATCTGGCCCGGGCGGTCAAGAGCGCGCGGGCCTTCGACGAGCAACTCAAGATCGCCGAGCTGTCGACCGAGCTGGGCATCGACAAATATAAGCGCCTCGATCTGTCCGGCGCCGAGGGGCACCTCGAGGACGCCCTCGAGATCTACGAGAAGCTCGACTACGCGATGGCCAACCCCCAGCGGGTCGCCGAGGTGGCCCTGTATCTGGCTCTGAGCTACATCGAGCAGGGAGACAAGCCGCTTCGGCTATTTCATATGCTCCAGCAGATCACCCTGCTCGACCCGGAGCGCAAGATCCGCAAGGGTTTCTATCCGCCCGACGTCGTCCAGAGCTATCAGGACGCGCGCGCCTCGCTGATCCGCACGCTGCGCGACGAGGGGCCCGAGAAGCGCACCGGCCACCGGCTGGCGAGCTTCGCCGACACCGACTTTTCGATCTTCGGCTACGGCTGGCCCACCGACACGGGCAGCTGGGAGGTCGCCCTGCACATCTACTCGCGCGAGGAGCAGCGATTCCTGCAGTCGGAGACGCTCGAGGTGAACTCGCTGGAGCCGGAGGTGCTGCGCGAGGCCGGCAACCGGCTGATGAGCAGGTTCGGCCCCTGCTTTGTCGAACCCGAGGTCGAGCAGGTCCAGACGGTGGTCACCAGCGACGGCAATAGCCCGTTTTCGCTGGAGTTCGGCTTTGCCTACGCGTCGTTTTTTCAGTACCCGGAGGTGCTGCGCGAGCGCACCGAGCCGTGGGGCAACTACGGGCTGAACGTCAACGCCCGGCTGATGCTCACCGGCGACTTCGGGGTGACCGCCGGCATCCACCTGCTAAACTCGATGCGCGACTACGCGGGGTTTTTGGTCGAGGACTTCAGCACGCTGCGCGGATTTATGGGCGGCGACCTGGGCATCGAGGTGGGCGAGTTCAACCTCGGCGCCGGCCTGAATCTGGAGTTGACCAAATTCGGAGAGGTGCGGGCCTACGCCGACGCCCGGTGCGCGGCTGCCCGAGAGCGCTGCGGCATCGAGACGCTGGGCGATCTGGGTTTTTCGATGGGAGTGAACGTGCGGCCGCGGGTAATGTGGACGGTCTCCCACCAATTTAGCCTGGTCACAAGCGTGAGTACGTCGTTTTATTTTATCCCGCTGTCGGATCGGGAGTTCAACTTTCCGGTGACGGGGCAGTTGGGGGTGAGTTATCGATTCTGAACAGCAGGGGTTCGGGGGTCGGTACGGCAGGGGTTCAGGGGTCCAGGGGGGGCGCTCATGACTATACACAGGTGTCTGCGCAACCAGTGAGGTCGGCTTGAGCCCGTGAACGTGCACGTGAACGTGGCCGTGAACGGTAGTTTAACCTGCAGGGTGTCCGCCATATCGAGGCAGCTTCGATCAGGCTATATTGCCCGCTTCGAGCCTTTTCGCTGACTCCACCGAATGTGCAAGGGTACGGCGGTTCACGTTCACGTGCACGTTCACGTTCACGGATCTTGTCTGACCTTAACGGTCGTTTTGGGGACCCAAAAAATCAAGAAAGCCACAAAGGAACCAACACATGACCTACACAATCCACAAATTCGGCGGCTCATCACTGGCTTCGGCCGAGCTCTACGGGCGCGTTGGCGAGATTCTGGAGAGCCGTGGCGAAGCGAAGAAGGCCGTGGTGGTCTCGGCGATGGGTGGGGTGACCGACCGGTTGATCGAGACCGTCGAGCTCGCCCGTGAGCGCGACGCGGCGTATCGGCGCCGGCTCGATGAGCTCAAAGAGCTGCAATTTGAGGCCATCGACGGGTTGCTCTCCGGGCCGGCGGCCGAGGGATTGAAGAGCCGGCTCAAAGATGATTTTCGGGATATCGAGGACGTGCTGCGGGCGCTGTGGCTGCTGGGTACCTCGCCGCAGACGGCCGTGGAGCTGATCTCGGGCTACGGGGAGTTGTGGTCGGCACAGCTTCTGGCGGCGTATCTGGCAGCCCGCGGCGAGTCGGTCGACTGGCTCGATGCGCGCGAGGTGCTGTCGGTCAAGCCCGGCGAGTTGGGACCGGTGGTCGACTGGGAGGCGACGCGGCCGGCCCTGCAGAGCTGGCTGGACTCGCGCGACATCGACTATCTGATCGTGACCGGCTTCATCGCCACCGACGCCGAGGGCGTGCCGACCACGCTTGGGCGAAACGGCAGCGACTTTTCGGCCTCGATCTTTGGGGCGCTGCTCGAGGCCGACGCCATCCACATCTGGACCGACGTCGACGGGGTGATGAGCGCCAATCCGCGCCAGGTGCCCGACGCCGAGGTGCTCGACGCGCTGTCCTACCAGGAGGCCATGGAGCTGGCTTATTTTGGGGCCAAGGTCATCCACCCGAGCACGATGGCGCCGGCGGTCGAGCTCGAGATTCCCATCTATATCCGCAACACCTTCAACCCGGAGTTTGGCGGCACGCGCATCCACCTGGCGGCGGCCTTCGAGTCGGGCGATGCGAGCGTCAAGGGTTTCGCGACCGTCGACGATATGGCGCTGGTCAACGTCGAGGGCACCGGCATGATCGGCGTGCCGGGCATCGCGCACAGGCTCTTCGGGGCGCTTCGCGAGGCCGGCGTGTCGGTGACGATGATCTCGCAGGCCAGCTCCGAGCACTCGATCTGCTTTGCGGTGCCGCAATCGCAGTCGCGCATCGTCAAAGACGCGGTTCAACGCGGCTTCTTCGCCGAGCTGCACCACGGCCAGATCCAGACCGTCGATGTCACCGAGAATTGCAGCATCCTGGCGATGGTCGGCGACAATATGGCGGGCATCCCGGGCCTGGCGGCCAAATTCTTCGGCGCGCTGGGCAAGGCCGGCGTCAATATCCGCGCGATCGCCCAGGGCTCCTCGGAGCGCAATATCTCGGTGGTCGTCGACCAAAATATGGCCACACGAGCGCTGCGGGCGGCGCATGCCGGCTTTTATCTGTCCAACCAGACGCTGTCGGTGGGCATCATCGGCCCCGGCAACGTCGGCGCCACGCTGCTCGACCAGCTCGCCGAGCAGGTCGAGCGGCTGCGCGAGGACTATATGATCGACATCCGGGTGCGCGGCATCACCGGCACCTCCGAGATGGTGCTCGCCGAGCAGAGCCTGCAGCTCGACGCCTGGCGCGAGGCGCTCGAGGACGCCTCGGTCGAGGCCGATCTGGAGGCGTTCGTCGACCACGTCCAGACCGACTACCACCCGCACGCGGTCCTGATCGACTGCACCGCCAGCGGGGCCATCGCGGGGCGTTACGCCGACTGGCTCGAGCGCGGCATCCACGTGGTCACGCCCAATAAAAAGGCCAATACCGACGCGCACGCCTATTATCGGCGGCTCAAATCGGCCAGCCGCTCATTGCGCCTGCATTATCTGTACGAGACGACCGTCGGTGCCGGGCTGCCGATCATCCAGACGCTGCGCGACCTCATCGAGACCGGCGACGAGATTCTGGAGATCGAGGGCATCTTCTCGGGCACGCTGTCGTATCTATTCAACTCCTTTGGCGACGAGCGGCCGTTCTCCGAGATTCTGCGCGAGGCCAAAGATCTGGGCTACACCGAGCCCGACCCGCGCGAAGACCTGTCCGGGATGGACGTCGGGCGTAAGGTGGTGATCTTGGCAAGAGAGATGGGCATGGACCTGGAGCTCGACGACGTCAACGTCGAGAGCCTGGTGCCCGCCGGGCTCGAAGAGGGCTCGGTCGACGAATTCATGGCTGCGCTGGCCGACCACGACGACGACATGGCCTCCCTGCTCGAGCAGGCCCGGCAGGAGGGTCAGGTTCTGCGCTTTGTCGGCAGCGTCGACCGCGACGGCAACGCCGCAGTGGGGCTTCGGAGGTATGACGAAGGCCATCCTTTTGCTAGAATCAAGCTGACCGACAACATCGTCCAGTTTCGCACACGCCGCTACGACGACAACCCGCTGATCGTCCAGGGCCCCGGAGCGGGTCCCGAGGTGACGGCGGGCGGCATTTTTGCCGACCTATTGCGTCTGGCGGCGTACGTGGGAGCCACTCTATGAGAAAAAAGGCAACGGCTTTTGCCCCCGCCACGGTTGGAAACGTCGCCGTGGGCTTCGATATCTTGGGCTTTGCGACCGAATCGGTCGGCGACACGGTGACCGTCGAGCGCATCGACGCGCCCACGGTCGAAGTCGGCGAGATCTCGGGCGTGGTGACCGACTTGCCGCATCAGGCCGACGAAAATACCGCGACCGTCGGGCTGGTCCAGCTCGTCGCCGACCTGGAGCTGGACTTCGGGTTTCGCGTCCACATCGAAAAGGGCATCCCGCTGGGCTCGGGCATGGGCGGCTCGGCGGCCTCGGCGGTCGCCGCGATCGTGGCCGCCGACGCCCTGGTCGCCGCAGAGCTGTCGCGCCGCGAGATCTTGAGCTACGCGCTGCTCGGTGAGTCGGTGGCCAGCGGCGAGGTCCACGGCGACAACGTCACGCCCTGCCTATACGGCGGACTGACGCTGACGCGCTCCCTGGAGCCGATCGACATCATCGAGATCCCGGTGCCCGACGATATTTGCTGCGTGCTGGTCAACCCGAAACAACGCATCGACACTTTTCGGGCGCGACAGGTCCTCCCCAAGCAGCTGCCGCTCAAGACCTTCGTGCACCAATCGGCGAACTTGGCCGGCTTTATCTCGGGGTGCTACCGCGGCGACGTCGAGCTGATCCGCCGCTCACTTCGCGATATGCTCATCGAGCCGCACCGCGCACCGCTGATCCCCGGCTTCAGCAAGGTGCGACACGCGGCACTGAATTGCGGCGCGCTGGGCTGCTCGATCTCGGGCTCCGGGCCGAGCGTCTTTGCCTGGTCCGCCGACAAGCACACCGGCGAGCGCATCCGAGACGCGATGGTCGAGGCATTCTCCCACGAAGGCGTCGACGCGACGGCGTGGATGTCTGCTGTGAATTGTGATGGAGCTCGTGTGATCCAAGAATAGATCTCGAGCGTTGTTCTCTTCTGCTTGGAGCGGTGAGAGAAAGTAAGAGAGTCAGAAAGTGAGAGAGTTAGATACTGCAACTGCTCTCGATGAACTCGCAGGGTTCAAAGAGAATTCTAACTTTCTTAATTTCTCACTCTCTCACTCTCTGCCTTTTTAATATGAACTTCCTGAGCACCCGAAACTCGAATCACAAAGTATCGCTGTCGCAGGCGTTGCTCGACGGGCTCGCCCCCGACGGCGGGCTTTATGTGCCCGAGAGGCTGCCGTCGATCGACGACGCCAGCTTCTTGGGGCTCAGCCATATCCGCTTTATCGCCACCGAGTTGCTCGAGCCGTTTTTCCAGGCCGACGAGCTCAGCCTCTCGCTCGAGGATATCTGCAAAGAGACGTTTGGCTTCGATATCCCGCTGCGCGATCTGGAGCGTGACACCGCGCTTCTGGAGCTGTTCCACGGGCCGACGGCGGCATTCAAGGATGTCGGCGCCGGGTTTTTGGCGTCGTGTCTTTCGCGGCTCGACGAGCCCGGCCGGCCGCCGCTTACGGTGCTGGTGGCGACCTCCGGCGACACCGGCAGCGCGGTGGCGGCGGCCTTCCACGAAAAACCCAACGTCAACGTCGTCATCCTCTACCCGAAGGGCAAGGTTTCGCCGCGCCAGGAAAAGCAACTGACCGGCTGGGACGCCAACGTGCGCACCTTCGGTGTGCGCGGGGTCTTCGACGACTGCCAGCGCATGGTCAAAGAGGCGTTTGCCGACGAAGAGTTCCGCGAGAAGGTCAACCTCACCTCGGCCAACTCCATCAATATCGGCCGGCTCCTTCCGCAGATGACCTATTACGCGGCCGCCTCGGTCTGGTACCGAAAGCGACACCACGTCGCCCCGAATTTCGTGATCCCCTCGGGCAACCTCGGAAACGCCCTGGCCTGCCTATACGCCCGCGAATGCGGCCTGCCCATCGGCGATGTCGTACTCGCCGTCAACGAGAACAAACCGGTCGCCCACTACCTGGAGACCGGCGAGTACCGCGGCTTCGATACGGTGAGCACGCTGGCCAACGCCATGGACGTGGGCGATCCGTCCAATATGGAGCGGCTGCGCCATCTGTGGCCGGATTTCGACACCCTGCGCGAGAAGATAAGCGTCGAGCAGGTCACAGACGACGAGATCGAGCGGACCATCGAGGCCGGCCTCGACCGCTGGGGCCAGGTCTGGGACCCCCACACCGCCTGCGCCGTCGCCGCCCGCGAGCGCCTCGAAAGCCCGCATTGGGTCGTCGTCGCCACGGCACACCCCGCCAAATTCGACACGGTCGTCGAGCCACTGCTGGGCCGCGAGATCAGCGTCCCGCCGAACCTCGACGCGCTGTTGCACCGGCCGGATTACTCGGTCGAGATCGACGCGTCGTTGGAGGCGTTGAAGGACGGTATTGAGAGAGTAAGAGAGTGAGAAAGTGAGAGAGTTAGATACTGCAACTGCTCTCGACCGGACCGTAACGTACGATTCGAAAATCTTACTTTCTTACTCTCTCACTCTCTTACTTTCTGCCGTTCAAACGATCTTGTCGATCCTGGAGAGATCGCGCGTCATATTCTTCTGGTGGGCTTCGATGGTGCCGCCGCCGATCTCTAGCAACTTGGCGTCGCGCCACAGACGTTCGACGACGTATTCGCCGACGTAGCCGTAGCCGCCCAGGACCTGGATGGCGCGGTCGGCGACGTCTTTGGCCATCGTGGAGCAATAGAGTTTGACGCCGTCGGAGTCGGCGCGGTGGCCGAACTCCTCGAGTTCGATCTGGCCGGCGACGTTGTAGACGTAGCTTCGGCCGGCCATGAAGTCGGCGTAGGATTCGGCGATGTGGCGCTGGATCTGGCCGAAGCGGTTGATGGGCTTGCCAAACGAGGTGCGCTCGCGGGCGTAGTCGTTCATGATCTCGACCGAGCGCCGGGCGATCCCCAGGCTCATGGCCGCCAGGGTGACGCGCTCGATGGCGAGGTTTCGCATCATCGATTTGAGCGCGCCGCCGGGGGTGCCGACGAGGTTTTCGGCGGGGATACGGCAGTCGTCGAAGACCAGCTCGGCGGTGGTCGAGGCGCGCATGCCCAGCTTGTCGTGCAGCTTTTGGCCGAGCTCGAAGCCGGGGGTGCCCTTCTCGACGATGAATAGCGAGACGTCGCGGGAATCGCGCTCCTCCTGCTTGGCGTAGACCAAAAACACATCGCCCAGCTCACCTTCGGCGATGGCGCCGTTGGTGATCCACATCTTTTGTCCATTGAGGACGTATTCGTCGCCGTCTTTGACCGCGACGGTGCTCATCCCGAGCACGTCGGTGCCGGCGTTCGGCTCGCTCATGCACATGCCGGCGACCTTCTCGCCGGAGCAAGTGGCCGGCAGGTATTTGGCGCGCTGGTCGTCGTTGCCGTTAACCGCCAGGTTATTGACGAAGAGCATCGCGTGGGCCAGGTACGCCAGGCAAAAGCCCGGATCGGCGGCGGCGATCTCCTCGTGGGCGATGACCGCGGCGACGGCGTCCATGCCCGATCCGCCAAATTCCACCGGGGCGGTGATCCCGAGCAAGCCCAGCTCGCCGAGCCTCCGGAACAGCTCGAGGTTGAACGCCTCGCTCTTGTCGTATTGGGCGGCCTGGGGCTCGACCTCGCGCTCGGCGAACGATCGCACCATGTCGCGCAACATCTTGTGCTCTTCAGTGGGATTGAAAAGATCGGCCATGAGCCACTCGTCTGCTGGAGGAAATACTGGTCATTCTTCGTTTTGAAGCCGCCGCCCGGCGCCGGTCCATTGGTTACCATATCGGCGCCTCGGGTGTCACCATCGGACCCCCAGACCAAGATGGTCTGGCACCGGTGCAGCCTTACCGCCGTTCCTGGACCCCTGGCCCCCCGGACCC
>CAYLTX010000189.1:0-12101 GCA_964386725.1 uncultured Bradymonadales bacterium | reverse complement strand
GAATCAGCCAACCCTGCCCCCCATGCGGCGAAAGGGTGATCCGAATCGAGTGGGCTTTGCTATGGGGGGCAGCCGCGTATGCGGCGGGGGGTTATTGCAGCATCCCGATTCCACCATCAAAACAACCCCACACTACCCAGTTGACGCCTCCTTACCCCTATGTTAGTCAATCGCCGCGCGTGGTTGGTAACGCCCAAAATAGGCGCGTCAACCGGCTCACGCGGGCCTGCTCACTCAGGAGCACATGCCATGACGGACTCGACACGCAACGATCCGAAGGGCAACGACGAGCAGGCCGCCGAGGAGCAATCTCCCTGGGTTGTCGCCGGGGTCTTCGCGGCGCTGGGCTTCGAGTTCGTCGGTTTTATCGTCGGCGGCTTGTTAGTCGGCGCTTATATCGATAAGACCTTCGGCACGGGCCCTTGGGGCGTGCTGGTCATGGTGCTTTTGGGCCTGGTCGGCGTCCTCGTGCATATCTACCATGTGGCCAAACGTTTCTTGGATTGACAGCGTCACTTATGACATCGCTCGAGACCAAATTTGCCGAGGGGCTTTTTGCTAAGACCCTCGTCATCGGCGCCGCAGCTGCGGTGCTGGGTTGGTGGGCCGTGTCGCTGCATTTTGCCGGCTCGGTGCTGTTGGGCGTGCTCGTCAGCGCGTTCAATATGCGGGTGGTCGGATGGGTCAGCCGACGCATGGCACAAGCTGCCGTGCAGGGCGATACAGACACTGCGCGCTGGTCGCTGCTGCTGGTCTTGAAACTATTTTTATTGTTCGTGTTGACGTACGTATTCATTGCGATCGTCGGCGCCAACGTCTTCGGATATATCATTGGGTACAGCACGTTTCTGCTCGCGATCGTCTGGCAGCTCGGGGTTCACCTGGGCAGCGGCGAAGGCCTCGACGGGGCCGACAGCATGATGCAGAACGGCGACACCGAGAGTTTGTGAACCGATGGCAGACTATACCTTCATCGATCTTGTGGCCCCGGGAGTCGTCGAGCGTGAGCACGGCGCGGGCTATAACGAAATATTCGGCAACCCGTTGCTCAACAACACGGGCCTGGTCACCGTCACGCACGTCATCATGGCGGCGGTAGCGGTGGGCATCATCGTGGTCTTATCGCTGTGGGCGAGGCGTAAATACGCCAGCAAAGAAGACGCGATGATCCCCGAGGGCAAGTTGACCGTGCGCAACTTCTTCGAGGTGCTCTTCGATGCCACCTTGGGGTTGATGAGCGATATGATGGGCCGGGAGAACGCCAAACGCTTCTTCCCGCTGATTGCCGGACTGGCCGTCTTTATCCTGGTGGGCAACCTCATGGGCCTGGTGCCCGGGTTGGCCCCGCCGACTCAAAACCTCAACACCAACTTGGCCTGCGCGGCGTCGGTCTTCGTGCTGTATAATATCGCCGGCATCCGCGAGCACGGCCTCGGCTATCTCAAACATTTTCTGGGACCCATTTGGTTCATCGCCCCGTTGATGCTCGTCATCGAGCTCATCGGGCATGCTTTCCGCCCCATCAGCCTTGCTGTGCGTCTGACCGGTAATATGACCGGCGACCACATGGTGCTCGGCGTATTCGGGGATCTTGCGGCAGGCATGGTTTCTGTCCCGTTTTTATTACCCGTTCCGTTTCTGTTCCTGGGACTTCTGGTCTCGGTGATTCAGACCCTTGTTTTCTGCCTGCTGTCAGCGATTTACATATCGCTTGCAGTATCGCACGAAGGGCATTAAGAAGCGGGGCAACAATTCCGTTGAAGGAGCGCCACCAAGCGCCTTGGACCCGTTCACCATACCAACAATCGCGTAGACCGCGGCATAAGGCCGTATCATTGGCTGCGCTGCAGTAGGAGGATTCGCTTATGTTGTCCAAAAAGAAGATCATTGCTTTCGTGAGCACGTTCGCCGTCGTCGGCCTGTGGAGCGCCTCGGCATTTGCCCAGGCCGCCGCCGCACCAGCCGGTGACAATGCCTTCTCGATGTTCGCCATGATGGCCGTGGCCGCAGGCCTGGGCATCGGCATCGCCGCCTTCGGTGGCGCGCTCGGCCAGGGCCGTGCAGCTGCTTCGGCGCTCGAAGGTATCGCCCGTAACCCCGGCGCCAGCGGCAAGCTTCTGACCCCGCTGATTCTGGGCCTGGCTCTTATCGAGTCGCTGGTCATCTACGCCTTCGTCATCACCATTCTGATCACGCTGCAGATTGATTCTGCCGCGCTGATCGCTGGCTGAGTCGAACCGAATCGTTAGATTCGACCAGAGCCCGCCTCGAGAGAGGCGGGTTTTGGTGTTTGTTGGGGCTGGCTAAAAGCCTACCTCGCCCGGTTCTCCCATCTCACGACCACCTCCAACGCCCCCTCGAGCGTCTTCCACCCCCAAAGCGCAAACCCCTGCTCTAACCAAGTGCTCACCACCGGATCGTCGACCGCCCCCGCATGGACCTGCTGGACATACGCCGCCGGCGCCAGTGCCCCGCGCCAGTCGACGTACCCGATCGCCTCTACCACGCTGTAGATCGACGCGTAGCCCAACCGCTGGACCAACGCCTTGCGGCATAGAGTGACCGTCTCGGTGAGGGCCTGCTCGTCGAGCACGTCGCGCCAAAACAGCCCCATGCCTCGCAGATGAGCTCCCTGGGCGCCGTCGTGCGGCGCCTGGGGCATATCGTCGAGCGCGGTCCAGGGGTGGGCGGCAAACGACGGCTTGGCGGCCGTCGGGGCGGCCAGCGCGGCGCCGATGAGTTGGTCGCCGCGCTCGATGGCCAGTTGGAGGGGGGCGTGGGTGTCGAGCAGGCGCCGCCATTGGGCCGGCGCGGCCGGCGGCTCGAGCGTGCGAAGCTCGGCGTGTGGCTGCTCGACGAGCCCGTCCAAAGCGGCGAGGTCGGCGCCCGTCAGCGCCCGGATCCTGAGCCGGTCTCGGCGCTTCCATATAATCGGTCGAGGCTGATTCATAGCGACGCTCACCTTAATCGACCCGCTCACCCGGCGAAACCCCTGAAAACCTAGGGGTCTCACCGCGCGACGCCGTGCAGCCCAGCAGGGCCCGAACTCTTGCGTGCCCCCCATACGTGTGATTTAATGCCACCGACTGCTTCCAAGACTCAGACGGTATGCATGGCCTATTCAGGCCGCTGTTTTAGAAGGGAGCAAAAGCGCTCTGGCAGCGCCTACGAATCGAAGCCCATTACGGAGCAGCTCTCGGAATGATTGTCCAGTGTCCCAGTTGCGCATCGAAGTATCGCGTCAATGATGCGAATGTTCCTTCTTCGGGCGGCAAGATCACCTGTCCATCTTGCCAACATAAATTCATCGTTTATCCCGAGGAGAAACAACCCGACCAGGGTGGGGGCTCCAGTGATCTCGAGGACAAGACCTCAGTCGCTTTTCGCCCGGACCTCCAAAAGATGGTCAGCAAAATGCGCGAGCAAGGGGCTGGCGCGGCGGGGGGCGGTGGCCAAGAAGAGCCGCCTTCGGGTGCGACCGAAGTGATGTCGGGTGATTCGATCCCCGACTTTTTGGCCAATCAGGGCGGGGCGCCTCCCGATGATGGCACCGTGGAGATGCGAAACCCCTTCGGCGAGCCCGACGAGGATGTGGCGGCCACCGAGGTCGTCTCCGGTGATATGCTCGACAACTTGGGATTCGAGAGCCCCGGTCAGGGCCAATCGCCCCCGCAAGCTCGACAGCAACAGCAACCCCAGCAGTCACAAGCTCAGCAGCCACAAGCACAACAGCCACAAGCACAACAGCCTGCTTCTCCCCCCAAGCCCCAGCAATCGGCCCAAATACCGTCGCCGGCCAGCCCGCAACAAGCCTCGCCCAACCCACCGTCGCAGCCGCAAGCGCAGCAAGCCCAGCAAGCACAGCAGCCGGCCGCCGGCGCGGAGGCCGACTTCGACGATATCGACGGCCCCAGTGGCCCGGACGCCGACCACGACGGGCCTTGGAAGCTCAAGACGAATTTCGGGCTGACCTACGAATTTCCGGACACCAAGAGCCTCAAGAGCTGGATGTCCAGCCGCGAAGACCTGCAGGGCTACTCTCTTTCGGGTGACGGCGAGAGTTTTCACGGCCTCGACGAGTGGCCCCAGATCAACGACGGCGCTTCCGGCGCCAACTCGCCTCGCCAGATGCCCTCGTCGCAGCCCAATAACCCGTCGTCGCCACAGCAGCCGCCTAGCGGCTCCGGTGGCGGAATGAGCGGCGGCAATATGGGAGGCATGGGCGCCGGAAATATGGGCGCCGGAAATATGGGCGGCGGCAATGCGGGAGGCATGGGCGCCGGAAGTATGGGCGCCGGAAATATGGGCGGCGGCAATATGGGAGGCATGGGCGCCGGAGGTGCAGGCGGAGCCGGAGGCAGTGCGAACCCGCAGCCTGCTTCCCCGGCGGCGTCGAACTCGCCGGGCAAGAAGATCGAGCCCAAGGAGTATCGCCCTCCGTCGCGCGACTCCAAATACCACTGGGTGCTGTGGGTCGTCGCGCTTCTGCTGACCGCTGTAGCCGCGGCGATCGCCGTGCAGACCTTCGGCATCTACGACCTCAAAAGCGAGCTGCTCGGGGCTGCCCCCGAGGAGGCGAGCCAGCAGCAGGCCGCCGCCGAGGCGCCGCCTGCTGACGACCAAGAAGCGGCCGCCGACGAACCAGCCGACGACGATGCTCCCGATCCGAGGGTCGCCCAGAAGGTCGACCGCCTGGTCAAGGACGCCGGGCGCGCCGTCGAGAACAACCGGTTGCAGACCGCCAGCGAGAAGTTACAGAACGCCAAATTGCTCGATCCCGAGCGCGTCGAGGTCTACGAGATGCTCGCTCAGGTCTATACGAAGATGGGCCAGGACGAGGACGCCGAAAAGGCCGAGGCGAAAGCCACTGAACTCAAAGCGTCGCTCGGTCAGGCCGAAGAAGCGGCCGCCGAGGAGGCTGAAGACAACTGATGGACGTTCGTTGTCCACAGTGCGACACTCTGTACGAGATCGACGCGCCGCAGCTACGCGGTGGCGCTGCGACGCTCAAGTGCAGCCAGTGCGAGCACGTATTCCGTCTGGAGACGAGCGCCGCTCTGAGCCAGGAGAACCAGCGGCGCTGGATGGTCCAGAATACCACCAGCGGCGATGTTCTGTACTGTTCGGCCTTCGACGAGCTCCACGCCTGGATTCTGCAGGGCAAGGTCGCCAAGGACGACCAGATCTCTCGGACCGGCAAGAAGTGGAAGAAGCTGGGCGATATCGGCGAGTTCATGCCGATCTTTCAGGCCGTCGAGAGCATCTCGAATATCAGCGCCTCGCGCGCGGTTCAACAACGCGCCGAGGGCTCGGCGCCGGAGCGCGCCCCAGACCCGGCGCCCGCCCCGGCCAAGAAGGCCGAATCGTCGCGTCCGTCGTCGAGCCCCTCGTCCAGACCCAGGCCGGCGGCGAGCGCGCCGGCCGGCTCGAGCGCTGAGCCCGAATTTAGCAAGCCCCAATTTCGCTCGAAAGTTCCAACCTCCAAACAATTCGTCGTCGAGGACGCCCCCGACAAAGGCCCACGCGCTGCGAGCGGCTCGCCGAGATCATCCCGTCCGGCGTCCGGCCCCAACAGGCGTGTCGAGCCTCAGCGCTCTCAGACGCCCGCACCGCAGCAGAACTTGTCTGGCCCGACTGAATTGTCTGGCCCCACCGAGGAGAAGAGCGGCCCGCAGGTGCGCCTGCAAACGGGCGCCTTTGGCGGAGCCGCCGAGGTCGACGACTCCGATGATGAATGGAGCTTTGGAGACGGCTCGTCGTCGCTCGGCGAGGTCGAGGCCAGCGGGCAATTCGACTCCGTTGTCTATGACGAGCCCAAGAGTCGCTGGCCGGTCGTCCTCGTGGTGGTCGTGTTGCTGGTCGGTGGAGGCGGAGCCGGGGTGTGGTTCCTGCAGCCCGACTTGGTCGACGGGTGGCTCGCTGCGGCCGAGGATGAAGAGGTCGTCAACATCGCCAAGGACCAAGAAGAACCAGACGGCCCAGCCGACGAGGCAGCCGCCTCTCCCGAGGAGTTGCTCGTCGCCGCCACAGACACCGCGCTCGAGGCGGTGCGCCGCGCCCACGCCGACAAGCTCGGCGAGGCGGCCGCCGCCGCGGGTCCCAAGGTCGCCCTCGCGGCGGAGAAAGCCGACGAGCAGGCGCGGAAAGCCGCAGAAGAGCCCGACCCCGAAGAGATGCTGGCCAAGGGCAAACGCTACCTCGAGCGCGGAAGCCCGACCCACGCGCGGCGTAAATTCCACGAGGTGCTCGAGATCGAGCGCCGGAACGTCGACGCCATCACCGGCCTCGGGTGGTCATTGCTCGCCATGGGCAACGCCGCGGCGGCGAGCTCCCAATTCAACAAGGCGCTGGCTATCGACCGCAACCACGGCGACGCCTATATCGGGCTGGGTAAGGCCGAGCGCGAGCAGGGCAACACGGCCGCGGCCCTCGAGGCCTACCGCGGCTACCTGGACCGCTTCCCCGGCGGACCGAAATCCTCCATCGCCGGCTACCAGGCCGAGCAGCTCGAGAAGGCACTCGAATGAAAAAAGCCGCCGCGATTTCTCGCGGCGGCTTGCCGTCCTCATTGAGGACTCATTCCGAGCCTATGGCACTACAGCTCATTGCTCATCCATGACGACCACTTCTCCAAATTCGAGCGCGCGCACCTTTTGCTCGATGCTGTCCAGGTCGCCGATGACGATCCAGGTCAGCGTCTCCGGCTGGATGGCCTCTTTGGCGGCCTCGCGGGCCTGCTCGGCGCTCAGGTCGTTCATGCGCCCGGTGTAGGTGTCCCAATAATCGTCGGGGAGGTTGAATTTGACGATCTCGGCGATGCTGCCGAGCAGTCGGCTGGTGGTCTCGTTTTGGCCGGCCAGCTTGCGCGTCTTATTCTGCTTGATGCGCCCCAGCTCGGCCTCGGTGATCGGACGGTCACCCAGATATTGCTCGAGCTCCTTTTTGATCTCGGTCATCGACTCGCTGGTCTTGTCCGACTGGACGTTGGCGTAGCTGGCGAATAGCTGCTTGCCGCGGGTCTCGTACACAAAGGAGCGGGCGCCATAGGACCAGTGCTTGTCCTCGCGCAGGTTCATATTCAGCCGCGAGCTGAACGCGCCGCCGATGACCGCGTTCATCGCCTCGACGGCGAGCTGGTCGATATTGTCGCGCTCGGCAAACGCGTTGCCGGTGACGATGAGCGATTGCTCGGCGCCGGGCTTGTCGATGAGCACCACGCGCACCCCGTCGGGCTCGGCGAGCTTGGCTGCGCGCGCATCGGTGGGTTGTTGGTCGCTCGACCACTGGCCGAATTGGGCTTCGAGCTTGGGCTTGATCTCGTCCATGGTCGTGTCGCCGACCACCAAGATGGTGCTGTTGTCGGGACGAATCGCGCTCGCGTGGTAGCTGACCAGGTCGTCGCGGGTCAGAGACTGGACGGACTCGCTGGTACCGGAACCGGTCAGCGGCACGCCGTAGGGGTGCTCGTCGCCGTAGACCAGCGGGCCGAGCAGCCGCAGCGCGCGGCTAAACGGGCTGGCTTTCTCCTGGTCGATCTCGGCCAAAAGCTGCTTGCGGCGCCGCTCGATCTCCTCGTCGGCGAACGCCGGCCGGAGCACCACATCGGCGAATAGACCGAGGGTCTCGTCCAGCGACGTCGTCAATGCTTTGACGCTGACATAGGATTCCTCGAGGCTCGCGCCGCTGGACAGCGACGCGCCGAGCCGCTCGAGCTCGGCGGCCAGCTCCAATGAGCTGTGGCTTTCGGTGCCCTCGTCGAGCACGTCCATGGCCAGGCTGGCCGCTCCGAGCTTGTCGGCCTCGTCGGCCGAAAAGCCGCCGTCGGCGCTCAGGCGAACGCGCACGGTGGGCACGTCGTGGCGCTGGGCGAGCACGATCTCGATGCCGTTGGACAGCTCGGCGCGCTCGAGGTCGGGCAGATCCAGCTCGGGGGCGTCACCCGCGTCGGGCACTTGGCTTCGGTCGGCCGCGCTCTCTTGGGTTTTGGCCTTGTGGTCGGGATCGGGCAGCACGCGCAGCAAGAAGACGCCGTCGGTCAGCCACTCGTCAGCGGTCGCGCGCACCTGATCGGCGCTGGCTTTTCGCTGGACGTCCAGCAGCTCCGTGAACGCGCCGGGGTCATCCACATAGACTTCGCCGCGGGCGAGCACGTCGCTCTTTCCGCCGAAGCCGCCGACCTTCTCCAGGCCCGAGACGGTCTCGGAGAAATACGACATCTTCGCACGCTTTAGCTCGTCGGCGGTGGGGCCGTCGGCGGCGAATTCGGCGATCTGCTCTTCGAGGGCCTCTTCGACCTTGGCCAGCGGCACACCCGGGCGGGCGTCGGCGCCGATCAAGATCTGCGAGCCGATCTCGCCGTCGTAGACCCAGGCGAAGACGTCGGTGGCGATTTGATCTTCATAGACCAGGCGCTTGTACAGCCGGGAGTTTTTACCGTCGCCCAGTAGCCGCGCGGCGATGCGAAGCTGCTCGAGCTCGTCGGTGCCGTATTGGGGCACGTTATAGACATAGTAGGCGCGAGCCTGCGGGACCTGATCGTAGGTGGTCAGCTCCTTGCGCTCGTCCATCTTGGCCACCCAGGGGCCGCGCTGCTCGACCGAGGGGCCGGCGTCGATATGTCCGAAGTACTTCTCGGCCTGCTCGCGCGCCTCCTCGACGGTGATATCACCGGCCAGGGTCAGTACGGCGTTGGAGGCGCCATAATACTCGGCGAACCAGGACTTGACGTCGTCGAGCGAGGCGGCGTTGAGGTCTTCCATGCTCCCGATCACCGACCACGAATAGGGGTGTTCGGCCGGGTAGGTATGCTCGGGGATCAGCCGCCAGGCCTCCCCGTAGGGCCGGTTGAGGCCCTGACGCTTCTCGTTTTGGACCACGCCGCGCTGCTCGTCGAGGCGCTCCTGAGAGATGGCCCCGGCGAAGTGTCCCATGCGATCGGACTCCATCCACAGCGCCACGCCCAGCGCCGACTTGGGCACCGTCTCGAAGTAGTTGGTGCGGTCGCGGTTGGTCGTCCCGTTCATATCGGTCGCGCCGGCCTCCTCGAGCGGCTCGAAGAACTCGCCTTCGAAATTCTCCGAGCCCTGGAACATCAGGTGCTCGAAGAGGTGCGCAAACCCGGTCTTGCCGTGCCGCTCGTTCTTGGAGCCGACGTGGTACCAGACATTGACGGCCACCACCGGCGCCTTTTTGTCCTCGTGGACCAGCACGGTCAGGCCGTTGTCGAGCACGATTTTCTCGTAATCGACCTCCACCGCGGGCAGGTCGGCCGCGCCCTCATCGGCGCTGGCCTGCTCGGCGCCGGCCTGCTCGGTGGCGGCGGCGTCGGGTTTTTCTTGGGCCGACTCCTCGGCCGGGATCTCCGGCGTGGGCGTGGGGCCGGCGCAGCTCAATGTGGTCGAGGCGACGAGCGCGGCGGCCAAAAGCGCCGCGGTCGAGGAGAGCGTTCGCAAATTCATTATAGAGGTCTCTTACTGCAGGGAGTTGCTTTTTGAGGGCGCAGGCTCGCAGCGCCCGCATGCCTTAAGCAACTTTTAGGGGGAAAGTATTTCGTGGGCAAGGGCGGAGGCGGTCGATTCTATGGGCGTGTGTCGAGCGGCATGCTCTTTTCGAGGGTGGGAGCGGGTAGTTTTGGGGCGCGTGTCGAGCGCTCGGAAATGATCGCGGCTGGAATCTAAAAAAGTTAAAAAAATGACTAGTGTTCGCCTCCGTATTCAGGTACATAGGCCTTCTGTGTATGCCTCGATCCTCATGGATGGTTGAGACAGCACGTCATTGAAAACCTTTTATAATCAATAGGGTAGGGAAATCGTGGTAAGTCAAAAGATTGGTTCGTATTCCATCGTATTCGTTGTTCTTTGCGCGCTGGTCGGCACCGCTTGTGGGGGCGCGGACGGAGAAGACGGCGCTGATGCCAGCGCACTATTATCCGAGGCCGCCGAGGTGGAGCCCGGCGATGTCTGTGAGGCTGGTGGCATCGAGGTCTCTTTGGGCACCGACAGCAACCTCAACGGTGAGCTCGATGACGATGAGATCTCCGAGACCGAGGTGATCTGCAACGGCGTCGATGGTGAAGATGGCGCCGACGGCGAAGACGGAACCGACGGAGAAGATGGTGCTGACGGTGCTGACGGCGCTGACGGCGAAGATGGGGCCTCCTCGCTGATTCAGATCAGCGACGAGGACCCAGGCGACAATTGTGAAGCCGGCGGCCAGCGTGTCGACGTGGGTCTGGACAACGGAGACGGCGACGAGACCGCCGGCGACGGGCTGCTCGGAGAGGGCGAGATCGACTCGACCCACTATGTTTGCGATGGCGTCGACGGCTTTACGGTGCTCACCAATCTGGTGGAGGCGCCGGCTGGCGGCAGCTGCGACAACGGAGGCCAACGCCTCGACATCGGCCTGGACAACGGTGACGGCGGCGAAACGGCCCATGACGGAGTGTTGGGCGCCGGCGAAATCGACCAAGCCCGCTATATCTGCAACGGAGCTGACGGAGCCGACGGCGAAGACGGCGCGACCGGACCGGAAGGGCCGCAGGGGCCGGCGGGCAGCGACGGCAGCGACGGCCACGACACCCTTATTGATCAATCGCCGGTGTCGAGCGGCGCCAATTGCGCCTATGGCGGCGTGCGCGTCGACTCGGGCCTGGACAATGGCGACGGCGGCGGCACCGCAGACAACGGCGTGCTCGAAGCCGACGAGATCGACTCCACCTCCTATCTGTGCAACGGCGCCGACGCCCAAGGCGGCGGTGTGAAGCTCTCCGACGCCAGCGGTTTCGACTTGGGTACGGTGGTCAGCGCCGACGACTACGGCATCACCGTGCTGTCCACCACGGGATATATCGCTTGGTATGGCTGGGACGGCGATATGGGCGACGGCCAATATTATTTCTCGGGTTCGAGCTGCACCCAGGGCACCGCGTACCTGAACAGCGGCAGCAACGATCCGCAGAAGATGTACGCCAAGTCGGTCTACTACCACCCGCGCTCGGACCAACTGCTCGTGCCCTCCAATATCGGAGGCGACGGAATGGCCACCAGCGTCGGAAACCTCTCCCCGGGCTCGTTTGACAACTACGGAAGCTGCTCGAGCCCCTACAACTCTAGCGGCCACGGCTGGGCGATGCAGTCCATCTCGGCCAGCGCCGCGGGCGTCAAAATGAGCCCGTCCCTGCCGCTGACGCTTCAATAAGACCCGTCCCATAAAGGACCCCAAACCCGAGGGTCGAGTCACTCGCAAGGCCGATGTCATGTCGGACCGACGAGGTGCTCGGCGCTCGGGTTTTTCGATGTCATAGCGGCGGGACGCTATGAGCATGGGTTAGGAGTGCACTCTTATGTGAGTATACTCATACATGAGTAAAGGTCGGGCAGCGACCGCACCCGCGGAGGGGGCCGCCGCTCGACAACGAGCATCATTGATATCCACACCCGTCGCTTCGAAGCAGTCTCGAACACTCCACAAGAATGAGGAAATCAAGGATGCGCATCACCTTAAATACCGACAGCAGCGTCGAGGGCACTCAGGAACTCGAAGAGCACGTGGTTGGAGTTCTCGAAAGCGCGCTCGAGCGCTTTCGAGACGAGGTTAGCCGGGTCGAGGTTCACCTCCGAGACGAAAACAGCGACAAGGGTGGCGCCGACGACAAGCGTTGCATGATGGAGGCGCGCGTCGAGAAGATGGATCCGATCGCCGTGACCCACCGGGCAGACAACGTGCACAGCGCCGTCAACGGGGCCAAGGACAAGCTTCGCCGCGCGCTCGACAGCGCGCTGGGCAAGCGCGACCGACGTCGTTGACACGTACGGTGCCGACGGAGCCCGATCAAGCCGCATAAACGGGCTCCGTCCCCCGCCGTAGCGCGCCTCACGATTGATCACAAGTGTTCGCGCAGCTAGTGAGGTCGGCTTGAGCCCGTGAACGTGCACGTGAACGTGGCCGTGAACCGCTGTACCCCCTGCATGTCCGGTGGAGCCAGCGAAAAGGCTCGAAGCGGGCAATGTTGCCCAACCGAAGCAGCCTCGTGATGGTGGACATGCTGCAGGTTTAACTACGGTTCACGTTCACGTGCACGTTCAGGTTCACGGGCCTAG
>CAYLTX010000188.1:0-12219 GCA_964386725.1 uncultured Bradymonadales bacterium | reverse complement strand
ACACGCTACGGCGAAGGACGGAGCCTTCGCGGCGAGGACGGAGCCTGCGCGCCCCCAACCGCATCCATCGCGGCGGTGATTTTCTTAAACTTCCACTAGCCCTGTCGTTCAGACCAGGATGGTCTGGTTTGTGGGCAGCGATTAAAGCTGTACAACCGACTCGTGCACGCCTTCGATCGCGTCCCGCGTATCGAGCACGAGCGGGGCGTTTTCGACAATCAGATCATAATCGAGATTGCTGTGATTCGTGCAGATCACGACGGCGTCGCTGTCAGCGAGTCGCTCGGCGGTCAGCTCCACGGACTCGATGTCATCTAGCTCGCGAACCTTCGCCACGAAGGGGTCGTGGTAGGCGAGCTCGGCGCCCTCTTCTTTGAGCAATTGCCAGATGTCGAGCGCCGGTGATTCGCGCGTGTCGTGGACGTCGGGCTTGTAGGCCATGCCGACCAGCAGCACGTTCGAGCCGTTGATGGGCTTTTTGTGGCCGTTGAGCGCGCGTGCCAGCTTCTGGACGACGAAGCGCGGCATATTGCTGTTGATGTCGGTGGCCAGCTCGATGAAGCGGTTGTAGAAGCCGAAGCTCTTCGCCTTCCAGCTCAGGTAGGTCGGGTCCAGCGGGATACAGTGGCCGCCGATGCCCGGGCCCGGATAAAACGGCATATAGCCGAACGGCTTGGTCGCCGCCGCCTCGATGACCCGCCAGATATTGATCTCCATGCGGTCGCACATGACCGCGAGCTCGTTGACCAGGCCGATGTTGACCGCGCGGAAGGTATTCTCGAGCAGCTTGACCATTTCGGCTTCGGTGGCGCTGCCGACCGGGTGGACGGAGTCGAGCATCTGGGAGTACAGCGTGACGGCCAGCTCGGTCGACTCGGCGTTGACGCCGCCGACGACCTTGGGCGTGTTGTGGATCTGGTAGACCTCATTGCCCGGATCGACGCGCTCCGGGCTAAACGCCACGAATCGCCCGTCGTTCAACTCGCCGTCGCCATCGGACAGCATCGGGGCGAGGACCTCCTCGGTGGTGCCGGGATAGGTGGTCGACTCCAATACGATCAGGCAGGTCTCTTTGAGATGAGGCCTGATGCTCTCGGTCGCGGACTGGATATAGGAGATATCCGGGTCGCGCGTCTTGCGCAGCGGTGTGGGCACGCAGATCGAGACGGCGTCGGCCTCGGTGACGTCCGAAAAGTCAGTCGTGGCGGCAAAGAGCCCCGTCTCGAGCGCCTTTTGCAGCTCGGCGTCGGAGACGTCGGAGATATAGCTCGAGCCCTCGTTCAGCTGCGAGACACGGTCGGCGTCGATGTCGACGCCGATGGTGCGAAACCCCGCCTCGACGAAGCCGAGCGCCAGCGGCAGGCCCACATAGCCCTGGCCGATGACGGCGATGGTGGCGTCTTTGGATTCGAGTTTTTCTTTGAGTTCGACTGCTTTGGACATCTCTATACGACTCGGTGGTTGAGGAGTTCAGGTGTCGAGCGATCGCGATCAGCTCGCCATCCGCTTCGATGACTTGTCGCTGTCGGATTCGTCGTATTGATAGCGATAATAATAGGAGTAAGCGTAGGCCGACTCGCCGGCCTGGATATCGTTGAGCACGCAGCCCATAAACGGCGCGCCGATACCGTCGAGCTGCTCGATGGAGCGACGCAAGAGCTCGCGGCGGGTCTGGCCGAATTTCAGGATCAACAAGACGCTGTCGACGTGGTGGCTGAGCACGAGCGCGTCGGAGACCGCTGCCAGAGGCGGCGAGTCGAAGATGACGCGGTCGTACTTCTCGCGAAGTTCTTCGACCAACTCGTGGAAGCGGCCGGCGTGCAATAGCTCGGAGGGGTTGGGCGGGATGCCACCACAGGTCAAGACGTCGAGATTGTCGATTTCGGTCGCCTTTTTCATGTCGTCGAAGGCGGCCTGGCCGGTGATGATCGTCGAGAGGCCGCCTTCGTTTTCGACACCCAGCGCCTTGTGGATCCGCGGCCGGCGCATATCGGAGTCGATGATCAACGTCTTCTGCCCCGATTGAGCCATGGCAATCGCCATATTGACCGACGACAGCGTCTTGCCCTCACTGGGGCCGGGGCTGGTGACCAAGAGCAGCTTCGGCGGATTATCCGGGGCCATGAACATCAAATTCGTGCGGAGCGTCTTGATGCCTTCGGCGAAAGAACTCTTGGGCGCGGTATGGCTGAGCGTGTCCAACGCGGAGTCGCCGGGGGAGTTTTCAATGCCCTTGAGGACGCCTTTGTTGACGCGCGGCAGCATCGCGAGGATCGGCTTGTGCGTATAGCGGGCGACGTCGTCCTTGCTCCTGATCGAGGTGTCCAGCGCGTCGATGAGCACGATCGTGCCGGCGCCGAATGCCAGCCCCAGCCCCAGCCCGACGGCGAGGTTCAGCGGCAGGTTCGGGCTGACCGGGGCCTTGGGCTCCTCGGCCTCCTCGAGCACCTGGGCGAGGTCGCTGTCATACATCGAGTTGATGTCGAGCTCGGCCGAGCGCTTCAGGACCGTATCGTAGAGTTGCTTTTGGTTTTCGGCTTCGTCGGTGAGTTGGTTATATTGAAGGCCCAGCTCGTTGAGCTCGAAGATGTCTTCCTTGAGCCGGTTGAGCTCGGCCTCGAGCTGGCTCTGGTTGCGCGTCAGCACGGCTACGCGATTTTCCACGCCCGATCGAATGCGGGCGATCTCGGCCTGGATTTGCTCGGCTACCACACGTCGCTCTTCTTCGACCTGATTGACCTCCGGATATCTTTCCCCGTACTTCGTCTTCAGAGAGGCCAGTTTCTGACTGAGCTCCGACTCCTTCGAGACGAGGTTGTCGACAGTGGTATTGTCGACCAGATCGGCGATGGCGCGCTTGTCTTGAGCCTCGTCGGACTTCTCCATCGACGAAATCTGGCTGAGCAGCGCTTGCTCCTCGAAGAGCTTGCCGCGCACCTCCAGGAGTTGCTCCTGGATGGACTCCATACTCGCCGCGGTCTGGTTCTGGCGGTTCTCGTAGGACAGCGACAGAATATTCTCGTCGCGCTTGAATTTATGGAGCTTTCGCTGCGAGCCCTCGAGTTGCTTGCGCTTCTCGGCGACGTAATTGTCGAACCAGGTGACCAGCTCGTCGAGGCCGCCGGATTGTTGCTCGTCGATATAGGCGACGTATTCCTGGGCCAACGCGTCGGCGACTACGGCGGCGAGCTGCGAATCAGTGGTCGACGCCTTGACCATCACCACACGGGTGCCGGGCTTTAGCTCGACCTCCGTCATGCCCTGGAGCCTCTTGGCCGCGCTCCTGAGCTTTTCATCGGGCTCCAGATTCGCCGCTTCGGGACTCAAAAAGCCCTCTTCATCGAGCAGGCCGGCGTTCTGGACGACCCGCTGGCTAAACCACTGCGAATTGAAGACCTCTTTTTGGGTATTCCAGAACTGCTCGAAGCCCCATTGGCCGCCGGTATTGACCATCTCCACGCGCTCGATTTCGCCGAGCACGTTCTGCGGAGGCTGGCGAAACATGATCTTGCTCTGCGCCTCATAGATCCGCGGCTGCTCCTGCGTCCAAAAGAACGCGGCCGCGACCGCCACGGTCGGCAATAGAATCAGAAGCCAATAATACTTCTTGAGCAGCCCCCAATAACGCGCCACCAGGTGGCCGAGAGACTCGCTCTCACCTTCCATGCTGGGCATGGGCGCTTCGACTTCCTGAATTTCGAGGTTTTCAGCCATCTTATACTGCGAGCTCCGACATCGGCCGATTAGCCCAGATTAGAGAGGCGGATGGTAGGTATGTACTCACGGAGAGTCAACTTCGCGGATTGGACCCCATAAGCTGTTGAGGTTGTGGGGACTATACCATCTCCCGGCAATGCTTGTACTATAAGTCCCGGAAGATTCGGAGTTTCAATTCATCGAACGTGGCCCTGCAGTGCGAAGTGTCGCTCGAACCATCACCTATATATGCATCGTCGCGGCTCCGGTCGCCATCGGTGGGGTTCACTTCCCGGTGGCGCTCGGCCTCGCCTTGCTCGGCATCGCCGCGTTCTTCTCCGAGCTACAACATCGACGCCGCCCCGAGAGATTCCGTCAAATCCACATCTCCTGGACGGCGATCGCCTTTTTGGTGCTGGGTGCGGTCGCGTTTATGCAGCTCATTCCGTTTCCGCGCGCCCTCCACGAGTTGGTCAGCCCCACCGGCACAGGATTCTTCGCCGACGGCTGGCAGGCAGCCTTCGGAAGCGAAGCGCCCAATACGTGGCGCGCGCTATCGCTGGACCCGGGCCAGACCGCCGATCGTGCAATCCGATGGGTCGCACTCGCATCGCTGTGCGCTGTGGCCGCAAATGCCTTCCGGAGCCGCTCGTCGTGGCGAAAGCTCGTCTTCGCGATCTTTGCGTCCGGCTACGTGGTGCTCGGCATCGGCCTGATCCAACGCGCCTTCGGCGACGGCAAGCTCCTCGGCTTCTACGAGCCCAGCGTCGTGCTCCGCCAATGGAGCACCTTCGTCAACCCCAACCACGCGGGCGTCTTTTTTGGCTTCGTCGCGTTAGTGGGCTTCGCGTTCGCGGCCGCCCGGTACCAGAAGAGCCCAATTGAGACAGTAGCAGGCGCCGTCACCGGCCTGGTCTTCATGATCGTCATGACGTTCCAGCAGAGCCTGGGTGCGCTGATGGCGTTCGGGGCCGCCGCGCTCGTGCTGAGCCTCGGCATCGCGCTGCAAGCAGCGCCGCTGCGCGCGCTTATCAGGGCCAACCGCAAGATGCTGCGAAACGTCGTCCTGGGTGCCAGCGCGCTCCTGCTAGCCGCCGTGGCGGCCGTGGCCACTCTCTTCTTCAACGGGGGGCGCAGCAGCGGATTGCTCGCCCGTCTGGAGCAACTCGAAGCCTACGATAGCTTCATGACCAAGCTCCCCGGGCGAGTCGAGCTATTCACCGGCGCGATGCGCGGCAGCGTGGACTTCTGGCTGACCGGCGCGGGCGCCGGCTCCGTCGATCGGGCGATCGGCCCGTACCTGGACTGGGCGACCTTTCCCCGCGCGAGCGTGCCCACCGTAGAAAACGAACTCGCCGAATGGATCTTCACCCTCGGGATGCCCGCCGGCCTCATCGCCGCCGGCCTCATCGCCTGGTCCTGCTCGCGCACCGTGCGCCGCTTTATCAAGCTCCGCCTGCGCAGCCGCCGGATGCTGGCGGCCGTGTCGGTCGGGCTCTATCTGATCCTGGTCGCCCAGATCCACTTCCCGTTTTTGGTGCTCGGTGCCGGTCTGCCGATGGTGATCTTCGTCGTCAGCAGCGCCTCCCACAATCGCAAGTCCGGTGCGCGCAGCTCCAATGGAGGCAACCAGGATCAAGCCAACCAGCCGAGCTGGCTCACACGCTACGCCCCCGAGGCCGCCGCCGGCGCAGGCGTGCTCGCGGTGGTCGTATGCGGCATGCTCCACTGGGGCCCCTACGCCGACCCGCTGGGGCCGTTACTAACAAGCCCGTTGCTGTCAGGCGACACTGCTAGCGATGAGGCGAACGCCAGAGCCGTCGAGCTCATCCCGTCGGAGAGCCGGCTCTACGCGCGCCTCTCCACAAGCGCGAAGGCCGCCGGCGAGTTCGACCGCGCGCTCACGCTCGCCCGGCGAGCACACCGGCTCAAGCCCGACGAGCTGCGCACGCTATTCTTGGCGCGAGCCGCCGCCCGCGCCGGCGACGACGAGCTCAGCCACAAAACCTACGGCGAGTTCTTCTCTACGGAGTGGCACGCCATACCCGCGGACGCCATCTCCTCGCTCGTCCGCGACATCGACACGGCCGAGGCACGCGCCGAGATCATCGCCCCGAGCGACAGGAAATACTGGTGGCGCACCTACGACACCATCAAACTCATGGAAGGCCCCGCCGCCGCCTCCGGTTATGCTCTGGCCCTGGCCGAGCACCACCCCGACGCGGTCAACATCAAGAATATGATCATCGACGCCTACCTCGAACTCGAGCAACTCGAACTCGCCGGCATGTGGGCGCAGACGGCGATCCAAGACGGCCTCGCCCCCGACGAAGGCCGCGGCCTCGCCAGCTTGATCGCCAAATTCATCGAGCGCGACCGCCACGACCAGGCGCGCGCCTGGCTCGAGCGCGCGGTCGAAGCCGGCGCCCGCGACTTCACCTTCATGCGCTACGTCAAGCGCCTGGTGCCGACCGACCCGGAAGCCGCGACCGAACAAGACGCCCAGCTAGCCCAGCTCGCCAACGACACCTTCTGCGACTCGCCGCTGCCCCAAAACCACCGCGAGGACTGCTGGGGTCTACGCGCCTGGCTCCTCGAACGCGACGGCCAACTCGACGCCGCGCAGAGGGTCTACGAGCGCATCTACTCACGCCTGGATCGGCCCGGCTCGCTCGCGAATTTTCTCAGCCGCCACTACCGCTGCGGCACCCTCGACTCATTGGCGACCAAGGCCGAGCGCAGTCATAAGCAAAAGGGCGCCGCCCGTCTTTTCCGCAAGCACGCAGAGCGCTGCGCCGGCGACTAATACGTAACGTCGGCATAAACCCGCCGATCGGCGGCAAGAGAGTAAGATAGTGAGAAAGTAAGAGAGTAAGATACAGCAATGGTATCGAGAAGAGCTGCGTCGTTTGCTTTGTTCTCACTTTCTCACTCTCTGACTTTCTCACTCTCTCGATCAAAACTACATAAGATCGGCACAAACCCGCCGACACAGACATCCATTCACCCCGATTCATTATGTATCCAGTCGGCCACGCCTCACTCGCCACACTGCTGGCGCACCGCCACGCAACGGCCGAGGCACGCCCGATCGCACCCCACGCCGAGCTCTACCCGGTCATCTTCGGCGCGCTGCTGCCCGACCTGGTCGACAAGAGCGTCATGTACCTCGGCGGCTCGCCCTACGGCCGCACCGTCGGCCACAGCCTACTTGTGCTGGGACTTTGCGCTGCTCTATGGTGTCTGCTCAGCGTGCGCGACGCCGGTGACACCCGCGCATTCGGCTGGATGCTCGTCGGCTGGGCCAGTCATATGGTCGGCGACCTCGCCAACGATATCGTCGCCGGGGCGCATTATACCGGCTATCTATTTTCGGGCTGGATGGGCTGGCCGTATACCAACCCGGATATGTGGGAGTGGAAGGCGGTGCCCCTAGCTGCACAATGCAGTGGTTGTTATACGAGTTTCGAACTGGTCGTCATTCTTGTGGTGTTGTGGCAAGTTCGACATCCCAGCACTAAGGTGCGAGATGCCGTTTCACCCAATTAGGTTCCTGCCAGTCCAGTCTACCGGCGATTTCTAGCACTATTGGTCAACATCATTACTGAGAGCTGCGGCGAAATTCGGGCGCAGCAGGTGCAGGTCTACTTGGTCCGCGTTCATCGGACACCTTTGGGCGCATCCGCTCTTTTCGTACCATGTTGTGAATATATGAACTTCGACATCTTCAAAGACCTGATTCGCGCGCCGTTTAAAAACCGACTCTCCGAAGAGCTTATCTATGTCGCGCTTGATTTACTTGACGATGAGGATCGACAAAGGCTCCTTCGGTTTACGCCCCAACCTCGCAATTATACGCCGGAAGACGTGCGACGTGTTTTCCGTTATGGATTCGAACTAATGTTGCAACCGAGCAATTATTTTCAGTGGCATCATTTTTTTGGTCTGCCCGACCCAGATATGAAGACTCTTGACGGGTTGGCCAGATCCGCAGAGGTGGTCTTGGACGTTGGTGCTAATATCGGGCTCTATTCTTTAATGATGGCGAGAAGAAATCCATCAGCCCGAGTCATCAGCCTCGAACCCAATCCGCAGGCATTCGAGAGGCTCGCGCATCATGTCCGTGCTAATCTTACGACGAATATCACACCGCTCAATATTGCAGCCGGTCGTTGCCCTGGTGAGCTCGACCTATATGTCGCGGAAACCGGTGACACTGGCAAGTCTTCCTTGCAAGCACGCCACGGCCTAGATGTATCGACGACCGTCGACGTTGTACCGATTGACGATTTAGTGAAAACGCTGGCAGTTAAAGCGGTCGATTTAATCAAGATCGATGTCGAAGGATTCGAACCCGAAGTTTTGTTGGGCGCGCGTTCCACAATTGAGAAATTTCGCCCCGCTCTGTTCATTGAGTTTACGCCGCGTTGGTACATGGACAGACGGGCTTTAGCTCGAGAAGCAATCGATTTGCTCGTCGGGCTAGGCTATGTACTTTTTGACAGCAGTGAGTTCCACAGTCACGGTACGGCTGCGACCCCTCTTAATTCGGGAATGCTACTAAGCAATACTCAGCGCCAGTATAATGTTGTCGGATTGATACCGGACAACGCCATCCAATTTGCTACGAACTGAACCTGCCTCACAACAGCAGTCATGCCCAAGCCAGCTCGGGTTGAGCCGCCACTAACTACCCACTATTAGACCCGATTTCGTCCTCTAGATGATCGAGCTTGTAGTCACATTCGCCGTTTTCATCGCGGGAGCGATCGTATTGGCGAGCCTCCAGCAACGATTCGACTCCACCGAGCGGAAGTTTATCTGGGCGGCTTTCTTCGCCCATGTATTCGGCGCGATGGCGCAGGTGTGGATCACGAAGTATTTCTATGGCGGCGGCGATCTTCTCAACTACTATAACGTCGGGGTGCGACTCGCCGATTGGGTCGCCATGGAGCCCGCTCCTCATCTGATCGAGCTGTTCAAGCTGATCCTGCAACTGGAATCGTATATCCCGGTTCGCATACCGATCAGGCACGGCGCGACCGGATCGATGTTCGGTCTGTCAGGGCTGCTGGCGGTTCTATTGGGAAAATCGCTCTACGGAGCCTGCCTTCTATTGAGCGTCGCGGCATTCTTCGGCCAATTGGCTACTTTTGTGACCTTCCGGCGCATCTTTGCACCTCGCTTCAAAAAGAGATTGCTCGTCGGTGCACTACTCATTCCGTCGGTCGTGTTTTGGTCGAGCGGCCTGCTCAAGGAAACCGTGGCCATGGCCGGGCTGGGGTTGCTCTTTTTAGGCGCCCAGGGCCTCGTCAGCGGAAGACATCGGGCGCGTCATCTCATCATCGCGGCCATCGGTTTCGTGCCGCTGAGCTTGACCAAAGCTTATATTCTCTTTCCGTTCTTCATCGCGGCAGGTGTTTGGTATTATTGGCAGCGCTCTCTCGAGACAAAGGGCAGTGTCGCGGTGGTCTCGAAGCCGCTTCACCTGCTCCTGGGTTTGGCAGTTGCGGTCGGCGCAATGATATTATTCGGCGAGCTCTTCCCCCTCTATTCCATTGAAAATATTGGCGATGAACTCGCCTCGGTTCAGACGCACCACCAGCATCTCAGCGGGGGCTCATCCTACGAACTCGGAACGCCGGCGGCCGGTCCGCTCGGTCAGCTCGCGCTTCTGCCGCTTGCATTGCTCTCAGCGCTACTGCGCCCGTTCATCTTCGAGGTGCATAACGCCATGGCGCTGGTGAACTCAGTGGAGACCTCCGTACTCCTCATCGCGTTCGGGTGGATTCTCTCAAAGCGCGGCATCAAGGAGAGCTACCAGACGATTACATCTTCGCCGGCGGCGATGTTTTGTCTCGTTTTCACTCTGATATTCGGCGCTCTGGTCGGCTTGGCCTCGCCGAATTTGGGATCGTTGTCCCGATACCGCGTTCCGATGATGCCTTTTTATGTGACGCTGGTGCTCATTCTGATACCGCTACGTCGGAGCGCTCGGCCATGATGGACTCGTCAGAACGATAGAATGCCATTGCAATCCTCACCGTCGAGTTCCAGTGACGAATAGGAGCTGTCGGCGCACTCAGGCTGGTTCATCCTGGATGTTAACCAGTTTCCGATCCCCAACTCAGTAGATCCATGTCGACGTTTAGTTCCAAGATAATCTCGAGCGGGAAGTGGGTGGGAGGGCTGCGAATCGCCCAGAAAGTATTGGGGTTCGCTAAGAATATCATTCTCGCGCGACTGCTCGCCCCGGACGACTTCGGGCTTTTTGGCATCGCCGTGCTCATTCTGACGGGGTTTGAGACTCTCTCGAAAGTAGGAGTCAACGCAGCGGTCATTCAGGCCGAGGAGGTCGACGAGCTATTTCTTCACACCGCCTATTGGCTCAAGATTGCTCGCGGTGCGCTGATCGGTCTGACGACCTTTCTCGTAGCTCCGCTCGTGGCTCAGTTCTTTGGTGAACCTCAGGCCGCCGATTTGGTTCGGGTGCTCGCGTTGGCCACCTTCGTCGGTTCTTTTACGAGTATTGGTACCGCGCTTCTGCAGAAAGAGTTCGATTTTCGTCGACACTCTGTCTATCGGTTCATTCGAGTAGCGACGCTCGTCGGGACGTCGATAATCTTTGCTTTTATTCTGCAGAATGCATGGGCGCTTGTGTGGGGGACGTTGGCGGAAAAACTCGTCTCCGTCTTAGTGTCTTTCTTCATCCATCCTTATCGCCCACGCTTTCGCTTTGATTGGACCCGGGCCAAGTCCATCTTTGACTTTGGCGTCTGGCTGCTCCTGACCGGTCTGGTTCAATATGCCTCGTTGAACTTGGACGATATTATGTTGGGCCGCTGGGCCGGCGCCGCAGCCTTGGGCCTCTACCAGATGGCGTTTGTCGTCGGTAATATCATCGCGCAAGAGTTCTCGGGCGTCATCGAGCGGGTGATGTTTCCGGCGTTTGCTGAGATCCAGGGCGATCGGGAGCGCACGAGGCGTGTCTTCGAGCAATTGTTCACCGTGACAGCGACCATCATCGTGCCTAGTGCTGTCGGCCTCGCGGTGGTCAGCCCCGAGTTCGTCACCGTGGTCTTCGATGATAAATGGCTGCCGATGATCCCGCTGGTCACCATTTTATCCTTCAGCGCTGCTTTCCGCGCGCTTTCCAGCGTGCAGACAACGCTCTTCGTCGGTTTGGGCAAGCCCAACCTGATGTTCTACGGGACGCTGGTTCGCTCCATCGTGCTCGTACTCGTGCTCTACCCGTTGTTTTCACTTTTGGAAGCCGAAGGTATAGCCCTCGCCGCAGCGCTGTCGACGCTGTCGGCCCTTTGTTTCTATTTTATCTATATTCGTCGTCTGCTGGGCCCCGAAGAAAGATTGCTGAAGAGACTCCTTCCCTCGGTACTCGCTTCTGGCGTAATGGCAGGGGTATTGCTCGGGCTCAAACAAGTCGTCTCTGCGACGGCCGTTATCCAACTGCCGCTCTTGATCACCTGCGGAGTCGTCATCTACTTTGTAGCGTTGTTTCCGCTCGAGCGTCTCGCCGGCAATAATACCTTCGAGCTTCTTATTAGCTTATTTCGCAAGCTGAGGGAGCGTGCCGCAACCGACCAGGCCGAAGCTGAATGAACCCACGAAAGTGCCGTCTAAAACTCGTTTAGAGCAGGCTCGAATTATATATCCCTCAGGTGAGAATAGCGTAAGATGTAGGACCAACTCAGCGGCTCACTCAGCGTTTTTATTGACGTTCAAAAAGATAGTTAAGCTATTGATCCCACAACCGATGTACCCCAACGCGGTTTTTCTACACTGGGTGAGAGCAGAAACCAATAATCGCGTCTATGGCGGCCTGAGCTGGCCCGGAATTTTCGGATACCTTCTAACATCGTTATTTGATGCTTTTACAAGGAGGTCGGAAACGACTGAGCAGAAGAAGAAACAGCGCGGCTCATACACCCACGAGTTCAAGACCGACGCCGTTCGACTGGTGATTGATGAGGAGTTGCCTGTTGCCCGCATTGCCTGAGATCTGGGGATGCATCAAAACACGTTACATAGCTGGGTCAACAAAGCCCGTTCAGAGCAAGTAGGGACTCATTCAGAGGCGGTCAGCGACGACGAGCGCGAGGAGCTCAAGTTTTTGCGTCGTGAAAATCGCATCCTGCGTGAGGAGCGTGAAAGCTCAAAAAGCGGCGGTAGCCTTCTTCGCCAAGGAGTCTTGGTGAACCAGCGGTACCAGTTCATCGATAGGGAGTGTAATGCCTCAGACGAGAGTTGTCGGCGTTGAATTCGAGGTCGGCGCGCGATTGGGACTGGAAATTAAGGCGGGTCTTCGTGATACAGTGTGCCGTGAAGAATGCGGGTGGTTGATGGCGTAGAATTAAGGAGAGATATCAACACTTTATCTGCGTTATTTGTTCGATAAATAGCGTTTTCCGTGAATTATTCGGGTGGAGCGACGAGAATTTGCCACTAGACCTTGAATAAGCGCTTCTGAAGAGGATTTGACATGAAAAAGCCCGAAAAGCCCGG
>CAYLTX010000187.1:0-12395 GCA_964386725.1 uncultured Bradymonadales bacterium | reverse complement strand
CCTGCGACCTACGGATTCGAAGTCCGGCGCTCTATCCAGCTGAGCTACGGGCGCTCAAAGCAGGGTGGATGACGGGAATTGAACCCGCGACCTCAGGCACCACAAGCCTGCGCTCTAACCGACTGAGCTACATCCACCATATCGAGTGTCTGTGCGTGTGCGATCCACGCCTTGGACACTGCAGGGCGGGGAACATAATCGGGCGGCCGTGGCGTGTCAAGAGACTTCAAAAGAAGGCGAAATATCCACACCACTGTACTCAGCGCTTCCCGCGTCCATGGTCTGGAACATAGCGCAAGCCGCGCGCATTCCCGCCCACCGCTCCGTCGCGTGGCCAGGCATCCTCATTGACAGGCATCGCCGACGCCGTCGTCGTCGCTATCCTCTTGGTCGGGGTTGGCCACGCCGGGGCAGTTATCGCAATCATCGCCGACGCCGTCGCCGTCGGTGTCCCTTTGGTTGGGGTTGAAGACCTCGGGGCAATTGTCCTGGTTATTGTTCAGGTTGTCGCCGTCGATATTATCGTCGCACACGTCGCCCTGCCCGTCGCCGTCTATGTCGGATTGGTCGGGATTGGACTCGTCGGGGCAATTGTCGTCGGCATTGGCGTGGCCGTCACCGTCGCGATCGTCGTCGCATGCGTCGCCCTGCCCATCGCCGTCCAGGTCGGACTGGTCGGGGTTGGACGTATTGACGCAGTTATCATCGTCGTCCGGCACTCCGTCGCCGTCTGCATCGGGCTCGCACGCGTCGCCAATCCCGTCACCGTCGGCGTCAGCCTGGTCGGGGTTGGGCTCGTCGGGGCAGTTGTCTTCATCGTTGGCGAAGCCGTCACCATCGCGGTCGTCGTCACACGCGTCGCCCTGCCCGTCGCCGTCCAGATCGGACTGGTCGGGGTTGGCCACGTCGGGGCAATTGTCCTGGGCATCGGGCACGCCGTCGTTGTCGGCGTCCGGGGGATCGGGAGGCACGTCTGCGGCGTCCTCGACGCCGATATCCTCACCGGCATCTTGGCCTCCGCTGTCCGGCTCGCCGGCATCTGGATGGCCGGCGTCGTCGCCGCCGGCGGGCAGATCGCGGGTGGCCACGCAGATGCTATCTCCGAAGAGGACTCCGCCACTCGAGGCGCACCGGTAGCCGTCGTCACAATCCGACTCTGACGAGCATGCCTGCCCCTCTCCGCCGCATCCAGCCCCCATGACGGCGAGCAGCACGGCCACGATCAGAGCGGTGGTTAGGGAAATAAGCCCGGTGGGCAGCCGGCCGCTCGGGCTGGTCAGCCATCGATTATTCGATTGCGCTTCATTCATGGAGTTCACCATTGAAAGGTCGCCTCGAGCATCGCGCCGTCTTTTTGGAGCGATCCGCCCACCGAGAGGCCCGCTTGTGTACCTGTTGCGTCCTCGCCGACGAGCAGCGCCTCGGCCTCGGCGTCGTAAAACCACAGCGCCGCGCCCCCCGCGATGAATAGCGTGCCCAGGCTATATAATACGACCGTGCGCGTCTGGGCGGAGTCGGCCTCGTCGCTGAGCCGCTCGGCGCGGGCGACATCGCCCTGCTCGGAGGCTTCGGCCAACTCACTCTGGCGCGAGCTCGCGCCCGCATCAGAGAAGATGCCGCCGAGCAGCAGCGCGCCGCCCAGGCCAATGGCGCCGTATTTGGTATAGGTCACCGCCGGCCCCTCCCAGGCGCGGCCGAGTTCGACCGTCTGGCGATGCTCGCCGCCGGGCTCGACGGTGACCACGACGCGGGTCGATTTTCTATCGGGCGCCGACGCGTCGAGGGTGTGCTCGCCGGCGGTCAACTCCACCTGGGAGGTGCAGGCGGTCGGCTCGCCGTCCACGCTGAGCTGTGCGTCCGCCGGGATACACTCGACAACGAGGGTGCCGCGGTCGACGCAGCTCTGCCGGTTTTCCTCGAGCGCCTCGTTCAGCTTGTCTTCCAGGCCGCCGTCGGCGCGTCCATCCGCCAAGCTTTGCTCGAATTCGGCGCGCGCCTGGGCGCAGTCGCCCAGCTCCTCGTAGATAAGTCCGACCGCGTATCCCAGCTTGGGGTGGTCGGCGATGGCCCGCGCCTTGTCGAATTCCTCGAGCGCCTGGCGATGATCGCCGGCCTTTCTGAGCTCGGCGCCGCGCTTGACGTGCTCTCGGAAGGTCTCGACGTCGCCGCCGGACTGGGCCTGCAGCGGCACGGATCCCGCCACCATCAGCAGCGCCGCAGCCGACGCCGTCAGCCGCGAGCGCCACTTCGAGCGGCCGCCGGAATGTGCTTGCTTTTGAGAAGCTGTCATCGCATTCACCAGAAGATTCACTCCACCAGAAATTCGTCGAGCACCTGCTCGACGCTGTCATCGGATATCTCGGACTTTTTGTTTTTGGCCTTCTTCTGCGCCCCTCCCCGCTTCTTCGTCCCTCCCCGCGAGGAGCTCTTCGAGCTGCTGCCGGAGGCGCGCCTGCCGGATGCCCGCGAGGTCTGCTCCTTTTGCCTGTCGAGCACCTCGACGACGATCGGCGAGCTGTGGGCATCGATGGGCACGACTCTCGGCTCGTAGCCGTCGAGCTCGAAGGTGAGCTCCTGAGGGAGCTGATCTTCGGGGACTTCGTAGACCATCGGCGTCGTCCCGACCACCTCACCGGCCACGCGCACGCCGGCGCCGGCCGGGTCGCTGTCGAGGTCGAATTCGAAGGGCTCGGGCCCCTCATCGGGCTTATTGCCCTTCGTTGGGCCACCCCGCTTCGAGTCGCCTCCAGCCTCGCCTTCGGGCAACTCGTTCGACGCCAGGGCGCTCCCGTCGGAGCTGTCGTCATCTGCGGCTTTGGTTTGCTCACCGGCCTTCGCGGCGCCCTCGGCCTCGCCCATCTCAGTCACTCCGCCCGGGTTGAGGATCAACAAGAAAGTGATCACCAGCGCGACCGCCCCGACGAAGCCGGCGCCGATCATCCACAATTTGCGCGGCTCGGGCAGCTCGAAGGACACGCTCGAGCCGGTGCGATCGCCGGCGGCGCTGCGTCGGGCGATCTGCTCGGCGATCGAGCCGGCGCCTGCTGCTGAATCTGCCCCTGAATCTGCGCCGGCGTCTATAACCTCGAGCGACTCGAGCTGCACCGGCGGCGGCGACCGGCGCGCTGGCCGCTTGTCTCGCCCGACGGGAGTCCCCTGCACCTCGGGCAGCGAGTTGGCCGACTCCTCGGCCAGGGAGCGCTCGAGGCCGTCGGTGGGCATCGGCGGCGGCGTCGAGGCGACGTCGTCGAGGTCTTCGGGGGCGAGGCGAATATCGTTGGGCAGCTCGTCGGCCACCGCCTCGAGCGCCTGGAGCATCTCGTCGGCGTCGGTATATCGCGCCTCGGGCGTCTTGGCCGTCGCCCGGCGGATCACCTTTGCCAGCGGCGTGCGCGCGATCTTCAGCGGGATATCGGGCTCGAGCTTGAGCTGCATCATCAGCGTCTGCACCGGCGCCTCGCCGTGGAAGACCCGCCGGCCGATGAGCATCTCGAGCAACATCAGCCCCACCGCATAGGTATCGGAGGCTTTTACCAACGGCTCGTTTCGCAGGTATTCGGGCGCCACATAACTGGGCGTGCCGCAGATCGAGCCGCTCGCGGTCAGGTCGACGTCGGCGCCGGACAGCGACTTGGCGATGCCGAAGTCCAGCAGCTTGACGAAGTCCTCGCCGCGGCGGTTTTTGGTGACGAACACGTTGCTGGGCTTCAAATCGCGGTGGATGAAGTCGTGGGAGTGCGCCTCGGCCAGCCCGTCGAGCATCTGACGGGTGATGTCGACGGCTCGTCCGATCGAGAGGGTGCCCTCGTTGGCGATCAACTCCTTGAGATCGACCCCCTCCAGGTACTCCATCGCCACATAGATGAGCCCCTCCCGGGACTCCCCGAAGTCGTATAGGCGGATCGTATTGGGGTGATTGAGCAGCTTGGCGAGTTTGACCTCTTGCTCGAAACGGCCGACGACGTTGGAACTGGAGGCGGCCACGTGCGGATGCAGTAATTTGACGGCGACCGGCCGCTCCATGGGCAGTTGCTCGGCGCGCAAAATAATGCCCATGCCGCCGGTCGCGATCACCGATTGGATGCGGTAGCGCCCGTCGAGCAAGTCCCCAATATCCGGCATCTTGAGCCGGTTGAGTTTTGCCTGTTCCTCTGTGGTCATCACTTACCCCATACCCCATCCAACCGGCGAATTTTGCGCAGGAATCCATGCAACCAAACAAGTCATCGCGCGCCGCTCGCGTTCGAAGACGCAACGACCACGCGCTCATTTGGTGCCCAAAATTCTCGAACTGCTTCAAGATGCCGGATCGCCAACCTACCACGACCGATGTGGGGGCGTCAAAGTTTGGCGGGAGTTCGGGCGGGCCATGATTCATGTCGAGTCTCTAATCTGCTGGTTGATCGCCCAAGTACTGGTCGACGATCTGGTCGAAACTATCCGGTGGGCGATCGGGTTCTGCAGCTGCCTCATCAGATGGGCGGCGATCGGCTTCGGGCTTGTCGGCTGCGGAGTCGGATTTTTGCGGACGAGGCCGCTTCCCACGCTTGGGCTCGGGCTTGGGAGGCGGCGCCTCGTCGAGAATCTCGACGATGATCGGCGGGCTGGTTCGGGTCAGCACTCGGCTGGCCGGTTGGTGGCCGTCGAGCTCGAATTCGAGCTCCACGGGCAACTCGGCCGGCTCGATGGCGAAGTCGACCGGCGCGCGCCCCAACTCGCGCTCACCGACTGAAACCCGCGCGCCGTTCGGATCGCTGTGGAGCTCGAAGCGATAGACGTCGTCTTCGGACTGAGCCTCGGCCGCCGGCTGTGGTTGGGTGGACTCGCTCTCCTCGGGCGCCTGCACTTGTGCCGCTGTATCTCGCCTCGCCGAGTCGGGCGCCCGGTCGACTCCGTCGGCGCTCGCCGGCGAGCCGGGGTCGGCGAGAAGCAGCGCGCCCACGCCCACCACGCACATCGCAGCGAACCCGGCGAGCCAACGCCACGGCAGCGTTCTCGGGCGCCGGCTACCGGCCTCGGACCTCTCAGGTACCACCGAAAATTCGAGCGAGTCGGCCGTGTCGGCCTCTGCACGCTCGGGCGAGATTTGCGGAGCGTCGCAGTGGCCCATCCGCCGGGTCAATAAGGGCGCGTCGGCCCACTCGATCACCTCGCAGACCGCCTCGTACATCTGCTCGGCGTCGGCGTATCGCCGCTCCGGGGCCTTGTACGTGCTACGCTCGACGACTCGCCCGATCGGACTCGCGGCGATGTCACCGGGGATCGGCGTGTCGAGCTTGATCTGCATCATCAGCGTCTGCACCGGCGCTTCGCCACAAAATACCTTCCTGCCGGTGAGCATCTCGAGCAGCATCAGCCCCACCGCGTAGACATCGGCCGCCTTGCCCGGAGTCTGGTTGAGCAAATATTCGGGGGCCACATAACTAGGAGTGCCGCAAACCGCGCCGGTGGCGGTCAGATCGCTTCGGCCCTCCTCGAGCGACTTGGCGATGCCGAAATCCAGCAGCTTGACGAGGTCTTCGCCGCGACGGTTGCTGGTCACGAAGACGTTGCTCGGCTTCAGATCGCGGTGGATGAACTCCCGGGCGTGCGCCTCGGCGAGCCCGTCGAGCATCTGGCGAGTGATTTCCAGGGCGCGGCCCACCGGCAGCGCGCCCTGCTCGGCGAGGAGTTCCTTGAGATCGGCCCCCTCGAGATACTCCATGGCTACATAGACCAGACCCGTGTCGGACTCGCCAAAATCATAGAGGCGAATCGTGTTGGGGTGATTGAGCTCTTTGGCCAGCCGCACCTCGCGCTGGAAGCGACTGACCAGCTCGGGTTTTTCGGCGGCGATATGCGGATGGAGCACCTTGATGGCCACCGGCCGCTCCATGGGAAGCTGCTCGGCGCGCAGGATCATCCCCATGCCACCGGTAGCCATCACCCCCTTGATCCGGTAGCGCTCGTCGAGCAACTCGCCGACCTGCGGCACCCGATATCGGCCCAGCTTTTGTTGTTCCTCCAGTTGCGTCACGTCCCCGTATCCCCTCGCTTTTCGCCGGTATTTCCCCTCCGGTGTCTCCCATGACGGAGCCCGGCTACTGCGCGGCGTGCCGATGACAAAGTATGTGCCAAACCAAACCACGGAACGCGGCGGGACAAGAAAATCGGGGGGTTGCCTTGTGGTAGGCGCCAGCAGCCCCAAAATTGCAGAAAGCATATGCCGGGTGTCCGGGGGCGGCGCACCCCCAGCTACGGTTTGGATACCTCACGAAACCACGTCATGGGCCGATCGGTTTACTTGGCCGGTGCGGGTTTTAGATTCTGGACGCGCTCGCAGATTCGAACTCCTGAGACCCGAGGCAAGACGATGCCCAGAAAGGCAGTAGCCAAAACCGACGACCTCCAAGACGGCGATAAGATGCAGGTCGAGGTCGGCGATCTCGACCTGCTCTTGGTGCGCGTCAACGGCGAGTACTTCGCCATGGGCGCCCACTGCACCCACTACGGAGCTCCACTGGTCGACGGCGTGCTCAGCGGTGAGACGCTGGTGTGTCCGTGGCACCACGCGGTCTTCAACGTGACCAGCGGAGAGCATATCGAGCCGCCCGGGCGCGATTGCCTCAACAAATTCGAGGTCACCATCCAGGGCGACGACATCGTGGTGGAGGTCGCCGAGGGCGCCGAGGAGCACCGCCAGCCCGACTTCTGCGAGCCTGACGAGGACGACCAGCGCCACTTTGTGATCTTGGGGGCGGGCGCCGCCGGCAGCATGGCCGCCGAGACGCTGCGCAAGAGTGGGTACACCGGCCGGATATCGATGGTCACCTACGAGACCAGCCCGCCCTACGACCGCCCCAACCTGAGCAAGGCGTATCTATCGGGCGACGCCGAGCCCGACTGGCTGCCGCTTCGCCCCGCCGAATTCTACGAGGAGCACGGCATCCGCCTAATGGGCGACCACCGGGTCGATCGGGTCGATATTGCCGCAAAGAAGGTCGAGTTCGCCGGCGGCGAGTCGTTACCCTACGACAGGCTGCTGATCGCCACCGGCGGCGTCCCGCGCCGGCTCGACATCCCGGGCCACGACCTCGACGGCGTCTTCTTGCTGCGAACCATCGGCGACGCAGACGCGATCATCGGCGCGGCCGACGGCGCACAAAAGGCCGTGATCATCGGCTCGAGCTTCATCGGCATGGAGGTCGCCGCGTCGCTTCGCCAGCGCAATAGCGACGACGAAAAGGCCGATATCGAGGTGAGCGTCGTCTCCATCGACGAGGTTCCCTTCGAGAACGTCCTCGGCGCCGACGTGGGCCGCTATTTTCTCGAAATGCACGAAGACAACGGCGTCGACTTCCACCTCAATACAAATGTCGAGAGCATCGAGGGCGACGGCCGCGCTCGAAAGGTCGTGCTGGGTGACGGCACCGAACTCGACGCAGATCTTGTGGTCATCGGCGTCGGTGTTCGCCCGGCGACCGACTTCCTCGACGGCCAACTGGCGCTCAATGAGGACGGCAGCATCAGCGTCGACGCCACCATGCAGGCCGCCGACGACGTCTGGGCGGCCGGCGATATCGCCCGATTCCCGCACCCCCAAACCGGCGATCCCATTCGCATCGAACACTGGCGACTGGCCAACCAGCACGGGAAATGCGCCGCGCTGAATATGGCCGGCCGGGAGACCGGCTATACGGAGGTACCGTTCTTCTGGACGCGTCAATTCGACACCTCGATCAAATACGTCGGCCACGCCCACGACTGGGACGAGATCTATATCGACGGAGATATCGACGGGGGCGACTTCATCGCCTACTATATTGAGGGTGATCAGGTCCTGGCCGCCTGTGGCACGCGTGGCGGAGATCTGACCTACCTCCAAGACGCCATGCGCCGCGACGCAACCCCCACCCCCGAGCAGGTACGCACCGGGCACAACCCGTCGTGAGCCATCGATGCACAGATGCATGAAAAAGGCCCTCCTCGCTGGCTGCGAAGAGGGCCTTTTTTGTTGGTCGAGAGGCTTGGTGTTTATTCGGCCTTCTCGATGTCTTCGAGGTCGCCGTTGATCTCGGCTTCGAGGGCGGCGGCGACTTGGTCGGCGTTGTCCTCGGTGACCTCCTGTTCGGCTTGCTCACGCTCTTTGTCGAGCAGGGCGGCGCGCCGCTCGTCGACGGTGGGGGCGGGCGCTTCGGCCTCGGCCTCGGCCTCGGCAGCCTCGTCGGCGGCCTCGTCGGCGGTCTCTTCAGCGCTCTCCTCGGCCGGCTCTTGTTGATCTTTGGGCTCGCAGGCCACGAGGCTCAGTGAAACGGCGGTCAGCAGGCATGCCAGGCGCAGTAGAATTCGTTTCGACATAATTCTCACCTTTGTAGGTCTTCGTTAGCTAGCGGTGTTCTTTAGCTATTAGCTACTAGTCATCAGCCGGCTCACTCGGAGCCTTTCTTCTGGTTGGCTGCCTTCTTTGCCTTCTCGACTTTGCCTTTGGCTGCTTTCTGGGTGTCGGGCTTGCCGTTTTCGGCCGACTCGGGCTTTGCGTCCGGGCCTCGCTGGCCTTTGAGACGCGTGAGATTCTGCTCGTGGCGCTTGGTCTCCTTTTCGAGCAGCATGGCGGCCTTTTCGCCGAGCTTCTCGTTGTCTTTTTCCTCGGCGAGCTCGGTCAGACGCTCGATGGTGGCGACGCGCTTGGCGTGCGTTTGCAGCTCTTTTTCGACGGCCTTGTCGGGATGGGCCTTGGCTTTTTTGGCCTTCTCGGCGCGCTCCTTGCCGGGACGTGCTTTGTCCTCGCCTTCGCCACGCTGAGCTGCCTGCCCGGCTTTGTCTGCGGCTTTCTCGCCGCGCGCTTTGCCCTCGGCAGACTTACCGCGAGTCGAGTCGTCCGCCTGGCCTTTTGCAGAGTCCTTGCCCTTCTTGGCCCGTTTGTTGCCGCGAGACTTATCTTCCTCGTCGTCCTCGGCCTTTTTCTTCGCGTTTTTCTTGCCTGCTTGGCCTTTTTTGTCGGCTTTTGCGGCCTTATTGGCAGGGGTTCCTTCGGGCTTTTGAGCACTCGCCGTCGATACGCCGAGCCCACAGAGTCCAAGAGCGATCGCGCAGGTCAATAACCATCGGCTCATCTTCATCATACGTCTCCTCGAGGGGAACAGATCGATGATACGTGGGCCGCAACCTGCCCACGCACTATTCGACATCGAATTATTCGTTACGTGTGTCTGATAGAGATCTTAGTGCAGGATGGCCGACGTGCACAAGCCCGAGTCGCCGCTCGGCCACGCTCAGAGACGAATATGGCGGGTGTCCGGGGTTCTGCAAGATGAGCGTGGCGGGTGTCCGGGGCCCTCTGGGGGTAAGTCCAGCCGAGTCGCCACTCGGCGACTCGGCGAGACGCACCCCCAGAGAGGGTCGCCGCTCATACCCGCTCAAAAACAAATCTATTGACCATGGCCTCCGCGCTGTTGGCGCTTGTGGCGCATTCTGTTCTTGAACCTCTTGCGCCGCTTTTCTTTGAGCTCCTCGAAGGTGTCGAGCTGGTCATCGTCGAGCACGTCGGCGATCTCTTGGTGAGTCTGTTTGCGGATCTCGCGCATTTGGCCGCGCTTGGCCTTGCGGTCGCCGTCCTGGCTCTTGAGGTCGTGCACCTCGGTACGAGTTTGCTCTATGATCTGGCGGATCTGCGCTTCCTGGTCGTCGCTCAAGTCGAGCTTGGCGTCGAGGCGGTCGATCTTCTTATCGATGAACTCTTGTTTCTCTTGGTCGCTCATCTGCTGCCACTTGGCCATCCGCTTCTGCTTGTGGTGCTTCTTGCCGTGGCCGTCACCGGCCATGGCGACGCCGCCAAAAGCAAGAGATATTGCGACGAGAACGAATAAAATAACTCTATGCAGTTTCATTTCTGTCTCCTTAAGAAGGACTGAGTAATCGCATCATGCGACTCGATTGCTTCGGGCCACATCGGTGGCCGCATTATGAACATACGAGACGAATCTTAAGTGAGTCTGAAGCAAAGATATCGGCGAATGCATGGCGTGCGTGCACACGTTATGGTTCTGAATACGCGGACGACGATGTCCGAGCTTAAGGAGCGGCGATGACGCAGCATATTTTATTGGTCGAGGATGACTTCGCGCTGGGTGACGAGATCTTCGAGTCGCTCATCGAGGAGGGCTTCGAGGCGACCTGGATCAAGGACGGCTCGGAGGCCTACTTCGAGTCGCCCGACGACTACGACCTGGTCGTGCTCGACCTGATGCTGCCCGGAAAACACGGCTTCGACATCCTCAAGCGCTTTCGCGGCGAGTCGGACGTGCCCGTGATCATCCTGACGGCGCGCACCGAGACCCACGACAAGCTGCGGGGATTCGAGCTGGGCGGCGACGATTTTCTGACCAAGCCGTTCTGGCCCGAAGAACTCCTGGCGCGTATCCGCGCTCGATTGCGCCGGCCGGTGATGAAGCGCGGCGCCGATCGCGAGGTCGGCCCCCTGTCCATCGATTTCGAGGCGCGCACCGTGCAGGTCGACGACGAGCCGGTCGATCTCACCGCGGTCGAATTCGACGTCCTGGCCGCCCTCGCCCGCCGGCCGGGCACGGCCGTGAGCCGACGCCAGCTCGTCGAGCGCGCACTCCCCGAGGACACCGAAGGCGGCGAGCGCACCTTAGATGTGCATATCTCCCGGCTCCGCAAGAAGCTCGGCACCGCCGGTGATCTAATCGCCACCGTCTGGGGCATCGGCTATAAGTTAGCGGAACAGCAGGATGAGACATGAAATTGCGGCCGAAATTAGCGCTGACGTTGGCGGCCGTGGTCATCCCGGTCATGGTCGTTTTTACGGTGTTTCGGCTCTACGCCGAGCAGCGCGCCGTGCAGGAGCGGATGGCCAACCGGGTCGCTGCGCGCGTCGAAGCGCGGGCGGGCTCGCGGTGTGTCCGGGCACCGGAGCGCTTCCATTTTCGGGTTCGCCGCGGCTTCGAGGTCTACGCCTACGACAGCGAGTTTCAGCCGACCAACCCCCGAGCGCCGGCGTTGAGACGCGCTGTCGTCGCGGCGCTCGAGGATGGCCAGGAGATCGCGAGCGCGCGGCTGTGGCGCCATGAAAATTACGGGGGAGTGACCGCCACGCGCACCGATTGGTCCAGCGATAAATGTGCGGTTCTGGCGGTATATTGGCCCGACCGAGTCATGTCGCGCCCGGGCCGGGTGGCCCGGACCGTGGTCACCGAGGCGCTGGTCGCCTCGGTGGTGCTGCTAATCACCGCACTCGTGGTCGCCGGCCCGCTCGTCGGGCGCATCCGGCGGCTGACCGCCGAGATCGAGGATACGGACAGCTCCGACTACCAGCTCGAGGCCGAAAGCGGTGCCACAGACGAGCTCGGCGAGCTGGCTCGGGCGTTCAACCGCGCCGGCAGCCGCGTGCGCAGCACCGTCGAGGAGCTCGAGGCGCGCGACGAGGCGCTGACCGAATATATCGCCAACACCACCCACGACCTGGCGATCCCGCTGACGGTACTACAGCACCGGATCCGCCGGCTGCAGCGCCAGCTTGCCGACGACCCCGACAGCCGCGAGCTGGTCGACGCGGCCATGCAGGAGGCGCATTATATTGCCGCGCTGATCGCCAATATGGCCGCCGCCGCGCGGCTGGAGGGCCGCGGCGAGAAGCTCACGCTGCACACCTGCTCGCTCGGCGAGATCGTCGAGCGCGTCATCTCGCGCCACCGACCGATCGCCGAGCAGGCCGACATCGAACTCAACTGGGCGACGCCGGCCGACGAGACGCCCGTGGAGTGCGACTCGACGCTGGTCGAGCAGGCGTTGAGCAACTTCGTGCAGAACGCCATCCAGTACAATTCGCCCGGGGATGAGACCGGAGGTGGCCACGTCAGCGTGGTCCTCGACCAGGACGACGCCGGCTTCGAGCTTCGGGTCATCGACGACGGCCCGGGCGTGCCCGAGGATATTTTGGAGGAGGTCACCCAGCGCGATTTTCGCGTCGAGGAGGCCAGAACGCGCCGCCCCGAAGGCCAGGGCTTCGGCCTGTCCATCGCCCGGCGTATCTGCGAGTTGCACGGCTGGGAGCTGCGGTTGGACAACCGCCCGGAGGGGGGCTTGGAGGTCGTGGTGTGCGGCGGGTGATCAGGGGTTCGGGGGTCCGGGGGTCCAGGAACGGCGGATTGACAGCAGGGGTGCGGGTGTCCGGGGTTTCACAAGTCGGGCATGGCGGATATCCGGGGCTCTCTGCGGGTGCGCCCCTCCGACCGCGCCAAGGGCGCGTCCGGAGGCGGCTTACCCGCAGCTATGGTTCGGATCCCGCACGAAACCGCATCGTGGGCCGATCGGGTTAATGACCAACCGCCCTAACGATCGCCCGGCCACGAAACCAAATCGACCCGCCCGAATGATCGCCCGGCCACGAAATCAAA
>CAYLTX010000186.1:7237-12518 GCA_964386725.1 uncultured Bradymonadales bacterium | reverse complement strand
CTGAACCCCTGACAAACCCCTCTACTCTAGTTATCGGCAGAAAGGGCCGAATCGTTGCGTGGTTTTTGGAGCTTTTTGGCCGACGAGGACCGCCGGCGAAGGAGGGAGCGCGCGTTTTCGCTTATTCTTCAGTAAGTTGTGGCTGGAAATAATTTACGGCTTCTTGTTCAGAAAGTTCTGACAAGATCGAAATCCCTGTTTCGCCGCTGCCGACCACGAGGTAGCGCGGGCCGACGCGAACCACCAAAATCGAGCGGTTCGGCGCGATGGCCAGCCGCCCCAAAACCTCCATCTGCCCGGTGGTCTGATCGCCGCCCACCAGCCGGCTCAACCCCCAGCGCAAAATGGCGTAGGCGAGCAGGCACACGAGCGCGACGGAGACGATCATCTTGAGGAGCATCCCGCCGTAATCGGTGCTCGGGGCGGCGGGCGTTTTGTCCGTGGCTTCGCTTTGCTCGGAAACTGGCTGCTCGGATGGCTGCGGGTTGGGGGAGAGCAGCACGATGGTGCCGGCGACGCCCAGGAGGACGACGAAGATGATCGCGAGCCAGCGGTGTTTTGGGAGGTTCATGGGATCTTCTTGTTCGGGAGTGTGTGGCAGCGTGTGGACCTCCGATCGGGGAATCTAAGCCGTCCGGGGACCCCCCACCGCCTCGGGCTGTACTGCACCCGAGGCACCTCCCCAGGGTCTTCGACCTGAGGAGGAACCTTCCGCTAGATCGCGCAAGATTTGCTTTCTGAACAACAACCCACCACTGCGCGATCACCCTGGGAGTTCCTCCCTATGCGGCGTTCAGCCGCCATGGGGAGGTGGCGCGCCGAAGGCGCGACGGAGGGGCTTTCGCGTGATGGCGTAACCCCCCCCTCAAACTTCCACATCAGGATTCAAACTATAAAGCCCAGTCACCCGCGCCTGGTCGATCACATGCTCCTCGATGGCACCGAGCACCTCATCACCCGTGAACTTGCCCTCCACGGGGCACTCGGCCACATCCAGCGCATACAGCGTGAAGTGATAATGATGCACGATGGAGTCGTTCCAGGGCGGGCAGGGGCCGTCGTAGCCGAAGTAATCGCCGCCCATCTCCTCGTCGCCGGCAAACCAATTGGTATAGTCGTTGATGCCGCTTCGGGTGCCGTGCGGGCCGTCCGGGCCGTCCTTGCCGCGCGGGGTGACCGCTTCGGAGAACTCGCCTTCGTCGATGCCGTCGAGCTCGGTCGAGATGTCGACGAGCACCCAGTGGTAGAAATCGACCCGGGGCAGGTCGGCGGGCACCTCACGGCCCTCTTGGTTGACGTCGTCGCCCTTGCTGGGCACGTCCGGGTCGTGGCAGATCAGCACCAGCGACTCGGTACCCTCCGGCAGATCGCTCCACGACAGTTGCGGATTGAGGTTGTCGCTAAACGTCGCCTTATCTTCCGGGTGCGGCACACAAAACGCGTACTCGCCGGGCATCTCTTCGCCGTCGTTGAAACTCTCAGTCGTCAGTTCCATTCGTTGCCTCTTGTATTGCGGTTGGTGGATGTATCGGGACTCTTTGCCATTAGACCGACGCGGGCTTACCGAACTGTTCTTGGTTCTTGGTTCTTGAACTGCCGTCCGTCGACCCTTGCACATTCGATATTCTTGAAGTTGAACGAACTATAGGCAGCTGCCCCGACGATGGCAACCGCTTGCAACGCTGACAAACAGCCCCTCGACCAGCTATAGTGAATACACACCCCCGCGTTTACGTTCACACCAAGACTACCGCAGTCGATGAGCCCATAACCGCCACACAAGCCCAACTGACCAAGAACCAAGAACCAAGAACCAAGAACTCCGGCGAGAGAGCAACTCTTCTCGACCGGCGAATGATCAGCCACGAAGCCCCACAAACTATGGCAAACTTCAAAGACAGGTTCGTACGCGCCGTTCGGGCCAACCTCAACGACGCGCTCGACCGCATCAAGACCTTCGAGGAAGAGGGCGGCTTCGAGAATCTCTTCGAGTCGGTCACCGAGGGTAGCTGGGAAGATCTGGGCGGCCGCGGCCGCAAAGAGCGCGAGCAGATCGGCGGGCGTAGCTCGGGCGACAAGACCATCCGCGAGTATTACGCCAACCTCGAGGTCCCCTACGGCGCCGATATGGACACGGTCAAAGAGTCCTACCGCCGTCTCATGCGCCGCTACCACCCCGACCGCTACGCCCACGACGACGACATGGAAGAGCTCGCCACCGAGCTCAGCCAGGAGATCACCCAGGCGTATCACGCCGTCAAAAGCTGGAACGAAAACGGCGGATATTGATACTGCAGAGAGTTAGAAAGTCAGAAAGTGAGAAAGTTAGATAAGACAAAAGGGCCGACCGCATATTCGCGATCGGCCCTTCGTCGTTGCAGTATCTAACTCTCTTACTTTCTTACTCTCTCACTCTCTGTTGTACTCACTCTTCCACACCCGCTCTTCGATAGATCTCGTCGATCAGACGCTTGCTGTCAGCGTCGAGCCGCGTAAACGCCACGCCCATGCCGGTATTCTCCGGCGAGTGGTCGACGCGGACGACCTCGCCCTCGCCGCAGACCTCTTCGAAATCGTCGACGATGACCGAGAATTGCAGGGTGACCTTGGTGCCCACCGCCAGCGGGTTCTTCGAGCGGATGAACACCCCGCCCTGGGAGATATTGGAGACGTATTCGGCGACGTAATCGTCGATGCAACCAAACTCCTGATTGATCACAATCCGCGTATGCTGGCGATGCTCCGCAGCCTTGGCCGTCCCCGACTCCACCGGAAACCGCCCGCTCCCTCCAGGATTTTCGCCTCCATTACTCATCACACTCTATCCGCGAACCCTCAACCCTCAACCCAAAACCCTCAACCCAAAACCCTCAACCCTCAACCCTCAACCCAAAACCCTCAACCCTCAACCCTCAACCCTCAACCCTCAACCCAACTCACTCCGCCGCGGCGATTTCAAACGACTCCAACTGCCGATCCGACTGACCCTTATAGTGGAACTTCTTGCCCGCGTCGTTGGCGAGCTTGTCGAGCGCCTTGCGCTCCACGCCGCGCAGCATCTGGATGACCTTCGGATGGGCCTGAATGTAGATGTCGTCCTCGGCGATCATGGGGATCTCGCGCTTGAGCTCCCGGATGACCTCGTAGGCGACGGTTTCTTTGGATTTTACGAAGCCGCGGGAATCGCAATACTCGCACGGCTCGCACAAAAACTGGTGCAGCGACTCGCGCACCCGCTTGCGGGTCATCTCGACCAGCCCGAAGTCCGAGATGGCCAGCGCGTTGGTGGTCACGCGGTCTTTGGAGAGGGCCTCTTCGAGCTTACGGTAGACCTTCTCGCGGTGGGCGGCCTCCTCCATGTCGATGAAGTCGATGACGATAATGCCACCGATATTGCGCAGCCGAAGCTGATAGACGATCTCGTCGACCGACTCCAAATTCGTCTTGAGGATCGTCTCCTCGAGGCTGCTCGATCCGACGAATTTGCCGGTGTTGATATCGATGCTGGTCAGCGCCTCGGTCTTGTCGAAGACCAACTCCCCGCCGCTCTCCAACTCCACGCGCCGCGACAAGGCGCGGTTGATCTCCGGCTCGATGCCGAAAGCGTCGAAGATCGGCTCGTCGTGCTCGTGCAGGTCGATGGAATCGACGTATTCGGGCATGAAACGCTCGACGTAATTGCGCACACGCTCGTAGGCCTTCTTGTCGTCGACGACCAACCGCTCCAACCGGGGCGTAAATAGGTCGCGGGCCGTGCGAAGCAACAGGTCGGGCTCCTCATACAGAAGGTACGGCGCGCTGACGCGGCTGCACTTCTCGAGGATGTCCTCCCACTGCTTGGTGAGCACGTCGATCTCGCGGCGAATCATCTCCTCGGAGGCGCCCTGGCTGACCGTGCGCACGATGAAGCCGGTGCCCGGCTGGCGCTGGTCCTCGACGATCTTTTTGAGCTCCTTTCGCTTCTTATCGCTGCTGATACGCCGCGAGATGCCGATATGTGAGACCGTCGGCATGAACACCAAAAATCGGCCCGGGATCGAAATATGGCTGGTCAGCCGCGCTCCCTTGGTGCCCATGGGCTCCTTGGAGACCTGGACCATGATCTCGTCGCCCTCGGTGAGCACGTCCTGGATATTGACGCGCTTATTATTCTTGTCGCGAGACGGCGGCGGCCAGATCTCGAGATCGTCGTCTTTGAGCGCGGCGAGGTCTTCCTGGAAGTCGTAAAAGTCACTGACGTGCAAGAAGCCGGCTTTCTGCTGGGCCACGTCCACAAACGAGGCCTGCATGCCGGGCAGCACGCGCACGTCTTTGCCTTTATAGATATTGCCTACGACATCGCGGTCGCGTTTTCGCTCGATATAAAATTCACTGATGATTCCGTCTTCGACCAGCGCGACACGTGTCTCTGCGCTCGTCGAGTTCACTACCAGAAGATCGGACATAAATGCCTATGAGAATACGCTGGAATTTTGGTCTACCACCCGGCCTCCTTCTGGCACGGCGCTAGTGACAGAGGCGGCGGAGGTGGGAAGCTAGCTGTCTAATTCGTACTCAATGCTGCAGATGCTGCTAAGTCGTCGCGCGAACGCGCCGGCGCGTCTCTGTCACCGCCGGCTGATGCCCGCATCGAAAAAGGTCGGCGACCCCGGCCGTTTTGGTGGCTGCGAGGTCTCCTATCTTATAGAAGGATGCGAGCGAAGATTTCATTTCGCGCCGGCCTCGACCCCTCACGAAATCACTCCCGAGAGGCGCCAGACCCGACACCTCGTTTTATAGCATAGGCATGCGCGATGAACTACCTTTCGTTGGTTGATGCAGACGTTCTGGGTGTCCGAGGCTCGACAAGATGAGCGTGGCGGGTGCCCGCGGCTCGACATGATGAACGTGGCGGGTGTCCGCGGCTCGACATGATGAACGTGGCGGGTGTCCGCGGCTCTCTGCGGGTGCGCCCCATCGGCCGCGCCTACGGCGCACCCGATGGCGGCTTACCCGCAGCTATGGTTCGAATCCCGCACGAAACCACATCCGGGCCGATCGGCCCCAAAACGCCCCACCCGAATGATCGCCCGACCTCGGCGAATGGTCACCGCTCATAAATCTTCCAACAACAAAACGAACCACCCGCACGATCGCCCAATCCGAAACCAAACCATACCCGGGGGTAAGACTCGGCGCCTTTTGCCGAGTCGCACCCTCGGCGAATGGTCGCCGCTCATAAATCCCCCAACAACAAAACGAACCACCCGCACGATCGCCCAATCCGAAACCAAACCATACC
>CAYLTX010000186.1:0-7137 GCA_964386725.1 uncultured Bradymonadales bacterium | reverse complement strand
GGGTAAGACTCGGCGCCTTTTGCCGAGTCGCACCCTCGGCGAATGGTCGCCGCTCGAGAATCCCCAACCACGACATCCATGTCACGATCTCACAACCATCCACAACATTTTCCGACACCCTCCCCCCTCAGAAGCCCCCTAGCGCTACATCGGCACGTTGGCACGCAATCTGCAACAAACCTCTATTGCACGGGAGGCCGAAACGTTCCCCAACGATCCAGAGCACTCCCGCATGAGGTTGAACAAGAAGCGCCGGTCCTCACGGGCCGGCGCTTCTTTTTTGGCCTCCTTTCCACCGCCTTCTCCGGGAATAGCTCGCAGCACCGCTTGTTTGACCTATTGACAACGCCGAAATTGTCGCTACCCTCACAGGTGCTAGGCGACGTCTCGGTTGCGGAACCCTCTCCACACCGGCATTATGGTGGCGGACGAAGCGCCCGCGCGACTGTCTCAGCCGTACTTTCCAGTACGCCGAGATGCATATACCAGCCAGATTGTTTCCTCTGACTTTTTAGTGCGTGACAACGCCCGGACCTCCGGCTTTATAGCCGCCTCTGGCCACGGCGCGCGCAAGATCCCAACAGCCCATTTCACGATACGTGTCGCACCTCTCCTCGCTCGCCCCACGCCTGCCGCTGAACGCTCTGCGTCTAATCAGCACGCGTACATCGACGGCGTTTTCGCGCGAGCCGGAGTCCCGCACTCACATTTCCGACAAAAACATACCTGCTTGATCCCTTCCTGAGGAACCCTCATGAACCTGAAAGAACTCAAAGAGAAAAAAATTGGTGAGCTCACCAAGATGGCCAAAGAGGCCAACATCGACAACGCCTCGGGCTTGCGCAAACAGGAGCTGATCTTCGCTCTCCTGCAGGCGCAGACCGAAAAGGACGGCCAGATCTTCGGCGAAGGCGTCCTGGAAATCCTGCCCGACGGCTTCGGTTTCCTGCGCGCCCCCGACTACAACTATCTGCCCGGCCCGGACGACATCTACGTGTCGCCCAGCCAGATCCGGCGCTTCAATATGCGCACCGGTGACACCATCAGCGGCCAGATTCGACCGCCCAAAGACAACGAGCGCTATTTTGCGCTGCTCAAGGTCGAAGGCGTCAACTACGACGACCCGGAGAGCTCGCGAGACAAGATCCTCTTCGACAACCTCACGCCCCTATATCCGCAGGAGCGTCTGGACATGGAGTGCGAGCAGGACAACTACAGCCTGCGCATCCTCGACCTGCTCACGCCCATCGGAAAGGGCCAGCGCGCGCTCATCGTCGCCCCGCCGCGCACCGGTAAGACCGTGCTGCTGCAGGACATCGCCCACGGCATCGCCGAGAACCACCCCGACACCGCCCTCATCGTGCTGCTCATCGACGAGCGGCCCGAGGAGGTCACCGACATGCAGCGCAACGTCGAGGGTGAGGTCGTCAGCTCGACCTTCGACGAGCCCGCCGAGCGTCACGTCCAGGTCGCCGAGATGGTCATCGAGAAGGCCAAGCGCCTCGTCGAGCACCAAAAAGACGTGGTCATTCTGCTCGACTCCATCACCCGTCTGGCTCGCGCCTACAACACGGTCGTGCCGCCCAGCGGCAAGATCCTCTCCGGTGGTGTCGACTCCAACGCGCTGCACAAGCCCAAGCGCTTCTTCGGCGCCGCGCGCAACATCGAGGAGGGCGGAAGCCTGACGATCATCGCCACCGCGCTGATCGACACCGGCAGCCGCATGGACGAAGTCATCTTCGAGGAGTTCAAAGGCACGGGTAACTCCGAGCTGCACCTCGACCGTAAGCTCATGGAAAAGCGCATCTTCCCGTGCTTGAACATCAACAAGTCCGGCACCCGTAAAGAAGAGCTGCTCATGAGCGACACCCAGCTCAACCGCGTCTGGATCCTGCGCCAGCTCCTCCACCCGCTCAACACCGTCGACTCCATGGAGTTCCTGCTCGACAAAATGGGCAAGACCGACTCCAACGAGGAGTTCTTGAATTCGATGAGTGGGTAGCGTTTTGTGGTGGTTTGATTGTTGGGGTACCCCTCCGCAGCTTGGCTGCTTTTTGAGGTACCCCTCCGCCTTTTATGCGGCTTGACCGTGCGCTTCGCTCGGCACCTCCCCAGGGTCTTCGACCTGGGGAGGAACCTTCCGCTAGATCGCGCAGGGGTTGCTTTTTGAGCAGCAGGCAACCAATGCGCGATCACACCGAAAGTTCCTCCCCATGCGGCGTTCAGCCGCCATGGAGAGGCGGCGCCCCGTAAGGCGCGACGGAGGGGTGTCCCGCAAACCAGAGATCCCCAAAACAGCTCACAAAAGAAGTCCCCATGTTCGCCAAACTCGACGAAGTCCAACAACGCTACCACGAGCTCAACAGCCAGCTCGCGGATCCCTCCATCGCCAGCGATCCACAGAAGTACCAGAAGCTGGCCAAGGAGCAGGCCCACCTGCAGGACGTCGTCGACGCCTATTCGCGCTTTCGGGAGGTCGAGGACGAGCTCGCCGACAACAAGTCGCTGCTCTCAGAGGACGACCCCGAACTCAAGGAGATGGCCCGCGCCGAGATCGACCGGCTCGAGGCCGAGCGCGACGAGCTCGAAACCCGCATCAAGCAGCTGCTGATCCCCAAAGATCCGCTGGACGAAAAGAATATTCTGCTCGAGATCCGCGCCGGCACCGGCGGCGACGAGGCCGCGCTCTTCGTGGCCGACCTCTTTCGGATGTACGACCGCTACGCCGCCAACAAGGGCTGGAAGGTCGACGTCGTCGAGGCCAGCGATTCGGCCGCCGGCGGCCTCAAGGACGTCATCGCGCTCATCGAGGGCGACGATGTCTACAGCGTTCTCAAATACGAGGCCGGCGTCCACCGCGTCCAACGCGTCCCCGAGACCGAAAGCCAGGGCCGCATCCACACCTCCGCGGTCACCGTCGCCGTACTCCCCGAGGCCGAGGATATCGAGCTCGACCTCAATATGAACGATTGCAAAATCGACACCTTTCGCTCCTCGGGCCCCGGCGGCCAGTCGGTCAACACCACCGACTCCGCCATCCGCATCACCCACGAGCCCACCGGGCTGGTGGTGACCTGCCAGGACGAGAAGAGCCAACACAAAAACCGCGCCAAGGCCCTCAAGGTCCTCAAGACTCGCCTGCTCGAGCAAAAGCGCGAGGCCGCCCACGAAGAGCGCGCCGCCGAGCGCCGCGACCAGGTCGGCAGCGGCGACCGCTCCGAGCGCATCCGCACCTACAACTTCCCCCAATCCCGCATCACCGACCACCGCATCGGCTACAACACCCGCCGCCTCGACGACGTCCTCGCCGGCGACTTGAACGAGATTTTGGACCCGTTGCATACCCACTATCAGGCTGAAAAGTTGAAGGCGCTTGGCACCGACTAACACCTTTGACTCTCAAGGCGCGCCTTTTGCGCCGCGCCGTAGCGAAGCGAAGGCCTTTCTAGCCGGGGGTTGCGCTCGACCCGTAGGGGAGAGTGCTTACCCCCGGACCCCAACAACCCAAAACGCAACGTCATAGCGACACAACCATCCCCAACAAGCTAAAACGTGGCGTCAGTGGCAACGCAACCATCCCCCGGGGGTAAGCGATTTGCCTACGGCGAAATCGCAACCCCCGGCTAGAAAGGCGTCGCTGAAGTACGCTCCGCGCGGCGCCAAAAAGCGGCGCCTTAACGTCAAAACTCCCACCCCTCAATTCAACAAAACCTCCCCATCAACCCGCACATCCCGCCCCTTCCAAACTCCCACAACATCATCCCCATCGCCCCCAGCACCCTCATTATTCCGCACCCTCACAATCGCCTCCACTCTCACCTTAATCGGAAAAGTCCCCACTTCTTCTGCATTCCCCACACGCACGCCACCGCCTCGCCCACTCGCACGATTGTTCCGAATCGACACATCCCGCGTCGTAAACACCAGCGGCAACTTGAACTCGCTGCGGCCCATGAGCTTCTCCATCTCCTCGTCGGAGCGTGACAGACACAGCACGCCGCCGCCGTCGCCGCCCTCGGCGACGCTGTCCTCGACGATGCAGCCGTCGCTGAGCACCACGCTGGCGTTGACCGCGCCGACCGAGCCGCCGCTTCCGGCGGAGACGTTCGCGCGGAAGTGTGTCTCTTTGGCCATGAATTGACCGCCCTTGAGGCAACACACCGCGCCGCCGAGGCCGGCAGCCTCGCCTGAGGAATTGTCGTGAAACTTCGCCTCCACGATCTGCGCGACGGCCAGGCCGACCACGGCCAGCCCGCCCCCGTCGGAGCCCGCCGCGTTGTCGATAAACTTCACTCCGCTGGCCTTGAGCGTCGCCCGGCAGCCCAGCCAACCGACCACGAACGCGCCGGCGCCGACCCGCGCCCGGTTGTGTTTGAAGGAGTTGCCCGAGCCGCGCGCCGACAACACGATCTGCGCGCCGATAAAGGCGGCCGCGCCGCCGGCGATCTTGGCCCGATTTTCCACGAATTTGCAGTCACCGAGCTTCGCCTTCGAGCGGATCACCGCCAGCGCGCCGCCTAAGCCCGTGCCCTGCTGCCAATCCTGCAGGCGCACCACGTCCGGGCGCACCGTCAGCGAGTCGCTCGACAGCGCCTCGTTCTTGCGAAATCCCACCTCGACCAGATGCAGCGGGCCGGTCAAGTCCTCCACACACAGCGCGCCGCCGACCTTCGCCCGGTTATGCTCGAGCCGGGTCTTCTCCAGCCGCAGCGTCCCGCCGGTGGCCACCACCGCGCCGCCGCGCCGCGCCCGGTTATTGCGCAGCCGACACCCGACGATCTGCGCGGCGGTCTTCATGATGCTCCCGCCGCAGCGCTCCAGATTCATCCCGCCGTCCGAGAAGTCCTCCACCGCGCAATAGACCACCGACAGATTCAGGCAATCCCCGGCCACCACGCCGCATTGGTCGACGCCCTCGCGCCCGACCATATAGCAGCCGAAGATCCCCGCGCCGCGCCCCGACGCAAAGCCCACCGCATACGCGGCGTCGGCCGGCGGTAAGATGGTCACGCGGTCCGGGTGGTCGACCTCGTCTTGGCCCACCAACCACTGCAAATGCTGGCGCACACTCCCTTCGGCCGGCAGCCGATGGTTGATCAGCGAGACCCCCGCCGGCACCACCACCGACTCCTGGTACACGCCCGGCATCACCCGCACCTGCACCGGCCTTCCGCCGCCCATATTCAACTCGCCGGCGTATTCGAGCGCCGCGCCGATGGTCACGAACGGCCGCTCCGGATTATTGGCCCGCTCGCCCTCTCCAGCCAACCCGTCTTCAGGCTCGCCAAGCGACAAGTCGATGGCCTCGTCTTCGGCCGCGCCGTGCTTCGGATCCACATACACCACCGGCGCCTCCTCCAGGCCCGGCGGACAATAAAACCCGTCCAACGCCGCCGGCTTCTGGCTCGCACCAGCATCCCCGGGCCGCTCAGCCCGATCAACGCCAGCCCCCCCCGGCGCCACACTCCCCCCGTGCTCCTCATCCTCCAGATAATTGATCAGCGCATCGACATCCTCGTCCTTATGAGCCTCGTCCTCCGGCAGGTCGATCTCGAACTCCTGGCTGATCGTAATCGCCTCCGGCACCTTCCCACCCGAGCCCGCCGCCCGGCTGCTCGTCTCCATCCGCTGCCCGCCGCTGCGATAATCAGCCGACCGCTCCATCGGCCCATCGCCACGGCCGGCGCGCCGCTCCATCGACCGCGCCCCCAATGCCACCAGCAGGCCCAGCACCCCGACGCCACCTCACCAAACCCGGTTCCATCGGCCCCGGCCTCGCCAGCCTGCAACCCCGACACAACACACGCCCCCCACGGAAACAAAGCCCAGGCCACGCCCACCAGCGCCACCACAACTGCCCACCGTTTGACCTTCCGCCACGTATCCTGCTTCATCATTTCTCCGCTGCACGGTCGTTTAGGAAAATGTTATATCATACGTCAGGCTAGATTGTGCGATCTACCCGAAAGCACCTCACCCTTTGGGGGAGGTGCCTTGCGCGCCGTACAGCGCAAGGCGGAGGGGGGGCCCCAACAAGCAGCCAACTCCCGTGAACGTGAACGTGCACGTGCACGTGCACCGTAGTTAAACCTGCAGAGCGCTCAGAAAAGGCAAAAACCCTCGAATAGCACGAACTCACCGACTCGAGCCCCCCTGCAGAAACGTTCATTTGTGCAGGGGGTAAGGCGGTTCACGTTCACGTGCACGTTCACGTTCACGGCCCCCTGGACCCCCGAACCCCTGGACCCCAATGCTCGCAACCATAAACATCACCTCCCTCCAAAACCACGGTCAGGCGACCACCTTCACCTACACCGACCCCTTCGGCCGCTCCACCCAGGGCATTCTCCTCAACTGGAACGGCCAATTCCACGCCTACCGCAACCTCTGCCCCCACCAGTCGCTCCCCCTCGACGGCGATACCGACCAATTCTTCGACCCCGCCAAAAGCGTCCTCGTCTGCCAGGCCCACGGCGCCCGCTTCGACCCCGCCACCGGCGAATGCATCATGGGCCCCTGCCTCGGCCAGCACCTCCAGCCGCTGCGCGTCGAGTTCAGCGACGACGGCGAGTCGGCGATCGTGCGGCGTGGCGGGGGATTGTCGCTCTAATAAACGATCTTCGATCATTCCCCAAGAGCGACCAACGGGAGCTCCGCAACGCGCTTTTTGCGTTGCATGCGTAGCCCGGGCCGACTGGAGCGCTAGCGGAAGGAGCCCCGGGAGGAGCCCACAAAAACCCAATACGTCACGTCTCGACCTCCACAAAAACCCAATACGTCACGTCTCGACCTCCGCAAAAACCCAAAAAGTATCTTCAACGGCAAACGCACCTCCCACCCTCGGCTCCCTCCGCTACGCTACGGTCGGCGAGGGCTACTATTGCGCCCTAAACAACAGGGCGCGGAGCTCCCTTCGGTCGCTCTTGGAGCAATGACGTAGATGCGGAGATTAGATCCAAGAGCGACCGACGGGAGCTCCGCAACGCGTAGTTTAGCGTTGCAAGCGTAACCCGGGCCGACCGTAGCGCAGCGAAGGGAGCCCCGGGCGAATCCTAATCAATCACAAAAGATCCAAACAGAGAATCCCCCTCCACCCAAACTTTCTCCGATCACCCGCCCAACCCCAAAACCCCCACC
>CAYLTX010000185.1:0-12650 GCA_964386725.1 uncultured Bradymonadales bacterium | reverse complement strand
CGGTGGTACTGCCGCCGGCCGCCTCATAGGTCTTGAGAATTGCGTAGCGCTCGATATCGTCGAGCGTCGAGCCGGGGATTCGAATTTGGTCGCTGGGGACGAAGCTCGACGAGCCGAAGTCGTCGGGGAGGTGGCCCACTTCGATGCGCGGGCGGTTGGCCAGCACGACGGCGCGCTCGATGGTATTCTCGAGCTCACGCACGTTGCCCGGCCAATCGTAGGCGGCCAGCGCGTCGAGCACCTCCGGGTCGATCTCCTCGATATGCTTGTCGTTCTGCCGGGCGTACTTCGCCACAAAGTGGCTGGCCAGCGGGGCGATATCGCCGCGGCGCACCCTCAGCGGAGGCGTGCTCAGGTGGATGACGTTGAGCCGGTAGTACAGGTCTTCCCGGAATTTTCCGTCGCGCACCTGCTCGGCCAGGTCACGGTTGGTCGCCGCGATGATGCGCACGTCGACCGAGATGGTCTCGTTGCCGCCGACGCGCTCGAACTCGCGCTCTTGGAGAAAGCGAAGCAGCTTGACCTGGGTGGCCTGCGGAATCTCGCCGATCTCGTCGAGGAAGAGCGTGCCTCCGCTGGCCTCCTCGAAGCGGCCCTTTCTGCGGTTGGCCGCCCCGGTAAAGGCGCCTTTCTCGTGGCCGAACAGCTCGCTCTCGAGCAGCGTCTCGGCCAGTGCCGAGCAATGCAGCCTGACGAAGGGCTTGTCGGCGCGGTCGCTGCGCTCGTGGACGAGCCTGGCGACCAGCTCCTTACCGGTGCCCGACTCCCCGGTGATCAGCACCGTGGCGCGCGAGGTCGCCACTTGGTCGATCATCGACTTGAGCTTTTGCATGGGCGGGCTGGTGCCGACCATCTGGGTGGTCGTTCGCTCCTTGGACTCGCCATTTCGAAGCTGCTCGAGCTCCCGGCGCATACGCGTTCGCTCCATGGCCCGGTCGATGATGATCTCGACGGCGTCGAAGTTCAGCGGCTTGGTCAGGTAGTCATCGGCGCCGGTTTTCATCGCCTCGACCGCGTTCTCGACGCTGCCAAATGCGGTCATCACCAAGCAGGTCAGCCCCGGAAACTCCTCCTTGGCCTTCTTGATCAGCGACAACCCGTCCATGACCGGCATGCGCAGGTCGGTGACCAGCAACTCGCAGTCTCCCCACTCACGCAACACGCCCAGCGCCTTGAACCCGTCGGCGGCGTCGCGCACCTCGTAGCCGTCCTCCTCGAGCAGCACACTCAACGCTTCGCGGGCATGCTGCTCGTCGTCGACGATCAGGATGCGTCCTCGGTTTTCGCTCGTCTCGTTCATCGTTTCGTTTGGTGCGGTTTGAGTTGTCATTGCTTGATCTCCGGTCGGGGTAAGAAGACCGTGAATTTGGTCCCCTTACCGGGCTGAGACGTGAGGTCGATGGAGCCGCCGTGGGCTTCGATGATTTTTTTGACGATCGGCAATCCGATCCCGGTGCCGGCCGCCTTGGTCGTAAAAAACAGGTCAAAAATGCGGTATTTGAGCGCCGGCGCCATCCCCTCGCCGGTGTCGGCGACGCTCAAGATGGTGCCGTAATCAGCGTTTTCGATCTCGACGGAGATGGTCCCGCCTTCGTCGATCGCCTCGACGGCGTTGGTCAACAGGTTGACGAGCACCTGGCGCATGCGATCCATATCGCAATAGATGCGCGCATCGCCCTCGAGGCGGGTCTTCAACGTGATGTCGGAGGTCTCCAAAGACGGCCCGTGGAGCCGGACGAGTTCGTCGAGCACCTCGGTGGCGTCGTGCCAAGTCGGAGTGACCTCGACCGGCTTGGAGAAATCCATAATCTCGGTGGTCAGCGTACGGATGCGATCCAATTCACCGCGCAGCGCCTCGACGATCGGCGAGATGCGGTCTTCTGCGGCATCGTCGACCTTGGCCACGTCGCGAATCCGCCGGTCGAGCAGGGTCAATTGCAGACCCATCGTGTTCAGCGGGTTGCGGATCTCGTGGGCCAGCCCCGTAGCGAGGGCCGAGGGAATCTCGAGCTTCATCTCCATCAACTTGTCCCAGTAGGCCTGGGTCATGATCGTCAACTCGAGATCCAAGATGCGGTCGATGCTCTCGACGCATGCCTCTCGGGGGTGACAAACTTCGTCGACCAGAGGATCGTCGCTGTCCTGAATCACCCGCAGCAAGCCGATGCGGATGATATTCATCGCCCCGAACATAAATTGGGGCGGCAATCCCACGTCCACGTGGACTTGACCGACGTGTTGGCGATGCCGGAAATAGGCGTCATCGTAGGTCCCGCTGAACACCTGTTCCATCCACCCGTAGAGGCTGTGACGCAGCCGCTCGATTTGTTCTGGGCCGCTGAACACGTCCCGGGCACGCTGGTTCTGGTTGAGCGAGGTATAGAAATGATCGACGATCTGCGCAAAATGCGGCTCAACCACAGGCCGTAGCTTCTCGAGACGAGCGGCGTCCTCGTCGCTAAAGCCGATATAATCCTTGATTTCTTCGAAGAAATGCATGTTTTCTTGTCTCTGAACTCCTTGCTGCGTGCGCTTGGACTGGGGGATTCTTCGCTCGAGTTTGGTCGCCATCGGCGAGCCTCTCTCTCGCTGGTCACTCATCCTCGTCGAGCAGGATGCGGACAGCCGGCGTCTCCAAATCGTCAAATTGGCCGCTGCGCGTCGCCCACCAGAAGGCGACTATCGCCCCCGCTACTATCAACAGGGCCAGGGGAATCAGCAGATATAGGATGCTCATCGGGCTCACCGCTCCATGTGGGACAACTCATTTGCCGATCGGCTCGCCGTTTGCCGAACGAACTCTGTATCAATGATGAGACCACCACTGCGATCGAGCTCGTTGGCATTGCAACCGCTGCAATTAACGGGCCAATCAGACCAAATCCAGCGGCGAAAACCGCCAACGCGTTATATCCGGCCGACATCCACAGGTTTCTGTGGACCACGCCCATGACCTTCTGAGAGCCCTGAACCAGCGCGTAAACCGGCTCTAGACCGGGTCGAGTCATGAAGACGTCGGCCGCGACCAGGCTCGCCTCGGCGCCGCCGTCGACGGCGATGCCAATGTCGGCGAGCTGCAACGCCGCCGCGTCATTGACGCCGTCACCGACCATCGCCACCTTGCGGTCGCCGCGGTCCTTGAGTTGCTCGATGAAGGCGGCTTTGCCTTCGGGTGAGACTCCGCCGTGGGCATTTTCCGCTGCGATTCCAAGCTGTTCGGCCACGTGCTCGACGACCTTCGAGTGATCGCCAGACAGCACGATCGGCTCGATCTGACGACGTTTGAGCTCGCGCAAAAATTTCGCCGCCTCGCCTCTCACCGGGTCTCCGACGCCTAATACAGCCTCCACTCGTCCGTCGACGGCGACCGCGACCGGAGTAGATCCGCGGGCGGTCATTCGCTCGACGCGCTCGTCGAGCGAAAACTTTTCCGACGCTGTCGCCCTCTGGGCTACCCAATCGGGCCGTCCAACGCAAATATCTTTATCTTCAACCCTGCCACAGAGGCCAGCGCCCGCGTGTTCCTCGACTCGCTCCACCTTGGCGTGCATTTTTTGCGCACGCGACGATGCCTCACGCATATTTTGCGCGCCGTCTTCGCGCTGCTCTGCGTAATCGACCAGCGCTGCGGCGATGGGGTGATTGCTATGAGCCTCGAGCGCTGCAGCGAGCGCGATGGCCTCGGGGGCCCCGGTCGCCTCGGTCACCTTCATCTGGGCCTCGGTGAGCGTGCCGGTCTTGTCGAGCACGATCCATCCCACATCGGCCAGCGCCTCGAGCACATCGTCGTGCTTGATATAGATGCCCTCTCTGGCCGCCTGACCCACGCCGACAGCCAGCGCGAGCGGCGTGGCCATGCCCAGCGCGCAGGGACAAGCAACCACCAGCAGCGCCACCACATGGGCCACGGCTCTGGAGGGGTCGAGCTGCCACCAGACCACGGCGGTGATCGCGGCCGCCAAAAGCGTCAGCACCACGAACGCCCCGCCCATACGGTCGGCCCGTTGGACGATGGGCGCGCGCTTTTTCGAGCGCTCCTCGACCCAGGCCAGCAGCTTGCCGACCCGGGTATCGTCGCCGACCGCGTCGACCCGAAGCCGCACCAGCGACCCCATATTGGTCTCGCCGGCGTGCATGGTCTCGCCACGGCGGACCCGCTCGGGGCGGCTCTCACCGGTGAGCACCGCGCGGTGGGCGCTTGTTTGTTCGGTCAGAAGTGCCCCGTCGACCGGCACGACCTCGCCGGGACGCACCTCGACGATATCGCCCGGCACGAGTTCCTCGACGGCGACCTGCTGAGGTTCATCTTGTCCGGTCACACGCCGGGCAGTCGTGGGGACCAGCGACAACAGCCTATCGGCGGCGTCTCCGGCTGCACGCCGGCCGCGCACCTGCAGCCAACGGGCGGTCAGAAGCGCGGCGATAAGCACGGCGATGGAGTCGAACCAGACCTCACCGCTCCCCGTCACCGTCGCCCAGGCGCTATGTCCCCAGCCAACCGCGATGCCCAGCGAGATGGGCACGTCCATGGACAGCTTGAACAGCCCGTCCCATCCGCGCTGGGAGAATAACGAGCCGACCGACACGGCAGCGCGGCGGAAGAATTGCGAGCCGCCATAGACGACCGAGCCGGCCGACAAGACCAGGCTCAGCCAGCGCACCGAGCCGGTGAGCCCGGCGTCGTTGGAGAAGTCGAGCCCCGCATATAGCGCGAAGGCGAGCAACATGACGTTGGCGGCCAGCGCCCAGGAGACCCCGACCTTAAAGAGCAGTTTTCGCTCGCCACGAGTGCGCGCGTCGTCTCTCTCGCCGCGAATAGGATGCGGCGCGTAGCCAAAGCGGGTCAGCCAGCCGGCGGCCGAAGACAGCTTGGTCTGCTCGGGATCCCAGCGCACCGTCAGGCGCGCTCGGGCCAGGTCCAGCCGCGAGTCGAGCACCCCGTCGAGGTACCGGGGCATACGCTCGGTGATCCAGACGCAGCCCGCGCAGTGGACACCCTCCAGGTACAGCTCGGCCTCACACGTGCCGTCTTCGAGCTTCTGGGTGTGGTTTTCGGTATACCAATCGGCGTCGAAATCAGGACGTGCCTGGGGGAGTTGGTCGCCGATCGGCGAGTCCGGGGTGCGCCCGTCGACCTGGCGAAAATCGTAGAATTCCTCGAGGCCGGCCTGGTGCAGAGCGCCGTAGACGGCGCGACATCCCGGGCAGCAAAAATGCGGCCCCGGTCCCTGGGGGGAGCCGGGCACATCGAGGCCGCAATGGGTGCATTCGACGCGATGTGATGGCTCGGGGGTGCTCACAATGCGACCTCTTGGCGCAGCTCATAGCGGAGCTGCTGGCCGGAGTGGTCGGCCTCCACGACCACGTCCCACAACCCGCTGCGATCGGGAGCGATGTCGATTTGATAAGAACCCGGGTGTCCTTCGACCGGCTCGAGTTGGCTGCGACCGAACGCTCCGGCGATCTCCGGGCGTCGAAGTTCGACGCTGCCCTCGATTCCTTCGACGGGCTCACCGGACTGGTCGACGACGTGCAGCCGCACGCCCTGGTCCTGCTGGGTGGACCAATCGACGTCGAGCTTCCAGCCGACCTCCACCGCGGCGCGCCGCGCGGCGGTCACATCCTCGTGGTCGACCGAGCGCTGATAATAATTTTCGACGACCTGCGGCCCGTCGCCGGACTTGGCGACAAATAACATGCCCACCCACCAGATCACACTCGAGGCCAGCAGCGTGATGATCAAACCAGGCCAAAAATATTTATCAGGGATACCGAACACGATGTGCACCTTAGTTAGATAGGAGGCTCGCGCCTTATTGGCTGTCTGTTGAAGGCCCCAGGAGTCGGAAGTCGACCTCCTTGGCCAGACCTTGGGAGCCCTCGACACGAAACCGGGCTCCGACATTGCCGCTGCCACCGAGGACTTCTCTGGGGACGACGATCCACGCCTCGACACGCTCCATCTGGCCGTGCTCGAGGGTGATGTCGGGCGCGCCCATCATCTTGATTTCGAGGCCCTCCGGGGAGAGCGGCTCGATATGGAAGCTCTGAGAGCTGCCGCTCTGATTGCGCAGTCGAAAGCGCAGACGGTTGGCCACCGTGTCGTCTTTGAGGACAGTATACGGTGCGCCGGTGACCCGCCCCACGTCGACACTCAGCGGCTCACGACCGCCGACGAATAGCGTTAACGCGACCAATAGACCCACCCACAGCGCGCCATAGGCGACGGTGCGCGGGCGAACGATGCGCGCCGCCTCGTGCTTCTCGAGGGCGCGCTCGGAGGTATATCGAATCAGCCCCTGGGGCTTTCCGATACCGTCCATAATATCGTTGCACGCGTCGATGCACTGGGTGCAACCGATGCACTCCATCTGGAGGCCGTCGCGGATATCGATGCCGGTCGGGCAGGTGCGCACGCACGCGCCGCAGTCGATGCAGTCGCCCAGCGAGATTTCGACGCCGGCGTTTTCCTTCTTGCGAAGCGCGCGGGTGCGCCGGCCTCTGGGCTCGCCGCGGTTGGGGTCGTAGGCGACGATCATCGACTCATCGTCCTGCAGCGCCGATTGAATGCGAGCATAGGGGCAGGTGATGGTACACATCTGCTCGCGAAAGTAGGCAAAGTCGAAAAAGATCAGCCCGGAGACCAACAACATCGCCGTAAACACCCCGAAGTGCTCGGTGGGCGAGCCGCCCGCCCAGGCGAGCAAGGCGTCCCAGCTGACAAAATATGCCAGGAATGCGTGCGATAAAAACACGGCGATGGCCGCAAAGATGCTCCACTTGAGCGCCTTGCGCCAGATTTTGTCGGCGTTCCAGGGCCCCTCGTCGCGGCGCTTGCGCTTCATCTCGCGGCCCTCGATGAGCCGCTCGATCGGTCGGAAGACAAACTCCATATAGATGGTCTGCGGACACCCCCAACCACACCAGACCCGCCCGAGCAGCGCCGTGAGCATGACGATACCCACGAAGCAGAGCAGCAAAAAGACCATCAAAATGATGGTGTCGGTCGGATAGAGGGTCAGACCGAAGAAGTGGAACTCCCGGTGGATGACATCCAAGAAGACGGCCGGGTTGCCGCCGACTTCGACCACCGGAAGCGCCAGGAAGAGCGCAATAAGTGCCACGGCCGTGATCAGGCGTCGCCAAAAATGCTTGCCCTTGCTCAGCACCGGGTATAGCCAGCGGCGTTTGCCGTCGAGCGTCATCGTCGACAGCACTTGGTCGGTGGCCTTGGGAATGGCCCGGTCTTTGTTGTCCGCGCTCGGTCTAGTACTCATGGCTTTACTGCGCCTCGTAGGGTTCGCCTTCGGGCTCTTTGGCCCCGGCAGGATCACTGCCCTGGATGGAGTCGACATACGCGACCACGGCGACCATCTCATCCTGGCTCAGCGGGCCCTCCCAGGCCGGCATGCCGTTCTCGGTGACGCCGCCTTTGACCACCGAGTAGATCTCCGACAGCGAGCCGCCGTGAATCCAGTACTCGTCAGTCAGGTTCGGGCCGATGAGGCCCTCGCCATTTTGTCCGTGGCATGAGGCGCAAGTGGTCGAATAGACCTGCGCGCCCTGATCGACCTTTGCGGAATCGTCGGCCGCCTCAGCCAAAAACGTGGCGTCGACACTCGGAGACTCCTGCTGGTGTTGATCGCGCATCGCCTGCAACTCGGCCTGACCGTCTGCCAGGTCGTCCTCATAGCTGGGCAAATAGCCCATATTGATACCAACCAGATAGATCGCCGACCACATGATCGTGATATAAAACAGCCACTTCCACCAGCCGGGCATCGGGTTGTCGTACTCCTGGATGCCGTCGTAATCGTGGTCGAGAAGCTCGTCGGAGTATTTGGAGTCCGACGCTCGATCGCTACTATTTGTTTGACTACTCATCGATTCTATCCTTACGCGCCGCCTTCAGCGTTCTCATCGAGGGGAAGATTTTCCAGGTGCTCGACCTCCTCACGCTTGATGAGGAGGACGCGCGCAATCACGAATACAAAGCCCAGGACAAATAGGATCAGGCCGACTTCGGCGAAGATCTCGAGCCCTGCGTTCTCCATGACTTCTCGCTTCATTACCTACCTCCATTAGCTGCGCCATTGGTGCTCTGCTGCTCGCCGTTTTCCTTCTTGAGGTCGGCTCCTAGCCGTTGCAGATAAGCGACCAACGCGGTGATTTCGCGGTCCTCGAGTCCCGAGTAGCCCTGCTGCTCCTCGACGCCGGCGGCGATCTGTGCGGCCTGAGAACGAGCGTCCTCGGCGGCGTTGTCGATGTCAGCGGCCGTATAAGGCACGTTGAGCATCGCCTGGACCTCGAGCTTCTTGGTCATGCCGTCGAAGTCGATCTCCTTTTCCAGAAGATGCGGATACGGCGGCATGATCGAGTTGGGACTGGTCGACCTCGGATCCTCCATGTGGCGCACGTGCCACAAGTCGGGGTACTTGCCACCCACGCGTGCCAGGTCCGGCCCGGTGCGCTTCGAGCCCCACAAAAACGGCCGGTCGTAGATGGCCTCGCCGGCCTTGGAGTACTCGCCGTAGCGCTCGATCTCCTGGCGAAGCGGGCGCACCATCTGCGAGTGACACTGCACGCAGCCCTCGCGGATGTAGATATCGCGCCCTTCGAGCTCGAGCGGGGTATACGGCTTGACCGACTCGATGCGCGGCACGGTGCTGTCGATCATGAACGTGGGGATGATCTCGACGGCTCCACCGACGAGCACCGCGATGGTGGTCAACACGGTGAACACCAGCGGCCATCCCTCCAAAAAGCGGTGCCAGCCGTCCTTGAGCTTGGCCTGCAGACGATGCAGCGCCTCGTCATAGGTATTGACGGGGGCCTGGTCTTCGGCAGACGCATTCATGCGCCAGCTCGGCACGGGCACCTCGACCTCGGGGTCGGGCAGGTCTTTGGGGGCGTTGCGAATCGACATGAACATATTGAACGCGCCGATCAGCACGCCGGTCAGATACAGGCTCCCGCCGACCACGCGCACCCAGTACATGGGTACGACCGCAACGACGGTCTCCATGAAGTCCGGGTACATCAGGCGACCGGTCTCGTCGAAGGCGCGCCACATCAGCCCCTGGGTGATGCCCGAGCTGTACATGGCGATGATATAGACGAGGATGCCGATGGTGCCGATCCAGAAGTGGGCGTTGGCCAGGGCCTTGCTATATAGCTTGGTCTTCCACATGCGCGGAATCAGCCAATAGATCATGCCGAAGGTCATAAACCCGTTCCAGCCCAACGCGCCTGCGTGGACGTGGCCGATGGTCCAGTCGGTGTAGTGGCTCAGCGAGTTGACTGCTTTGACCGACAGCATCGGCCCCTCGAAGGTGGACATGCCATAGAAGGTGATGCCCACCACGAAGAATTTGAGGACCGGGTCGTCCCTGAGCTTGTGCCAGGCTCCGCGCAGCGTGAACAGTCCGTTGATCATGCCGCCCCATGACGGCATCCACAGCATGATCGAGAAGATCATCCCCAGCGTCGACGCCCACTCGGGCAACGCCGTATAATGCAGGTGGTGCGGGCCGGCCCAGATATAGATGAAGATCAGCGACCAGAAGTGAACGATACTCAGCTTATACGAAAAGATCGGCCGGTCGGCGGCCTTGGGCAGATAATAATACATCAACCCCAAAAACGGCGTGGTCAGCACGAAGGCGACCGCGTTGTGGCCGTACCACCACTGGATGAGCGCGTCCTGTACGCCGGCGAAGACCGGATAGCTTTTGAACATGCCAACCGGCACTACCAGGTTGTTGAAGATGTGCAGGATCGCGATGGTGACGATGCTGGCGATATAAAACCAGATCGCCACGTACATATGCTTTTCGCGACGGTTTTTGATCGTCAAAAAGAAGTTCGCCGCAAAGACCACCCACACCACCGTGATGGCGATGTCGATGGGCCACTCCAACTCGGCGTACTCGTGGGTCTGCGTGAACCCCAGCGGCAGGGTTATGGCCGCCGCCGTGATAATGGACTGCCAGCCCCAGAAGTGGAACTTGCTCATCGCGTCGCTAAACATGCGCGCTTTCAGCAACCGCTGGGAGGAGTGATAGACCGCCGCGAAAATGGCGTTGCCGGCGAAGGCGAAGATGACCGCGTTGGTGTGCAACGGCCGTAACCTTCCGAAGGTGAAATACTCACCCACGTTGGCTGGCCACCACGCAAGCTGCAGCGCGATGATCACCCCCATGGTCATCCCGACGATGCCCCAGACCATCGTCGCCCAGATGAACATCCGGACGATCTTGTCATCGTAACGTATTTTTTCGAGGCGCGTTTGGTTTGCGCCAGTGCCTGCACTCGTCCCTGAACTCATGGGGAGCGCCCTCCTGTCTCAGTTTCGTCGCGTCAATGTGATCACTATCACTCTTCGATCCGTTCCATTGCGCCTGGCCCGTAATTGGGGGCGCATCGAGCGGGCAGTGCGGCGGCAGTTCACGTTCTATGCCAACGTGAACCAAACTTTGGAATCCGTGCGATGGACGGGCGTAGGGAGCCCAAATCTCCAAGCGTCGACGGACTGGGGCGGCGCAAACTTTGCCCACTTTTTCACCCAAACGCATATATTGCGCACCCCGCACCTTCCAAACCCATCCCAAACGCGCAAGATTTGCCTTTTGCGCTGGCAAAGGTGGCATGAGTCATGCTGAGTATAAAGGCAGTTCGACGGCCGGACGTCCAGTGGCCGGTTCTGATCAGTGACTCACCACGCAGGCACGTACAATGGAAGAGTACCTCCCCCAGTACACTCAACTCCTCGGACTCGGTCTTTTGTGGGTCACCGTACACTGCTCGGGCATGTGCGGCCCAATCGTGGGGAGTCTGGTGGCCACACAAGAGACTCACGGAGGGTGGTGGGACCGGCTGCGCCAGCGCACCGGCCACGTGCTCGCCTACCAGACGGGGCGCGCCGCGACCTATTTGATCCTCGGCGCCTCCGCCGGCGCCGCGGGGGCTGCGGTGGAGGCTTCCATCGGTCAGCTAACCCGTGTCGCCGGGTTGATCGTCGCCGTGGCGCTTATCTTGGCGGGCATCGCAAAGCTCGGGCCGGTGGCCAGGCTACTTCGGCGCTCGACGCCGAGGTCGACCGACTCGGCGATCGGCCGCTTTGTGGCCGGCGCGCTGCGACGTGTGCGCAAATTCGTCCCGCGCCGCGGCGCGCTGCAGATGATGGGCTTCGGCGCGGTGCTCGGCCTGCTGCCGTGCATGCTCATGTTCTGGGTGCTCGGGCTGTCCGCCTCGACGGCCAGTCCCCTGCACGGTGGCCTGATCATGGTGGGGCTGGTCGCGTTGACCACGCCGGTTCTTCTCTTGACGGGCACCGCTCCCCTAGTATGTACACCGGCGGTGCGAAGATTCGGCCAACGGATGGTACCCTTTGCCATCCTGGTGTCGGGTCTCTGGTTGCTGATGGTCTCAATGGCGGCCAACGCCTGGATCGATCACGTGCACGTCCCGTTCGAGATATGGGGCGAAAAATTTGTCATCATGCTCTGGTGAGGTTGCAAGATATGAGTGTACTCGTCGCAGTGGATTTCTCGAAACATTCGAATAACGCCCTTCGCCTCGCCGCCCATATGGCACGCGAGCGACAGGTTCCCCTGGTCGCAGTCCACTGTGTGGCGTCGGCTGACGAGGACGCCTTCTGGCGCCATCTGGTCCAGACACCATGGGAGGTCCCCGACCAGATCCGCCGCGTGGCAAAGGCGCGCCTGGTCAAGACCGTCGACGAGACGCTCGACGCCGACCAGCGGCCTGATCAGGTCGAGTATCTCGTCGAGCTCGACAGCGCCGCCAACGGTATCATCGCTGCTGCCGAGCGCAGCGGCGCCGACATCGTGGTCGTGGGCGCCATCGGCGGCGGTCGGATCAGAAAAGCCGTGCTCGGCGGCACCGCCGAGCGGGTCATTCGAACCAGCCCGGTGCCCATCCTCGCGGTCGCCCCGGATGCGCCCACCGAGGGATTCAAGACGGTCCTGGCGCCGGTGGATCTATCGGAGAGCAGCCGACGCAGCCTCGAGACGGCCGTCGAATTGGCCCGCGAGGAGAACGCGCGTCTTCTGATCATGCACTCCTTCGTCCTCCCGACGGCCAGCCTCGCGCTGCTCGACCTGCAGCCGCCGGCCGAAACCGTCAACATCCTGGAGAGCCAAAAATGGAGCCAGCTCGACGAATTCGTCGAGGCCGTTGACCTCGAAGGCGTCGAACACGACGAGCTGATGCGGATCGGCTCGGCCGCCGACGCCATCGAGTCCGTCGCCGATGAGGAAGGCGTCGATCTCATCTGCATGGGCACACACGGACACTCGGGCTTCCAGCGCGTCGTGCTCGGCAGCGTCGCCACCCGCGTGCTCCGCCGGATGCCCTCCTCGGTGCTCGCCGTGCCCATGGACAAGTCAGCCTCCACCCAGGAATGAGCGCGCGCGGCCAGCGCCGAGCACCGCGAGGCGAACCTCGACATCTTCGACTTCGAACTCACCGCCGACCAGATGCAGCAGATCCGCCAACTCGACCGCGGCGAGCGCATCATCGACCCGAGCTTCGCCCCCAACTGGGAGCGTTGAGCCGTCATCCCGGGCTCGCCGGTCGACCGGCGAGCTCGTTGATTCTTCCCTCCCCCTCTTTCCTCGCCCCCCTCC
>CAYLTX010000184.1:0-12685 GCA_964386725.1 uncultured Bradymonadales bacterium | reverse complement strand
GGGTGGGGGGGTTCATCTTGTCGATGGGCATGATCGCGCCGCCCAGGATGACCTGCGGGATGAGCAGGATGGGGACCAGGGCGATGGCGGCCTCGGAGGTGCGCACCAGCGCCGAGAGCATCAGGCCCATGCCCAGGCCGGCCAGGGAGCACAGCCATAGAACGCCCAGGTGTATGAAGGGGTTGCCCCAGATATCGAGCACGAAATAGGTGATCGTGAGCAGCATCAAGCACTGCAGAAAACATAAGAAGCCGAGCACCGCGAATTTGCTGCCCGCGTAGGCCAGGATCGACAGGTTGACCATGCGCTCGCGGCGGTAGATGGCCTGCTCGCTGACGATCTCGCGGGCGGCGTTCGAGCAGCCGAACCACACCGCGGCGACGACCAGCAAAAAGAGCGAAAACGGCAGATGCATCAGCCGGCCGAAGACGCCGGCCGACTCGCTGGCGAAGACCAGGTCGAGCAGGATGGCGACGATCGGGGCCTGCACCAGCAGGATGGCCGTGCCCACGCGGTCCTTGAGCTTGATGTCCAGGTAGCGTCTGGACAGGGTCAGCCACTGGCGCAGGCTGAAGCGCGGCGGCTTGCGCTCGCTGGAGCCGGTCAGGCGCACGCCCTGGCGGTTTTTGCGCCGCTCGCGGACGAACTCCTCGTGGTAGCCGCTCTGTCGATAGCGCGCCGCGAAGGTCTCCATGGGCTCGCCGGCGCGCTTGGCCTCGACCAGCGGGCGCATGCACGAGCCCGGGTCGGCCAAGATCTCCTCGGCCTCCGGGCTGTTGGGGCGGATATCCGGATTGAAATAAAACATCGAGTCCGGATACGCCGGCCCGTAGTAGACCTGCTCGCCGGCGGCCAGATATAGCGCGTTATCCATCATCCGATAGACGCGCTGGGAGGGCTGGTGGATCGTCAACAGGATGGTGCGGCCGCCGTCGGCGAGTTTCCTGAGCAGCTTCATGACGTTGGCGGCGTCCTCGCTGGCCAGCCCGCTGGTGGGCTCGTCGAGGCATAGCAGGCTGGGCTCGGTGAGCAGCTCGAGGGCCAAGTTGACCCGTTTTCGCTGGCCGCCCGAGATGCCCTTTTGCTCCGGAGAGCCGATGCGCACGTGGCGGGTGTCGGAGATCTCGAGGTCCGCCAGGACCTGCTCGATGCGGCCGTTGATCTCGTCGTCGGTGGTGTCCGGCGGCAGCCGCAACTTGGCCGTATAATACAGCGCCTCCCAGACGGTCAGCTCGCTGTGGATGATATCTTCCTGGGGGACGTAGCCGATCGCGCCGCGGTAGCGGTCGTAGTGGGTGGCAAGGTCGTCGCCGTTGACCAGGGTTCGGCCGTAATTGGGGCTCAGGTAGCCGATCAGCGCCATCAGCAGGGTGGTCTTGCCGGCGCCCGACGGTCCCAACAGCCCGACGAATTCGGTCGGATAGACCGTAAAAGACACCCCGTCGAGGATGCGCACCTTCTGGTCGCCCTCGCCGAATTCAACGCGGATATTCTCGGCCTGCAGTAGGATGTCGCCGCGGTAGCTCTTCTGGATGGTGCCGCGGGCCAGGTCCAGGCGGATGGCGTAGGAGCCGAAGCTGACCGCCTGGCCGGACTCCAGCTCGGCGCGGTCGATGCGCTTTCCGTCGACGAAGGTGCCGTTGGCGCTGCCCAGGTCTTCGAGGATCACCGCGTCGTCGCCGCGCACGATGCGCGCGTGATTGCGCGAGATCTGGGGGCCGTCGAGGACGACGTCGTTTTCGGGGCCGCGGCCGATGGTGATGATCTCTTTGTCCAGCGGCAGGGCGACCTGGCCGGGCTGGACCGACTGGGTGCCCGCCTCGATGAACTCACGCACGCGACTGACCGGGAAGCGGTAGCTGCCCAAAAAGAGCACGTCGTCCTCGCTCACGTGCGCCTGCTCGACCTGGTGGAAGCGATCGTTGACGAAGGTACCGTTGGCGGCTCCCAGGTCCTCGAGCTTCCAGCCGCTTGGCGTCGGAGTCAGCCGGCAGTGGCGCCGTGATATCTGTGGGGCGTCGAGGACGATCTCGCAGTCGGCGTCGCGGCCGATGACCACCGGCTTTCGAGGCGTGTCTCGACCGGTCGGGGCCACCGCCTGCAGCGCCTGCGTCGCCGCCATTTGGCTGCTCCGTCTGTCGAGTCGCCGTGCGATCTCGGCGTCGAAGACGAATTGGTAGCTGCCCAGGCCGATGCGATCGCCCGGCTGAATTTGGACGCGATCGACGCGTTGGCCGTTGACGCTGGTGCCGTTGGTGGAGTTGAGGTCCTCGAGAATAAAGCGCCCGTTCGTTCGGGCGATGCGTGCGTGATGGGCGCTGACCTGCGGACGCGGGATGACCAGGTCGTTGTCGTCGTCATAGCCAACGCGAAGCACATCGGCGTCCTCGTCGATGGGCTCGACTGCTGACGGTTCGGCGAGGCCGGGGATCCGACTGCGCTCGATCTGGCTGGTGGAATCGGCTTTGGGCAGCTCGGCCACGGTCTGGTGGTGCGAGCGCTCGCCCGAGCGGGCCGGCTGGGTCGGGCCGGCCTCGTCAGTGCTTGTTTTGCGGGGCTGGTCTGGCTGTGGCCGGTCGGACTGGTCACTGACGGGCTGGTCACCGGCGGGCCGGTCTTCTCGAGCCGCGCGCGCCCCGAGCAATTCGTCGGAGATGGCGAATAATTGCTGCGTGCCCACCAACTCCGCGCGACGCGCCTCCGGCCGCGTGGTCTCGGTAGCCTCGTCGCGCAGAGCCGGCAAGGTGAGGCCACAATGCCGGCAAACCACCTCTTCGGGCGGGTTGGGCTGGTCGCAATTTGGGCATAAATTCGCGGACATGAACTCACTTCTGGGCATCAGGGGCGCATGTACACGAATACCTGACATCCCACGCCACCGACAAGCCAACTAAGATAGTAAGACAGTGAGAAAGTGAGAAAGTTAGATACAGCTACTGCTCTCGGCGGTCTCGAAGGGTCTTTCTAACTCTCTGACTCTCTTACTTTCTCACTCTCTCAGAGCGCCGTAGGCGCCTGTTCTTTGACAATGCGCGACCCCCAAAGTTATAAGGTGGCAGTAGTGCGACACCCTTGAATCCGCACGGGAGCAGTGCATGGCAAAGTTGAAGGTCGGTATCGTGGGCGCGGGCAGCATCGCGGACCTGCACGCAAAAGGTTATGAAAAAGATCCGCGCGCCGAGATCTTTGCGGTCTGCGACCGCGACGAGGACCGTGCGATCAGCCGCTCGCTGGATTGGGGTGCCAAGGCGTATTATAGCGATTACGCCGAGATGCTCCAAAACGAGCAGATCGACGCCATCGAGATCCTCACCCCGCACCATCTGCACGCCTCGCAGGCGATCGACGCGCTGCACGCCGGCAAGCATGTGTGTGTCGAGCGGCCCATCGCCCTGTCCCACGAAGAGGCCACCGAGGTCATCAAAGCCTCCAGGCAGGCCGGCAAGATCTTGCAGGTCTACGAGCCCTGCCTGTTCTATAAGCCGCTTCTGGACGCCCGCAACCTCATCGACGCCGGCGAGATCGGTCGGCCGAATAATATCCGCATCTCGGCCAATATCGGCAAGGCGACCAGCGGCGTGTGGGACTTTCATACCGGCGGCGAGAATATGTGGCGCTTCGACGCCCAGCTGTCGGGTGGCTCGCCGATGCTCTTCGACGTGGGCTATCAGACCTTTTGCATCTCGCTATTCCTCATCGGCACCGTCGACAAGGTCGACGTGTGGCGAGGCGAGACCGAGGTGGCCGAGAATATCATCCTCGACACGCCGACGGTGGCGATGTGGAAGCATTTCCAGCAGGAGTGCTACGGCTCGCTGCACCTCAACTATGCCCCCGAGCGCAAGCTTCGCACCGATTATCATCCTCTGGAGCTCAACATCACCGTCGGCGGCACTCGAGGCGACATCCACATCATCCGAAGCTCCGATCCGACCCAGCTGGAGAGCCCCGTCGAGCTGCGCCGCGACAGCCGCAAGGTCTTCTACGGCCAGAAGTCGTCGGCCTTCGAGGACAGCTTTGTGCGGGCGACCCGAAACTTTATCGGCGCCTGCCTCGGCGAGGACGATCCGCTCCTGGGCGGCGAAGAGGCCCAGCAACTCTTGATGCTCACCCTCGCCTACCACGAATCGTCGCGTCGCGGCCGTGCCGTGAATTTGCAGCATGGATAAATGACCACACCTTCGAATACAAAGAGTACAAATCGTGTTCGCGTCGTCAGAACGCCGGGCCGCTATGCGGTCCTGCTCAACGCGCGTGCGAAGGGCTGGACCGGCAAGCTGCATGGAGATATCCAGCGCTTCGTGACCTCCCAGGACCTGTTCCTGACCGATGATTTTCGCCAGGCCGAGCACACCGTCGACAAGCTCTTGGTCGACGATTACGACGCCATCTTCACCGGCGGCGGCGACGGCACGATCTGCTATTTGATGTCGGCCATCGAGGAGCGTATCGACAAGGGCGCCATCGAGCGCGACGAGGCGCCGCCGGTGGGCGTGCTGCGCATGGGCACCGGCAACGCCATCGCCACCTTTTTGGGGGCCGGACCGGTCACCGAGGATCTGCGCGCGCTGCGCGCCGGTGCGCCGCTGGTGGTCCACGAGGTCGATATGCTCAAGGGACCCGAGGGACTCTTTCCCTTCGCCGGGGTCGGCACCGACGCCGAGGTGCTCAACGATTACGAGTGGCTCAAGGATGTGGTGCGTGACACGGCGGTGGAGAATTACGCCACCGGCATGGGGGGCTACGTCGCCTCGCTCGTCTCGCGGACCATCCCCAAGGCGATGCGCCGAAAGCCGGTCGACGTGCGCATCACCAATACCGGCGACCAGGCGTTTAGCATCGACCAATCGGGCACGGTGCTGCAAACCCACGGCAAGGGCGATATTTTATTCGAGGGCAAAACGACCGTGTGCGGCACGTCCACGATTCCCTATTGGGGCTTTAAGATCCGGATGTTTCCGCACGCGACGAAGCGCGCAGGCTTCGCCCAATTGCGCTGCTACAACGGCTCGGTGCCCTGGATGCTCAGCCACCTGCACAAATTCTGGAAGGGTGAATTCCCCGCCAAAGATATGCGCGACTTCCTGATCAACAGCGCGCGCATCGAGGTCAGCGGCCGCTCGATGCCCTATCAGGTCGCCGGTGACGGCGCCGGCTACGAGCGAACAATCGAGTGGTCTGTCGCCCCCCACCCGGTGCGCCTGGCCGTGCCGATGCACTAGATGCCCTCACACCCGTTGCTGCATGACGGGGACCAACCGGTCCATCTCATCTTGGAGCTTTCGAAGCTCCACCTCGGCCCCGTCGAGTTCCTGGTCGCGGGCCATATCGGACAGACGATCGGCGACTTGGACCACCGGGCGGGCCCCGAAGATCGACGCCGAGCCCTTGAGGGTGTGGGCGGCCCGGCGCAGGTTTTCGTAGTCGGAGCGGGCGACCCCTTGTTCGATCTCATCCATCATCTCGGGCCATTGCTCCAAGAATATCTCGACGAGTTCTACGAGGGTCTCCTCGCTGCCGTCGACGCGGTCGAGCGCTTGCTGCCAATCGAGTACCTCTTCATTGGGCGGGCGAGCTGAGCTGCTCATGTCGGTCTCTCCTGCTGAGGTGGTTCGGTGTTCGAGATGTCTTCTTCGCTCTCTGGGCGAGTGATCGATTCGATGATCTGATACAGCGCGTCGGCCTTGACCGGCTTGGCGATATAATCGTCCATACCCGCCTCCAGGCACCGCTCACGGTCGCCCTTCATGGCGTGGGCGGTCATGGCGATGATCGGCGTTCGGGTGTCGCCGGGTTCTTCGAGCCGGCGAATGCGCCGGGTGGCCTCGAAGCCGTCGACCTCGGGCATGCGTACGTCCATGAGCACGATATCGTACCTGCCGGGCTGGAATTTTTCGACCGCCTCGCGGCCGTTTTCGACCAACTCCAGGTGGTGGCCGCGTGAGTCGAGTACTCGCTCGATGAGGCGTTGGTTGACCCGATCATCCTCGGCGACGAGCACCTCCAGCGGTCGGTCGACCGGCTCGCCCAACTTCCCGCGCGAGGAGTCCGGGTGTTCTCTTTCGACGCTGATCCCCAACGCCTCACCGACGGCGTCGAGCAGCTCGAGCTGCTTGACGGGCTTGGTCAGGTTTCGAACGACCCCGAACTCCTCGTACTGACCCGGCTCGAGAGGAACGAGCCCCGCCGAGGACATCAGAATAATCGGCACCGCATCGAGCAAATCATCACCGCAGATGGCCTCGGCGACCTCTTTGCCGTTCATATGCGGCATGACCTGATCGAGCAGCACCAGGTCGAAGGGCTCTCCGGCTGCCTCGGCCTCCCTGAGGCGGGCCAGCCCGGGGCCGCCCCCGGGGGCGAGGACCACCTCCATCCCCCAGTTGTCGAGCACCTCGCGCATAATGCGTCGATTGAGGCGGGTATCGTCGATGACCAACACGCGCCGACCCTCCAGCTCCTTGAGCGGCACGAGGTTGCGCCTGTTGGTTGGCTCGTAGGCGAACTTCACCTCGAAGCGAAACACGCTGCCCTGTCCAGGCTGGCTTTCGACCTCGAGATCCCCGCCCATCGCCTTGACCAGCCGCGCGGCGATCGTCAGCCCCAGGCCGGTGCCCCGTTGAGGATCGGCGCTCGGGGCGCTCTGGCGAAACGCCTCGAAGATGCGCTCCTGGTCGTTCTCGGAGATGCCCATGCCGGTGTCGTGGACGGCAAAGAGCAGACAGATCTCGTCGTCGTTCTGCCACTGCGTCTCGACCTCCAGGCGCACCTCGCCCTCGTCGGTGAATTTGATGGCGTTGCCGATGAGGTTGTCGACGATCTGGCGCAGCCTGAGGCGGTCGCCAACCAGGTCGATATAGGGAATCTCGGGCGGCACGCGGTAGCCGATCTCGACGCCCTTTTCGAAGGCACGCACCGCCTGGGTTTGCAGCGTCTCGCCGAGCAGGTCGCATAGCTGGAAGCGAGCCTTCTCCAGGGTCAACTCGCCGGCCTCGAGCTTGGACAAGTCGAGGATATCGTTGAGCAGACGAAGCAGTGAATTGGCCGATTGGTCGACCAGCCCCACATATTCGCGCTGGAGCGGGTCGAGGTCGGTCTGCAGCAACAGCTCGGTGAACCCGACCACCCCGTTCATCGGCGTGCGGATGTCGTGGCTCATATTCGCCAGAAACTCGCTCTTGGCGCGGTTGGCATCCTCGGCGCGCTCCTTGGCGCGACGAAGCTGCTCGCGCGATTGGGCCAACTCGAATAACGAGCTTCGAAGCTCGCGCTCGTGCTCGCGGCGCTCGGTGATATCCTCGGTGATCCCCAGCAGGTACATCGGCTGGCCGTTCGCGTCGAGGATGGGCATCTTTTTGGTGTGTAGGATGCGCCGGCCTTGGGGGGTGTCGAGGGACTCCTCGGGGATGTCGATCATGCGCTTTTCGCGCAGCGCCTGGCGATCCTTCTCGCGAAAAAAGTCGGCCTGCTCTTTGGGGAAGAAGTCGTAGTCGGTCTTGCCGATCATCTCGTCTTGCGAGTGGCCCATCAAGTTCTCGCCGGCGCGATTGACGCGCTCGAAACGAAGATCCTCGGCGTCTTTGACGAAGACCATCAACGGGATGTTCTCGATGATATCGTCCAAGAACTTCTCGGAGCGCGCCAGCGCGGTGGTCTTGTCCTCGAGGTTGTGGTGGGTCCGCTGGAGTTGCGCGGTGCTCTTTTCGACCTCGTGCTGGATGCGCGCGGCGCGGTTGACCACCGAGGCGACCAGCGCAAAGAGAAGTCCGGTGGCCAAGATGCCGCCGCCGAGAGCTACCGCGGGCGCAAGGCTGCGTTGACTCTCGATATACGGCTCGGTGGGCTCGAAGTTCAAAAACCAGCGCTGGCCGGGCACCTCCAGGCGAACTCGGTGGCGCAACCGGTTGGTCAGGGCCTGCACTCTCTCCCTGGGAGGGGCGTCGTCGGCCTCGCCATTGGAGCCGTCTTCGTCTTCGGCCGCGATCTGGCCCGGCCCGCCCCAGCTATACGAGTACAACTCGACCGCGCGCGCCGGCGTAATCGGGTCGAGCAGGCTCAGGTCGATCGCGGCCGGCGGCAGGTCACGCAGCGCCTGCTCGATGATTTCGCCGAGCCGGTAGTCGACCATGATGAAGCCGACCAGGTGCCGACGGCGCTGGACGACCGTCTGAACCGAGGTATCCGCCTCGTATACCGGCGAGACACCGAGCACGTGCGTATCTTTGTCCTCTACCTCGGGCAGACGCACCGGATCGGAGACGACCGTGGCGCCCTCGTCTCGGGCGCGGATCATCGCTCGACGCACCTGGGGAATGGAGCTGAGATCGAAGCCCACCACCGTCTCCGGGCCCACGTCGCGAAGTTGGGCAAAGAACACCGGAAAATACGTGCTGCTTCGAGGCGCCGAGCGTGGGCGGTCCTCGGCGTCGAGCACGCGAAGCTCGTAGTCCGGATGCGACTCGATCCGCCCTTGCATCTCGTGATCCTCGCGCTGCTGGTGATCGACCCGGGGCACCCAAAAGATCGCGTGGACACTGCGACGCTCCACGATAAACGGGCTGGTGAACTCCTCGAACTCCTGGCGCGACACGTCGTGGACGGTCGTATACAAAGCGTTGGCCGCGCGCAGCACGCCCAACTTCTCGTTGATTTCGAATTGAATGACCTGCGCTTGCTGGTCGGCGTCGTTGCGAAATTCGCTGCGCACCATCTCGACGTCGCGAATGCGCAGCCACTCCCAGGCGGCAAACGAGACGGCCAGGCCGATGATCGCCACCAGCGTGGGCAACATCCAGCGTCGGCCGAATTGGCGCAGCCGCGGATACTCGACGGCCCGCTCGTCGGGCTGCGGGTCCGCCGCCTCATCGGTTGTGGTTCCCATATCGCCTCCTCGAGGCCACAGGCGCCTGCGGCCATTTTCATTCATGGGAACAGCCCGCGGACCAGCTTAGCCTCGACGACCCGTTCGACCCCCTCGAGCATCGCTGCCGTGCGCAAGTCGGTGCCCTCCTGCGTCGAGCGCGCCAACGCTCGATGGAAGGCTCGTCGCAGCAACGTGCGCATGCGCTCGTTGACCTCTTCGAGCGACCACATATAGTTCTGGGTTCCCTGCACCCACTCGAAATACGACACCGTCACCCCGCCGGCATTGGCCAACAAATCGGGGACCAGGAAGATGCCCCGCTCGTGCAAGATCTCGTCGGCCTCGGTGGTGGTCGGGCCACTGGCGCCCTCGGCGATGATCCTGCACCGCAATCGGGAGGCATTCTGGGCGGTGATTTGCTGCTGGATAGCTGCCGGCACCAAGATGTCGCAGTCGAGTTCGAGCAACTCCTCGTTGGTGATGGCATCGGCCTCGGAGTACTCCTCGAATGAGCCGCCGGCGGCCTTGAATTTGGCGAGGTCAGCGACGGGAAGGCCGTTGTCGTTGTACAGCCCGCCGGTCGAGTCGCTCGCCGCGATGATGCGCACCCCGAGTTCATCGAGGAAACGCGCCGCGCTGCAGGCGACGTTGCCATAGCCCTGGATGGCCGCGCTCGCCCCGTCCAACGACAGATCGATGTGGTCGGCGGCCTCCTCGACCAGGTAGACCAGGCCTCGGCCGGTGGCCTCTTTTCGGCCCCGCGAGCCGCCCAGTACCACCGGCTTGCCGGTGACCACGTTGGGCACCGCATAACCCTTTTGCTCGCTATAGGTGTCCATCATCCAGGCCATGACCTGCTCGTCGGTGCCCAGGCCGGGGGCGGCGATATCGCGCTCGGGGCCGATGATCTCGAAGATCTCGGAGGTATAGCGCCGGGTCAGCCGCTGCAGCTCCGGGATCGACAGCTTCGCCGGGTCGATGCGCACGCCTCCCTTGGCCCCACCGAAGGGAAGCTCCATCAGCGCGCACTTCCAGCTCATCCACATCGCCAGCGCGCTGACCTCGCCCAAGGTGACCTCCGAGTGGTAGCGCACTCCGCCTTTGGTCGGCCCCATGGTGAGCACGTGCTGGACCCGGTAGCCAAAGACCGTCTCGACCTGGTCGTATTCATCGCGGCGAAACGGAAAGCTGACCAGCTGGGTGCGCTGTGGAAATAACAAGCGCTGGCGCAGGTTGTCGTCGATCTCGGCGAGCTGGGCGGCTTTCAAGAACTGCCGGTGGGCCAGGCGCAGCATCGGCGAATTCCACTCACTGGCCCTCGCCCGGGCTCGCTCGAGGGCATAGCGCACCGCGCGATCGAGCCTGGCGGAGTTGATCTTGTCTTTGACCAGGTAATCATGGGCGCCGGCGTCGACCGCCCGCAGGGCGACGTCCATATCGTCGACGCCGGTGAGCACCACGACCGGCACCTCCCCGGAGCGGGCGCGCATTCGGCCGAGCGTCTCCAACCCCTGCGACTCGGGCAAAACCAGGTCGAGCAACACCAGGTCGACCCCGCCCCGCGACATGCGCTCGAGGGCGGCCTCGAGGTGCCCGTAGGCGTCCAATTCGTAGTTCAGCCGCCCCCCCGAGGCCATAAGTCGCTCGATGAGCCTTCTGTGCAGCGGATTGTCCTCGACCAGCACAATCGTGGTCGTCTCGTCGTGCATATTGCCCCCGGGGCGTCTTCGGTGAAGTCCGCGGTGAAATCCGCGGCGAAACCGTTCCATCAACACACGCGAAGTTAGACACCACCGCGCATAGTTCTATCGCAGTACGACGCGTCAAAATCCTGCGAATCGCCGACAAATCCGGGCCGAGTCGAGCTCGCCCGAGCATATTGAAGGCTTGTGAGCCGCCCTACATTTTGCGATAAGCAAGACGATTCCCCCCTGCTCTCGAGAGGGCTTACGACGTGAACGAACAACAGATACGACAGGCATGTGAGGCCAGCGGGCTGAGCATCGCAGGCATCCAAGAGGCCGGCGAGGTGCTCGTGGTCGTCCCGACTTCTCTGGACGAATTGCCCGACGCCGCCGGACTCGACGCGCTCGGCCTCGAGCTGCGCGAGCTCTCCGGCAAGCGCTACGTCACGCTGGCCATCGACGAGGTCGACCCATCATGAGCACGCCACTCACCGCGCAACTCCAAGTTAAGGTCGACGCAATCATCGACGAGATGGCCGCCCTGGATAAAATAGTGGTCGCCTTCAGCGGTGGGGTCGACTCCACGGTCGTCGCCGCGCTGGCCAAACGCGCCCTGGGCGACCAGGCCCTGGCGGTGACTGCGGTCAGCGAAACCCTGGCCGGCCGCGAGCTCGACGAATCCAAGGAGCTCGCCGCCCAGATGGGCATCGCCCACCGGCTGGTCGAATTCAGCGAGCTCGACGACCCGCGCTTTCGGGAGAATACGCCGTCTCGCTGCTTCTTCTGCCAGTCGATGCGCTTCGACCAACTCGGCGCCATCGCCGAGACGATCGGCTGCGAGGTGCTCGCCTCGGGGACCAATTATTCGGATCTGGGCGACCACCGTCCCGGCCTCCAGGCGATGGCCGAACGCCGGGTCTACCAGCCGCTATTGGACCACGAGATCGACAAAGACGGGGTGCGCCAGATCGCGCGGTGGCTGGGCCTGTCGGTGTGGGACAAGCCCGCCAAGGCGTGCCTGTCCTCGCGCATCCCCCACGGCATCGAGGTCACGGACGAACGCCTGCGCCGCATCGAGCGCGCCGAGGAGGTCCTCCACGACGAGGGCTTCTCGCAATTTCGCGTGCGCGCCCACGACCAGCTGGCCCGCATCGAGATCGCCGGCGACGAACTCGCCCGCATCTGGCAGGCCGACCGGCTCCGGCGCATCGCCGCCGGCGTCAAAGAAGCCGGCTTCGACCGCGTCACCGTCGACCTAGCCGGATATAAAGAAGGGAGTTTGAATCCAAAATGAGCGATAAAATCCAAAAACTACTCGCCGCCTTCAAAGCCGGCGAGATCGACGACGACGAGGTCATCCAGCGGCTGGTGCGCCAGCCCTTCGAAGAGCATATGCTCGGCCGCTTCGACCACCACCGCGAGGCTCGCACCGGCATTCCAGAGGCGATCTTGGCGGAGGGAAAGGATCCGGAAGCGGTCCGCGATATCTTTGAAAAATACGTCGCCCGCGACGAGCAGCTCATCGCCACCCGAGTCGGCGACGAGATCATCGACGCGCTCGGCGAGTTGATGCCCGAGCTGCACTGGTTCCCGGACGCGCGCATCGTCGCCACTCAGATGCCCGAGCCCCTCGAAGACCGCCACACGATCATGGTGATCTCGGCCGGCGCCCTCGACCGGTGCGTCGCCGAGGAGGCCGCGGTGACAGCCGAGCTCCTGAGCAACCCGGTCGATCGCGTCCTCGACGTGGGCGTGGCCGGACTGACCCGGTTTGCCACCGAGCTCGACCGATTCGACAAGGCCGGCATCATCATCGTCTGCGCCGGCATGGACGGCGCGCTGCCCAGCGTCGTCGGCGGCCTGGCCATCCAACCGGTCATCGCCGTGCCCACCAGCGTCGGCTACGGCGCAAGCTTCAACGGCATCGCCCCGCTTTTGACCATGCTCAACTCCTGCTCGCCAGGCACGGCCGTGCAGAATATCGACAATGGATTCGGCGCGGCGGTGTTGGCGACGAAGATGAATCAGTTGGCGTGTCGGAGTTGAGATCAACGATTGCTGGGGACCCCCGCGGCGGTCGGTGCCGCCGCGCCCCCCACGCGAGGCCCACTCGATTCGGATCACCCTTTCGCCGCAT
>CAYLTX010000183.1:0-12774 GCA_964386725.1 uncultured Bradymonadales bacterium | reverse complement strand
CGTATCAAAAAGGATACTTCTCACGCTCCACCACCGCCGCAGCGATCTCCCGCTCCAGGCTGATCTCGTCGACGCGCGGGTTGAACACCAGCTTCTCCATCGCCTCGAGATGGGTGGTCAGCTTGTCGGCATCGTTGGCGGCCAGGTGGCTCAACAGCCGCTCGGCCAGCCGCCGGATCTCGGCGAACGAGTCGCTGGCCTGCAGGCGCGTGGCCGCGCGGTGGAGCTTGGCGGCCTCCAGGCCGTCGCGCTCGATGAGCTGCAGGGTGCGCGTGACCGTGGAATCCATCGCGTAGAGGTGGATGATCATATCGGCCAGGTCGACCAAGATCTCCTGCTGCTCGCGCAGGTCGGCCATATGCTTTTGAATCGCCTGGTTGGCCGTATAGACCACCAACTGCTTGGCCTGCTTGGTCATAAACCGCTCGAAGCTCAGCTGGGCGTCGGCCTCTTTGCCCGGAGGGGTGGGCATCTCCGGCTCGCTGAGCGCCGCCTCGACCTGCTGGATCATCTCGAAGAGGTTCAGCTGGCCCTTCATCGTACGCTTGAGGATCATGCCCGGGATGAGCATGCGGTTGATCTCGTTGGTCCCCTCATAAATGCTGCTGATACGCACGTCGCGGTACAGCCGCTCGACCTCGTATTCGGCCGAATACCCGTAGCCGCCGTGGATCTGGACGGCCTCGTCGGCCACGAATTGGGAGACCTCCGAGCCGTAGACCTTCATGATCGAGTCTTCGACGGCGAACTCCTCGATGGCCTTCATCGCCTGGCGCTGATAATCGTCCGCCCCGGAGTCGAGCTTCTCGAGCTTGGCGTCCATATAGCCGGCGACCCGGTAGCACATCGACTCGAGCGCGTAGCTGCGCGAGGCCATCCGGGCGAGCTTGGAGCGAATCGCCCCGAAGTCCGAGATCGGCTGGCCGAATTGCTCGCGCTCGTTGGCGTATTTCGCAGCCAGCCCCAGCGCGCGCTTGGAGCCGCCCAGCGAGCCCACGCCCAGCTTGAAGCGGCCGATATTCAGGATATTAAAGGCGATCTTGTGGCCCTTGCCGACCTCGCCGAGCACGTTGGCCTTGGGGACTTTGACGTCCTCGAGGATCACCTGCCGGGTCGACGAGCCGTGCTGGCCCATCTTCTTCTCCTCCGGCCCCAGCGAGACGCCCTCGCGGTCGGCCTCGACCAGAAGCGCGGTGAATTTGTCGCCGTCGACCTGGCAGAACACCGTAAATAGGTCGGCGAAGCCGGCGTTGGTGATCCACATCTTATTGCCGTTGACGATATAATGCTCACCGTCGTCGGCCTCGATCGCCTTGGTCTTGGCCGCCAGAGCGTCCGATCCGCTGCCCGCCTCGGTCAGCGCGTAGGCGGCGATCGCCTCGCCAGCGCCGAGCTTGGGCAGCCAATGTTGTTTTTGCTCCTCGGTGCCAAAATACAGCGTCGGCAGCATCCCGATGGTCACCTGAGCGCCGTAGGTGGCCGCAAAGGCGGCGTATTGGCTGATGATCTCGGTGATGATCATGCTCGTCGACTTGTCGACCTGCAGCCCGCCGTACTCCTCGGGGATGTCGGCCATCAGAATGCCGACCTCGGCGGCCTTCTTGAGGATCTCGACCATCTTGTCGAAGTCTTTGTGCTCGAGGTCGTCGACGTGCGGGAAGACCTCCTTTTCCATGAAGTCCGTGGCGGTCTTCGCAAAGAGGATCTGCTCTTCGGTGAACTTCTCCGGGGTCTGTACCTCCTCGAATCCGACCGCGTTGATCAGAAACGAGCAGCCCTGGGGGCCCTGCTTGAGTTTGTCTTCGGACATCGTGGGTCGCTCCTGGTTCTTCGGATGAATGACCATTCAGTCAGTTCGACTATAGCATAAACATCGTCGCTGGGAAGATCCAACTATTGCGAGCGTCCCCGGCGCCGCCGAACCGGCCCAAGAACGCCGCGAGCCCGACCAAATTGGCCGGGCTCGTCGCTGGCTGGATTCACCCAGCATCATACCCACCGGTGATGACCGGTGAGCGCGGGTGCGTCGTCCGTCTCAGTTGCAGTACAAATTGACGGTGAACGAGTTGAACGTACCATCGTCGGCCCCTAGCGCCGTATCCTCTATAGAGAGTTCCCAGTCGCCGTCACCGGTGTCTCCGACGAAGTCGGCGAGACTGCCGGGGCCTTCGGCCGTCAATGTCTCCGGATAATTTCCGACGATGTCGTCGGCGCTACCTCCGCCACCATTGTGCAGCGTGACGGTCGTATCGTCGGGGCTGGTAAGCTCGAGGAGGAGATCGCCACGCCAAGTGTGGGTGATATCGACGTCCACCGTGACTGCCCATACCGGCTCGGTGCAACCCGAGACGCTCGCCACCCTCGTAGCCGAGGGGGTAGATTCATCGAGCGGCGAGCTGGTGTCGTTGGTCACAGACACGGTCGGTGTTCCCAACTGGCAGGTCGACGTGCAGCTGTCGCCATCGTCGGTATTGCCGTCATCGCACATCTCGGTGGGTTCCACGATGCCATTTCCGCACTCCACCTCGTCGACGCCCAGCGAGTAGCTATTGTAGCCCTCGTCTGTGAATCCGCTGGCCTTGATGTAGAAGGTTCCCGCCGAGACCGCGATCCGCTCGTCGACCTCGCCCAAGGACTCTCCTGCGCCGTCGAGAATGTCGACGGTCAGATCCAAGCCCGGATCGCCCAATTCATGGCCGATGCCTTCGAGAGTGACGACTACGTCGGTATCGCTGCCAACATCGATCGCATACCAATCTTCGTCGTCGGCGCTTGTGATCGTGCCGCCGATGGTAAGACTATCACTGAGCGTGAGCTGCTGGGCGTCGGCGTCGGTATCATTGCTGCCTTCGTCGAGGGCGGTGGGGCTAAAATTCGGCTCGCTGATGGCCATGGTGTAGTCCACGGCTATGTCGGTCGCGCCGCACCAGCCGCTGGCCTCGATGTAGTAAGTGCCCGGCTCGAGGACGCCACCGACCAAGGTCGTTGTGCCGTCCTCGTACGAGAAGACGTTGCCGTCGGCATCCATCAGGCTGAGCTCGAAACAAGAGTCGCTGGCGTCGGTTTCGACCAGGTACAGCCCAGCGTTCGAGACCGTCAACTCGAAGAAGTCCGGATCGTCGCCCATCGAATGCGTCTGACCAATGACGGGGTTGTCGACGTTGCGGACGATCGTGGCATCGGTGCGCTCATCGTTGGGTTCGACATCGCCGGTCACTGGACTGAAGAGGTAGTCGAGGTCGGCGCCCGTGGCAGTCTTCCAGTCGACCAACAGCAACAGGGTGCCGCTGTCGGGTACCTCTATCTGCGCCGAGCCTGCGTCCAACGACACCTCGCGCTCGAAGTCGGTCGCGCTCGACCAGACCTGCAGGAGGCCTTCGGCATCGGCTCCGACTTCTTTGAAGACGACGGTGACGGTGTCGCCGGCGCTATAGCCCTTGACGCTGAACAGATTGTCCGAGAGGGCGCCGAAGCTGCCGCTGATCGTGTCGCTGACCAGGTCGACGTCGGAAGCCGCAGGCGCCTCGATCTTCTCGAGCGAGCCCACATACCCCCAGTCAGCACCGCCGTAGGGACCGAGGTCGCCCTCCGATTGCATCACCAGGGAGGGGAGTACGGTCACCGAGTAGGTGCCGTCGAAGGGAAGCGCGAGCTCACGGGCCGGATCGGCGGCGAGGCCCACGGCGCTGTAGCGCACGTAGTCGTTGGGGCCCTCGACCATGAAGGCCGGAGCAGGCAGGCCGTTGGATTGCACCGCCAGGGCAAACCAATCGCCGGCGTCGGCGTCGAATTCGAAGACGTCGACGTCCTGGTCGAGGTCGCCTTCGCCGTCGATATCGCTGGGCTCATCGATGGTGCCCGCAAACACGGTCGTCTCGCCGACCGGCTTGACGCTGAGCTCCTCGGCGGTGCCGCCCAGAGCCGGGTCGTTATTCTCGCTCTCTTCGACGTCGGCATTCGCGGCCAACTCGTCAATCGGACGCACGCACACGCCGTTGAGGTTCACGTCGCCTTCCTGACAGGTGACCTCAGCGGTGCATCGGCCGGCGTCCGGATCGAAGGTGGTGCCTTCATCGCAGACTTCTTCAGCGGGGATACATTGTCCCGAAGCGGCGTCGAAAGCCGTCCCGGCGTCGCAGACGTCCGCGTTCGGCACGCAGGTCTCGCCGTCTTCCTCGGTGCCCTCTCCACAGGTGATCTCGGAGTTGGCCACGCACTGCTCTTGGCCGGCGTCCCACGTGGTGCCTTCATCACAAAATTCCGGCTCGGGCACACAGCTTCCATCCTCGAGGTAGGTCCCGTCGGCGCAGCCGCTCTCGGCGAGCACGCACGCGCCGTCAACCAGCTCGGTTCCCGCACCGCATACGTCGTCAGTGACCAATTCACCGTCGGCCACACATTTATCTCCGTCTTCGGTGGTCCCGTCGCCGCATTCGGTGCCGCCACAACCGCTAAACCAGGTCAACGCGAGCGCTAGCGCGCCCAGCAGAGCTCCTAATCGCATAAGCTTCATCCATATCTCCGTCGAAAATTTGACCCTATGGAGCGGGAACATAGCGCGACATTCGTCGATATGCAACATGATGAATGGATCTCCCGGAGGGCGGAATGAGGGGGGCAAAAAAGGCCGATTGAGGAGGGCTTAGCTCTCTTCGTAGACAAACGAGCGCAAATGGTCCTGGAGCTCCTCGAGCTTGGCGCCTTCCCACTCCGGCTGCAGCTTGTAGCAATACGCAGCTCCCTTCTTGACGCCCTCTTGGCGCTCGATGACTTCCCAATCCTCGAAGAGCCGCACGGCATTTTTGAAGGTCGGCTTGGACAGCGTCTCGTAATAGAGGATGCGCCCGCGTAGGTAGTCGCTGCGCGCGCGTTTGAGCGCCTTTTTGACCAGGTCGTCGCGCTCCCAGACGCCCTCCACCTCGCCCAAAAGCTCGGCGGCGATCACGTAGGCCTCCAGAAAGCTGAGCACCAATCGGCTAAAGAAGGACAGCTCGCGCGGGAAGGGCTCGCCCACGTGGACCTCGCCGCGGTCGTTGGTCGCCGAACCGTCGGTCGCCGAGCCGTCGGTCGGTGAACCCTCGGTGGCCACCCAGCCGGCCTGCTCGAAGTAGTCGAGCGTGCGCAAAAAGACGTTCTCGAATTCGGCGCGCTCCTCGTAGATCCACTCGTATTTGAACAGCCGGCTCAAAAAGAGCGTCTCCTCCTGGAGCGCGTCGAGGTCGACCTGCCGGTCGCGGAAGCTGCGCACGGCCGTGGCCAGAAGCGCCTCGGGCACGAAGTAGTGGACGATATTATTGCGATAATAGGCCAGCTCCAGGCGCGACTCCTCGGGCACGCTGTAGAAGACCTCCTCCTCGGTGCGCTCGATGTCCACCTGATCGTTGTTCTCGAAGAGACCGATGGCCTCGTCGAGCACCGTCGAGACCGCGTCTCCCATCAGCGTCTCGACGCGCACCGGCGCAGCCGTGGCGCTCGACGCCGGCTGAGACGCTGCGTCGGCGTCGGCCTCGGAGCGCTCCTCGAGCACCGGCTGGGCCTGCTGTTGCCCCAGCGCGTCGAGCGCCTCCTGATTATCCTCGAGCCCCTCGCGCAGCGTCCTGGACAGCCTGGCTGCCTCGAATCGGTGGGTCAAAAAGTTCAATAAAAAGCCCACTTCGTCCAAAAATCGGCGCCTATCCGTGCCGCGCACCGGGTTGTTGAGCAGGACCGTGGCCGCCAACGCCGACGGGGTGACCGTCGACACGTGGTTGATATCGTAGATGATCCGGTGAGCCAGACGCACCGTGAGCACGTCGAGTTCTCGATCCTCGGGGTGCAGCCGGTCGACGTCGTATTTTTGCAGGTAGCCGCCCAGATCGATCGGGTCGCCAAACTCGATATACAGCCGGCCGTATTTACTGGTCAGAAACTTCGGCGTCTTCAACAACTGGCCGAGACTTTCCTTTTCCTTCTCGGCGCCCAGCACCTCCTGGCGATACGAGCTCTCCTCGATGATCTTCTCGTAGCCGATCGAGATCGGCACGACCTTCACCGAGTCGATGCGCCCGGAGGTATACGCCCGGATGATCATATCGAGCATGCCGTATTTGGGCTTGATGAGCTTGCCGGTGCGGCTGCGGGTGCCCTCGATGAAGAATTCGATCGGGTAGCCCTCCTCCATCTGGCGGATGAGGTACTCGCGGAACACCTCCGGATATAGCTGCTCGCCGCGGAAGCTGCGCCGGATGAAGAATGCGCCCGCGCGCCGAAAGATCGGCCCCAGCGGCCAGAACGACAGGTTGACCCCGGCGGCGATCAGCGGCGGAATCATCCCGTAATTATATAGGATATAGCTGAGCACCAGATAATCGATGTGGCTCTTATGGCTGGGCACCAGCACCACGCTGCTGCCGCGCGCCGCCTCGCGCACCCGCTCGAGGCCCTCCTCGTCGACCTCGAAGCCGTCATAGATGCGGTACCACACGAAGCTGAGCACCGACGACAACACCTTCATGGTCAGCAGGCTGGGCAGGGCGGCGATCTCGTCGAATTGCTTTTTGACCCGCTTGCGGATGGTGTCTTCGTCGACGTCCTCTTCGACGGCGATCTCGCGGACCGTCTCGGTCAACGCCGGCCGATTGACCAACTCGCGGTACAGGGTGTCGGTCGACTCCCCGGTGGGCCCGAGGACGACGTTTCGCTCCTGCTCGAAATACTCGCTCAGCCGCCCGCGCAACAGCTCCGAGGCGTCGGCGCTGCCGGCGTTGGGGTATTCGCGCAAGAACTCGTCGAGGTTCAGCGTCGTCGAGATCTGGACCATCGGCTGGCCCAGGCGCAAAAAGCTCTGCCAGAAGGTCTGGAAGAAGCCGACCACCTTGCGGAAGAAACCGGGCCGCTGAGCCGTGCCGAAGATATCACCCAAAAACCCCGCTCGTTTCGGCTCGGGGCGCTTCTCCCAGATGAGAAGCATCGGCAGTACATAAATCGGTGCGTCGAGCTGTTTTTGGGCGCGGATGAGTCGGGTGAGGTACTTCTGGCTGAACTCGAGGTTGTGCTCGACGTCCTTTCGCGGCTTCTCCAAAAAGAGGAACACCGCCTCGTCGCTCTTGACCAGCGCCTGGACGAGCTCCTCGGGTTTGTCGGCGGGCTTCCTGCGGAATAGGCTCTTCAGCCACGCCAGCGGGCCGCGCACCCATACCGTATTGACCCCGTTGGCGTATTGGGCCAGCGGTAGGTCGTTTTTGAGAAAGGCGTAATTAAAATATAGGTAATCGAGGAAGCTGCGCGACTGCATCACATAAACGGGCGTGCCGCGCTTGTCGGCGTCGCGAATATTGTCGGTATTTCGCTGGCCGAAGGCGACGTGCGCGAAGAGAATCGAGCCGATGGTACGCAACAGCCAGCCCATCGTGCGCAACATCGCCGATTTATGGGGCTTGTCGCGCAACTGCTCGGCCAACTCGTGGTGGCGCTCGTCGAGCGCAGCCGTATCGGTGAGCTCGACCTCGGACTCCTCGTCGAGCCTGGGCAGGCCTTCGGGCAGCATCGAGGCGGACTCCTCCGACTCCACTGCCTCCGAGACGCCGTCTTGCGACGCACCGTCTTCAAAATTTTCGAGATCTCCGTCAGCAGTCAACGCGGATGTCCTCGTGGTGCGCACTACCACTTCTCGATTCGCTGCGGTTATAGTCGCTCGTCGGGCGATCGACAACTGCGCCGACGCTGCTCATTTTATGTGGGGCGATCAGACGATTGCTACTTAGTTTCTAGACCTCGTCCGACTGTCTATGTTACTTCTTAAGTAGAAACAGTGCAGTACGATGGCGCGTTGCCAACGAGCGCACGCTCCGTACAATGGCTGTGCAGTGGTGCAACCACTAGATAATTCACGTACTTGTTTAACTCTTGATGGAGCCCGCGTTATGACCGATCAGCCCGCTTCAATGGCTGACAGGCGGTTTCTGCAACCTCTTGCCTTTCTTATTGCCGGCTTGCTCGTCTTCGGACTGAGCACCTCACAGGCCTTTGCTCAAGATAGCATGGATTTCGGCGTCGACGAGGTCGAAGAAGACGAAGAGGCCGCCGACGACGACGGCACGATGAGCTTCGGGGCCGACGAGGTCGGCGACGAGGATGCTGCTGCGGTCGCCGACGACACCTACTCGCTGGCCGTGCTCGTGCTTCCCTCCCCGGAAATCGATCGCAACGAGCGCATCGAGATCCAGGACAAGATGCGCGAGGCCGTCGCCCTCGATCCCAATTACCAGGCCCAGGACGGCGCCGCGATGCTCAACGGTCTCGAGGAGATGGGCGTCAACGAATGCGTCACCGAGACGCTCTGTCTGGCAGGCGTCGGCCAAAACGTCGGCGTCGACCGCGTCTTGCTGGGCACCGTCAAAAAAGACGGCGGCTCCCTGACGTTCAACGTCGACCTCTTCGACGTCGAGGAAAAGCTCTTCGTCAAATATACCACCAAGCGCAACTTGTCCGGCTATAGCGCCCTCGAAGGCGCCGTCGAGCCGGCCATGAAGGATATCTTCGATATTCGCGTCGACCGCGACGGCCCCAACTACGGCGACGAGACCGACGGCGGCACCGTCCAGACCGTGCTCGCCTACTCCACCGCCGCCCTCGCCGTGGGCAGCCTGGCCACCGGGATTTATTTCGGCATGGACGCCAGCAGCCAAGAGGACGACATCCTCGCCAATAAAGATGAGGAAGGCCAATTCACCATCAGTCAGGTCGAGGCCGAGCGCATGCGCCGCGACGCCGAATCGTCGGCGCTGACCGCCAACGTGCTCTACGGCACCGCCGCGGGCATGGCGATCATCAGCGGCGTCCTCTTTTATGTGGACGGTGGCTCCGACGTCGCCGAGCCCAGCGATCGCCGCCGGCGCTCCTCGCTCTTCGACGCCATCGAGCTTCGCCCGAGCGTCGGCGCAGGCAAAGTCGGCTTCGGCGCCTCCATCGATTTTTAAATGAGTTATAGGTTCTCTACACTTGGTTCACGTCACAATCAGCGCGAACGCGCCTGATTGACCAAGAACCAAAAACCAAGAACCAAGAACCAATAAACGAGAATCCCATGCGCACCAAATATACACTGTCGCTTTGCATCGCCACCTTTTTCGCCGCCGCCGGCCTCTGGGCCGGCTGCACCGTCGGCTTCGACACCGCCGCCGGCGACGTTAGCTTTCCCTGTGAGTCCGACGACGACTGCATCGACGGCTTTGAATGCAATGAGGACGACGGGTTCTGCGAGAATGAGGCTGAGCCTGATGAGGAAGAGCCGCCGCCCCCCTGTGACGATAGCGAAGACGGCATCGATCAGGACGGCGACGGCTACGGCGCGGGCACGGACCGCAGGGACTGCGACAACACTGAGCGAGACTGCGACGATACCGACCCCACCGTCTACCCCGGCGCGCCGGAACAATGTGACAACAAGCTCAATGATTGCGACGACTGGCCCGAGGATGCCGATAACGGTGACGGGCAGGATGACTTTAGCTGCGAGGCAGACGGCGACTGCGATCCACCCGCCGAGCTCGGCGAGCTATTTGGTCGCTGTGACACGTCCTCGAATACCTGCTACTTCCCGCCTCCGCGAGCCACCACCGAATGTCAGGAAGACGCTGGCGTAGATAGTGCGGAGGAGTTGAGAGTCACCTGTGATTCCAGTCAAACGCGGTTTACTTGGGGCAATGATCGAGACCCCGAAGAGCTGCCTAGGTCTTCGTGCTTCTGATTTGCTTTAAGCACGTAAAAAGCCCGCGCCGCCTTTTCGAGGCGGCGCGGGCTTCTTATCTCTGCGCGTCGAAGCGCCTTGCTGATGGGGCTTAAAGGTTCGCCAGCGCCTCTTTGATCCGCTCGACGCCCGCCTCGATGAGCTCGTCGCTCGTCGCGTAGGACAGTCGCAGACAACCCGGCTGGCCAAACGCCGAGCCGGGCACCAGCGCGACCTCGGCCTCGTCGAGCAGGTAGCTCGCCAGCTCCAGGTCGTCGTCGAAGTGGCGGGCGACCCAGGTCGAGAAATCCGGGAACACATAAAACGCCCCGGCCGGCGTGGCACACTCGACGCCGTCGATGGCGTTGAGCGCGCCGACGATCAGGTCGCGGCGACGCTTGAAGGTCGCGCGCATCTCGTCGATGACCGAATCGTCCAGCTCCAGCGCCGCCAGCGCGCCGTATTGCGCGAACGCGGTGGCGTTGGAGGTCGACTGACTCTGCAGCTTGCCCATCGCCGCGATGATCTCGGACGGCCCGACCGCATAGCCCAGCCGCCAGCCGGTCATCGCGTAGGTCTTGCTGAACCCGTTGAAGGTCACCGTGCGATCGGCCAGCTCGGGCACCGTCGCCACCAGGTCCGGGGCGATCTCTCCCTCGTAGTACAGCCGGTCATAGATGGCGTCGAAGAACACCACCACGTCCTCGCGCTCGACGAGCACCTCGCCCAGGGCGCGAAGCTCGTCCTCGGTATAGCAGGCGCCGGTCGGATTCGACGGCGAGCACAGAATCACTCCGCGCACGTCGGGGTCCTCGAGCTGCGTGCGGAGCTGCTCGGGCGTGAGCTTGAACTCCGCCTCCAGCCCCGTCTCCACGGCCACCGGCGTCGCGCCGGTCAGCGTGACCTGCGCCGGATAACTCACCCAATAGGGCGCCGGGATGACCACCTTGTCGCCCTCCTCGAAGAGCACCTGCGTGGCATTATACAGCGCGTGCTTGCCGCCCACGGTCACCACGACCTCGTCGGCCTCCACGTCGCGGCCGCGACGTTTATAATCGGCCGCGATCGCCGCGCGCAGCGCCGGCACGCCCGAGGCCGGCGTATACCGGGTCTTGCCCTCGTCGAGCGCCAGCTTGGCTGCCTCTCGAATCGGCTCGGGCGTATTGAAGTCCGGCTCGCCCGCGCTGAAGCTGATGACGTCGATGCCGTCGGCCACCATCTGCTTGGCGCGCGCGCTGATCGCCAACGTCGGCGAGGGTTCGATGCGATTGATCCTGTCGGAAAGCTTGGTCATTACTAGATTCCTTTGCCTCTACGTTCATCTCATGAGGTCCGATACACCCTACATCCCCTCCCCGATCCGGGGAGGTATCGGCGAAGCCGACGGAGGGGGCCACAACAACCCTTAATCTTCTCTATCAGCAAACTTCTCAATCAACTTCTGCTCGACGTGCTCGGGCACCACGCCTTCGACCTTGCCCCCGAAGCTCGCCACTTCTTTGACCAGGCTCGAGCTGACGTAAAAGTCACTCTCCTCGGTCATCATGAACACCGTATCGATGCTGTCATCGAGCTTTCGGTTCATATTGGCCATCTGCAGCTCGTACTCGAAGTCGCTGACCGCCCGCAGCCCACGCAAAATCACCTGGACGTTGCGGCTGGCCGCGTAATCGACCAGGAGTCCCTCGAAAGTATCGATCTCGACCCTCTCGTCGCCGAACTCTCGCCGAATGAACTCGGTGCGCTCCTCGATAGTGAACAACGGCTCCTTGCGGATATTGATGGCGATCGCGACCACGATCTTGTCGAAGATACGCAACCCACGCTCGATGATGCTCACGTGCCCGTTGGTCAACGGATCGAAACTACCCGGATAGATCGCAACTCGAGCCATAATTCTTCTCAAAAGTGTCTTGTCCTTGTCACGCTACGGCCATGCTTCTAATTGAAGACCGCACCGTCCTGCAACCGCCAACACGCAGAGGCCTTCGATCCCGGCACACACGACCAACCAAGAAACCAGCAGTTCAACCCACGCCTGTTTCGCAAAGGAGTTCGGTGCCGGCACACACGACCAACCAAGAAACGAGCAGTTCAACCTTTCACGCGCCTCAAGAAACTCACGCGCGCGCGCCCGTACGTTCTAGTGTCCTCGAGTTCGAAGCCCTCCACCTCCGGCATCTCCTCGCCCTGATCCTGCTCGAGCACCACCAGCGCCTGGTCGGGCACGCAATCGGCCCCGACCATCGCCTCGAGCGCAGGCTGCGCCTTATTCTGCTGGTAGGGGGGATCGAGGAACCACAACTGCGCCTCTTCATCGATCATCGAGAGTTGGTGGTCGAAGGCGCCGTGCAGCACGATCCCGCGCTCGCGGGCGTCGATGCGCTCGAGGTTCTCCTCGATGATCCCCACGGCCTCCTGGCTGTGGTCGATAAAATAGCAGACCTCGGCGCCGCGACTCAGCGCCTCACACCCCATCGCCCCGGTGCCCGCAAACCCGTCGACGACCACCGCGTCCCGAATATTGCCCAAGATCGAGAAGATCGCCTCGCGTACGCGGTCGGGCGTCGGGCGAATGGATCGGTCCTCGGGAGACTCCAATGAGCGGCCTCCGGCACTTCCTGCGATGATGCGCATGGTACTTCCTCTGGGTGTTTGCATACTAAAATAGGTCGCCGTCACAATATCGTGAGTTTTCCCTTGACCTCAAGCCCGAGATCAGTAAACTCCCGCTTCCGCGTTGCGAGACCTGACATTTTCTCGGTCCCGCAACTCGGAGTGAGTTATCTGAATTTCTTTGAAATGACGCGTCGAGCTGGTCAGTTATTGGCATGGTTCGACAGGGGCCGAGGCGCTGAAAATTAGCCCTTGACCCCGTCGCTTCAATGGAATAGAAACTCCGTCCCGCCGGTTAGACGGCTGGGAAAAAAGAGGTCTTCGAAAGCTGGTTTCCAGCCCTCGAATTTCTAATTTTCTTTGAAATATCCCTTCGGCCCCGCCAGTTATATGGCATGCATCGAGAGGGATTCGAGGCGCCGATTCGGCCCCTCGGAAAGAATAAAGAAAAC
>CAYLTX010000182.1:0-13130 GCA_964386725.1 uncultured Bradymonadales bacterium | reverse complement strand
TCGGACACGTCCAACGTGTCCGAGCCCCCTTACATTTCATAAGAGCGGTGCGAGCCGCCGGCCGTTTACTGGGCGCTTTTGTCCTGCGCGCGACGCAACTGACGGGGCTTGACCTTTTGGATGTTGAGGTTCTTGCGAAGCTGCTGGACCTGCTTCGGATCGAGGCGTTTGATGGCCTTTTTCGAGTCCACGAAGCGCAGTGTGCCGAAGCGCTCGACCTGGTGGAAGCTGCCGCCGTTGGGTTTGGACCACGCATAGGCCAGCGTGCGTTTGTCGTCGGGGCGGTCGTAGCGATAAAAGTTGACCGCCCACTTGTCGTTGGACTCCGGGGCTGCGTCGATGCCTGGGATGGCTTCGAAGGGAATCTTGAGCTCGACGCTCCAGAACTTGTCGGTGTCGGAGTCGTCGTTGACGGTGCCTTCGACGTGCACGGCCGATTCCAGTCCCTCCATATTCCACTTGCGCGCGCGGTCGATCTGCTCGTCACGGCTTCCCTCTCCGCGGCCGAGGCGCTCGACGAAATGCGCGTCGAAGATGGTGCCTAGCGGGTTAATTTGAAGCTCGAGGTAGTCTTTGCCGTCGCGGCCGTTGTCGATGTAGACCTCGAAGACCTCTTCGGTCCAAGTGTCCGCGTCGCGCTTGTCGAGTTTACTCCAGACGTGCTCGTCGGCGAGCTTAGCGCCGATATACAGGTGGTCATCGCCGCGGAAGGCGTAGACCTTGGTGTCTAGTTTGGGGGCCGAGCCGAAGCCGTCGAGCTCGATGTGCTTGAGCTTGCTGTAGACCTCTTCGTCGAGCTTGCCGTCGATCTTGTGGTCGGCCACACGCTTGGCGTCATATTTGGGAACGATGTGGCTGGGCAGCTTGTCGGCCTTGGCGGTTTTAGCCGAGCCTTTGACGGTCAACTGCGGCCCGATCACGCGGCGATCTTCGGTCTTCTGGACCTCGTTCTTGATGGGCAGGCGGCTCTGGCCCTTATAAAAGCCAACGTACGGCACGGCTTGGCCGCCCGGGTAATCGCCCTTCAAAGTAACCTTCTGGACATCCTCGATGATCTGGCCCTTCTTCCACCGGCTGGTTTGGTAGAGGCCGTCGAGCGGGTGATGGTCGAGGTTCTGGCGGAAGGGCTTCTTCGAAGAATCGAAGTGGATGAACACCTTCCAGTTGTCGTCGATATTGTCGAGCGCCTTCCAATACCAGGTGAACGTCGCCGGCTTGCCGGCGCTCAGAGGCTTGGAGACGTCGAAGCCGATGAGCTCGATCTTGTCGTCGAAGTTGGCGCCGATAGGAAACTCGGGCTCCGGAGCCTCGTCCAAGATGTGGGTCTTGACCTCTTGCCACTGCTTCTGGGTCAGCGTGGTCTTCGGCTGGTCGACCTTCTGGCAGGCGGCGAGGGCACTCATCAATGTGAGGACGAGGCCGGCGACAATAATGCGGTAATGCGTGGTCTGTTTCATAGCGTCACTTGTGTGCGGTGTATTTGGATGAGGGGATCGTGTCGGTGCATCCGTACCCTCTGCTGTGCGTATATAGCCGGCGCCAGCCTAACGCAACGCTGGCGACGATTGCAACAGGGGCGCTAGCTTTTGAGCGGCCAGTGGTTGTGCTAGAAAGACGGCGTGAGCGATTCCACGAGAGGGTGACAGATGTTGGATTTCAGTAAAGACAAGCCGATTCATATGTTGGGTATCGGGGGCGTGGGCGTATCGGGGGTGGCGCGCGTGCTGCACCAGCGCGGTTTCACGGTTCGCGGCTCCGACGTACGCCAGAGCTCGATCACCGAAGCCCTCGTCGGCGAGGGGATCGACGTGGTCATTGGTCACGAGCCGTCGCATATCGAAGGGGCTCAAGCGGTGGTCGTCTCGACGGCGATTCCCGACCATAATGTCGAACTCGTGGCGGCCAAGGAACGCGGCATTCCGGTCGTACACCGCTCCGAGGTGCTCGGCGCGCTCATCGCCGATTACCGCACCATCGGTGTCACGGGCACTCACGGCAAAGGCACCGTGTCATCGATGATCGCCTGGATCTTGGAGTGTGCGGGCTGGGAGCCGGGATTCATCATCGGCGCGATGCTCAATAACTTCGAGACCAACGCGCGCGACGCCGGCGACAGCAAGTGGATGGTCGTCGAGATCGACGAAAGTGACGGCAGTCACCTGAATATCCGGCCTGACTACGTCGTGTGCAATTTCCTGGAACTCGACCACCTCAATTATTACGACGGCCTCGATGATATCATCGACAACATGATCGACTTCATGGAGTCGAACGAGCGGCTCAAAGAGGCGTTCGTGAACCTGGATTGCGACGGCAATCGCAACCTCTGTGAGCGAGTGGGGCTGCGTCCCACGGGCTACGCCGTCGACCACCGCGCCGAGTTTCGCGGTGAGTTACTCGGGCCGGGTCAGTTGCCCATCGAATTCGAGGGGTTCCACCGCAACGAGTCTTTGGGCGCCTTCGAGCTCAATCTGCCTGGTCGTTATAACGTCGTCAACGCCATGGGCGCCATGGCGGTGTGCCGGCGAATCGGCGTCGAGGTTGACGCCATCCGAGAGGGCCTCAAGACCTATGCCGGCATGGAGAATCGCTTCACCATCGCATCCGGCGGTGGGGTGACCATCGTCAAAGACTATATCAGCCACCCGACCGGCATGCGCAAGGTGCTCCAGTCGGCTCAGGACCTGGTCGACGGGCGCATCTTCAGCGTGTTCAAGCCCTATCGCTATACGCTGATCAAATATCTGCAGGATGAGTACGGCGCCGCCTTCCAGGGCAGCGACGAGGTGATCATCACCAAGATGTACGCGGCCGACGAGGACCCGATTCCGGGCATCGACACTCAGACCGTCGTCGATCGCATCCGTGAGAATGACATCGATTGCACGTATATTGAGGATCAATACGACATCAACGACTACCTCTTCGATCGCGTCGAACCCGGCGACAAGGTCATCTTCTTTGGCGGCGACGATTTCTTTCGGATGGCCGACGAGTTCTTGGCCGAGGTCACCCGTCGGGCCCAGAAGCCCGGGCCGGGGCCCGAGCAACCGAAGGTGAGCAGCCCGTTCGCGGATTCGACGGATAGTGAGGCGTGAGGCTCGAGCCTTGGGGCTTGGGACTGGCGGTTTGAGTCAGTGCACAGAGAGGTAGACAGTGAGTAGTTGGCTCGGTTTTGACAGATTCGCGGTCTTTGGCATGGGCAGAAGCGGCATCGCCGCGGCGAACCTGCTCGCGCGGCGGGGCAAGAGTGTGCTCGCCAGCGACACGCGCCCGCTCGATGAGATGGGCGAGGTCGCCGACCAACTCGCCGAGGGTGTCGAGCTGGTCGGCGGGACCAACGTCGTGGGCGATTCCGAGGTGGTCGTGGTCTCTCCGGGGCTGCGTCCCTCCCTCGACCTCTTTGAGAAGCTCGAGCAGCGTGAGCTTCCCGTTATCTCGGAGATCGAGTTGGGTTACGAGGCGGCCAAAGCCCCCATCCTTGCGATCACCGGTACCGACGGCAAGAGCACGACGACCGTCTTCGCCGGCCATCTGCTCGAGCACGCCGGCGTCGAGTGTGCCGTCGGCGGCAATCTGGGCACGCCGCTTTGTGCGCTTGTCGACGAGGTCTCCGCGGACGGCTATATCGTCGCCGAAGTCAGCGCTTTTCAGCTATGGACGACCCACCACTTCCGGCCGATGGCCTTCGGGCTGACCAATATCGCCCACGATCACCTCGATTATTTCGCCACCTACGACGAGTATGTCGACGCCAAGCGGCAGGTGATGGCGCACGCGGGCCCCGAGACCCTGGGCGTGTTCAATATGGAGGATGACTATATTTCGCGCTGGCATGACGAGTACGAGGGCAAGGCGCTCGCTTATGGTATGTCGCGCGAGGTCGTCGACGGGGCAGGAGACGCCCTGTGGCTCGAAGACGGCGCTCTGTGGGCGCGCTTCGACGGCGAGGAGTACCCGCGCTGGCACACCGACGTGTCGACCATCCCGGTCACCGGCTACCACAATATTCTCAACTTCCTATGTGCCACCGGATTGGTGCATGCAGCCGGCGTAGATCTCTTCGATGTCTCGGTGGGCGCCGACGACTTCGAGCCGTTGCCCCATCGGCTCGAATACGTCGGAGAGGTCGACGAGGTGTATTTCTACGACGACTCCAAGGCGACCAACGTCCACGCGGCGCTGGCTGGACTGCGCAGCCTCGACGGGGACCTGGTCGCCATTGTGGGCGGCGTCGACAAAGGGTTGGACCTCGGAGACCTCGTCGACCATTTGCGCGACCGCGGCGCACCTGTGGTTCTCATCGGCGAGATTCGCGAGCGGCTGGGCACCGAATTGCTGACGGCGGGTTACCCCGAGGCTGATATCTACGTGGCCGAGACACTCGAGAATGCCGTCGAGCGAGCCTTCGAGGTCGCCAAACCCGGCTGGATGGTCTCCTTGAGTCCGGCCTGCTCGAGCTTCGATATGTTCGACAGCTACGCCCATCGAGGCGAGGTTTTTCAGCGGACAGTGGAGTCACTTTCGGCGGTTTCCAAAAAAACTTAAAAAACGACTGGACATCTCCGCCAAGTTATACATAATCGCGCCTCCCGGCGGTGAACTGGACCGCGTTTGAAGACCCGCTGGGAAGCGCGCAAGCGCGAACGGATGTCCCGTTCGTCTAGCCTGGTCCAGGACACTGGCCTTTCACGCCAGCGACACGGGTTCGAATCCCGTACGGGACGCTGTGAGGACGAGGTGTTTCGACACCTCGTCCTCTTTTTGTTACACAAAAAAGCCCGCCTGGCGTTACTGCCAGGCGGGCTTTTTTGCGTCGAGCTGGTGCTGCCGGTCGGATCAGCTCTCTTCGATGACCAGGAGGACCTCGTCTTCGTCGACCGCGTCGCCTTCTTCGGCGTGAATTTCGGTGACGATGCCGTCGCACGGTGCCTCGACGGGCATCTCCATCTTCATCGACTCGAGGATGACGACTTCATCGTCTTCTTCGACCTCGTCGCCGACTTCTACTTCGATCTTCCAGACAGTTCCCGTGATGTGGGCTTTGACATCGGCCATGTGTTGATTCTCCAGAAAATGGGGACTTCAAAAACACTATCTACTGCGTCTATTGCCGCTAAAATCGGTGCTTATTCGATACCACTAGTCGACCAACGCGGACAAGTCGAAAGCCGCCCGGCATTAGCCGAGCGGGACGAAACTCGCTGGTTCTCAACGGCTTTCGAGCCAGCCGGTGTGGACGCCGCCGGCCAAAAACTCCTCGTCGCGAAGCACCTCGAGGTGCATATCGATATTGGTGGTGAGCTCCTCGATGACGAAGTTCTCGAGCGCGTGGCGCATACGTTTGATCGCCTGGGTGCGGTCTTCGCCGTGGGCGATGACCTTGGCGACCATCGGATCGTAATAGGGGGTGACCTCGAAGTTGGCGTTCACCCCCGAGTCGACGCGGATGCCGTGGCCGACCGGCTCGGAGTAGTCACCGATGGTGCCCGGCGAGGGCATGAAGCTCTTGTCGGGGTTCTCGGCGTAGACGCGACACTCGATGGCGTGGCCATCGATGCTCAGATCATCCTGGTCGATCTGAATCGACTCGCCGAAGGCGATGCGGATTTGCTGCTCGACCAGGTCGACGCCGGTGATCTCCTCGGTGATGGTGTGCTCGACCTGGAGGCGAGTGTTCATCTCGATGAAGTAAAAGTTGCCGTCCTTGTCGACGATAAACTCGACGGTGCCGGCGTTGGTATACTCGGCGCGGTCGACCAGCGCCAAGGCGGCGGTGGTCATCCTCTGGCGAAGCCCGCCGAATTGAGCCATGGCCGGAGAGGGCGCCTCTTCGATAACCTTCTGGTGGCGGCGCTGGACGCTGCATTCACGCTCGAAGAAGTGCAGCGATTTGCCCTCGTCGTCGGCCAGCACCTGGATTTCGATGTGGCGCGGGTCCTTGACGTAGCGCTCGAGGTAGATCGTGTCGTCTCCGAAGGACGACTGTGCGCGACGTTTGCTGGCCTTGACCGCCTTGCGCAGTTTCTTCTCGTTGGTGGCGATCTTCATGCCGATGCCGCCGCCTCCTGCCGCAGCTTTGACGAGCACCGGATAACCGAACTCTTTGGCGAATTCGACCGCTTCTTCCTCGCCGGCAATCGGGCCGTCGGAGCCGGGTACGACCGGCACACCTGCGCTTTCGGCGAAGGCGCGAGCGTCGGCCTTATCGCCCATCAACTGCATGACCTCCGAGCGCGGCCCGATAAAGACGATATCGGCACGCTCGACCTCCTCGACAAATTCGGTGTTCTCACTGAGCAGCCCGTAGCCCGGATGGATGGCCTCGGCGCCGGTCTCTTGGGCGACGTCGATGATCTTCTGAATGTCGAGATAACTCTCCGCCACATGGGCCGGCCCGATCAGATGAGCCTCGTCGGCCAACTGAGTGTGTGGGGCGCCCTCATCGGCTTCGCTGTATACGGCGATGGTGTGAATATCCATCTCCTTACAGGTGCGAATGATGCGCGCGGCGATTTCTCCACGATTGGCGACCAATATCCTATCAAACATGAAATATCCTCGAGTGCGGTCGAAGGTGGCTGACTTCAGTCCAAAGCCAGTTTAACCACGACAGTCGTCGTGGCGAGGTTAGTAAACACTAAGTTATACGGATCTGAGTTAGCACAGGGCGCAGATTGGCGTCAAATCGGGCGTGCTGAAACCAGCCCTCCGATCAAAAAAGCCTCTAGAGATGACCCAACGCCAGCGCGACGGCCTTCGCAGCGCGTGCGCCGCTTCCCACGGCCGTCGGCACGGAGCGCAGCAGACAATCGGTGACGTCACCGGCGGCAAATAAGGCGTCGCAGGTTGTTCGCTGGTGGCCGTCGACGATGACAAAGCCCTCGCTGGTCTGCGGGGAGGGCTCGATATGCGGCAGCAGCGGATCGACGCCGATGCGCACGAAGAGGCAAGCGACCTCGAGTAGGTCGCGGCGGCCGTCGACGTCGAGGTGCAGCAGGCAGCCCTCGTCGAGCGGATCGATACGCTCGACGGTCGTGGGGATGGGGAAGAGTTCGATATGATCGTCTTGGAGGACACGCTCGACGAAGGCGGGACGCGCCTTGAACTCCGTGTTCCGCAGCAACATCCAGACCCGGCAGCCGTGCTCGGACAGCAGTAGAGCGTTCTCGAAGCCGGCGTCGCCGCCGCCGACGACGGCGACGGTCCGGCCGGCGAAGATCTCGCCGTCGGCGGTCGCCGATTGGCTGACGCAGGTGCCCAGGGCCTCGGCTTCGCCGGGTACGCCGAGTCGGCGGTATTGGGTGCCGGTTGCCAGGATGACGGTGTCGGCGCGAAGGGCGGGGCGGTCGGCGAATTCGAGATGCCACCGCTCCTCGGTGCGTATCGCCGACTCGAGCGTGCCTTCCTCGGGGGGCGACGCCTCGCAGGCGACAAGGCCGTCGTGAAGCGCCTCACCAAGCTCGGCGCCGGTGGCGTAACAGCCGCCCGGATAATTGACGATGGTGTTGTTGACGCGATTCAAGAGCCCGCCCACCTCGCCGCCCGTGGCGAACCAGCGAAATGCCACCTCGAAGGTGTGCAGCCACCTGGCGGCGCTGAGGCCGGCCGGTCCGGCGCCGATGACAACGCAATCGCTGTGGGGCGTGTTGGCGCTCATAGACTCTGCGCTCCTAAGGTCTGTGCTCGAAGGGCTAAGCTCGAAGTTCCAAGCTCGAAGCTCAAAGTTCCAAGCTCACAGGGAGGACTCGGCCTCGATAAATTGTCGCATGATCTCCTGGCGCCTCTCCCCGGAGCGGAGCGTGCCGCGCGCAGCGCCGGCCACCAGAATACCGTGCTTTTTGGCTCCGCGCATCTCCATGCACATCTGGCGGGCGCGGCATCGAATCAGCAGCCCCTCGGGCTCGAGGTGGCTTTCGATGAGATCGGCGAGCTGGGCGACGATGCGCTCCTGGACCTGGGGGCGGGCGCAGACATAGTCAATCGCTCGCCCGATGCCCCCAAACCCCACGATCCTGTCACCGGGCACGTAGGCGACGTCGATGGTGCCGAACATGGGCACCAGGTGGTGTACGCACATGCTCTGGAACGACAGCCCCAAGAGTACGATCGGCTCGGGCTTGGCGTCGGTGCCGGCGGCCTCGAGCGGAAAGGTGCTCAGCACCGGCGGCTCCTCATCGACGCCGTGAAAGACCGTGCGCAACAGCTCGGTGAACCGCTCGGGGGCGCTGCGAAGTTCGGGATCGACCGTCTCGTCGAGGCCAAGCGACTTCAGGAGTTCGCGCGCGTGGTCGACGGCTTCATCGGACATGGGTGTTCCGGGTGCAATAGGTCAAAAGATCGAGCTCTGGGTACCCTCTGGGATGGGCACTTCCATATGCTCGAAGGCCGTGCGGGTGGCCACTCGTCCCTGCGGGGTGCGCTGGATATATCCCTGCTGGAGCAGATACGGCTCGATGACCGTCTCGATGGTGTCTTTTTCTTCGTCGATCGCCGAAGCCAGCGTGCTCAGCCCGGCCGGGCCGCCGCCGAATTTGGCGGTCAACGCCTCCAGATACAGCCGGTCCAGCGAGTCGAAGCCCGCATCGTCGACCTCGAGCTTGGCCAGCGCGTAGTCGGCGAGCTCGGTGTCGATGTGGCCGTCTCCGTCGACAATGGCGTAGTCGCGCACGCGGCGAAGCAGCCGGTTGGCGATGCGCGGCGTGCCGCGGCTACGGCGGGCGATCTCGACTGCGCCGGTCTCGGTGATGCCGATCTCGAGCAGCTTCGCCGAGCGCTTGATGACGAGCGTGAGCTGGTCGAAATTATAATATTGGAGCCTGGCGACCTGTCCAAAGCGGCTTCGAAGTGGCGCCGAGACCAGCCCAGCGCGGGTGGTCGCGCCGACCATCGTAAATGGCGGCAGCGACAACTTCATGCTGCGCGCGTGCGGGCCGTTTCCGATAACGATGTCGAAATAATAATCCTCCATCGCCGGGTAGAGGTTCTCTTCGATGACCGGGTTGAGCCTGTGGCACTCGTCGATAAAGAGCATGTCGCCGTGCTCCAGCGAGCTCAAGATACCGGCGAGGTCTTTCTTTTGCTCCAGGGCAGGGCCGCTGGTGACGTGGATGTTGGCGTTCATCTCACGGGCCAGGATGTGGGCCATGGTGGTCTTGCCCAGGCCGGGAGGCCCGCACAAGAGCACATGGTCGAGGGTGTCCTCGCGCATCGTCGCCGACTCGACCATCACGCCCAGGTTCTCCTTGATGGAGACCTGGCCGACGAATTCGTCGAAGCTCTGCGGACGCAGCGATCGGTCCACGCTCTCGTCGTCACCGACGACTTCGCGCTCGATATTCGGGTTGCGCTGGTTATCAGCGCCGGCGACGCCCTCGGCGTCTGAGCTTGGCCGGACGTCGCTGCGCTCGATATGTGAGTTTTTGGACATCTGTCGCGTCGTTCCTTTCTTACTTTCTCACTCTCTCACTCTCTCACTTTCTCACTTTCTGCCGTTCTAGCTTAACATCTTGAGCGCTTCTCGCAGAAGCGGCTCGAGGTCGTCGCTATCCTGCAGATCGTCGCCCATCACACCAATGACGCCGTCGACTTCCTTGTCGGCATAGCCCAAGTTGGCCAGCGCCGAGCGCAGATCCTCGGCGATACCACCACCGTCGACCGAAGCCTCGGCGGGGACGAACTCGGCGAAGTCGAAGTCATCGACCGAGCTCTTCATCTCTAGAATCACTCGCTGGGCGGTCTTCTTCCCGATTCCGCTGACCTGCTTGAGCGCCTTGATATCGCTATTTCGCACCGCCCGAATAAACTCCGAAGGGTTCAGGTCCGACAGAACCGCCAGGCCGAGCTTGGGGCCGATGCCGGAGACCGACGTCAGCTTGCTAAATAGCCGCTTCTCCTCGGTCGTCGCGAAGCCATACAGCGTGATCGCGTCCTCGCGCACCGCCGTATGGATGTGAATGCTGACCTCGCCGTCGGCGCTCTTCTCGACACGCCCGGGCGTCCCCAGAGGGACCTGGACGTGGTAGCCCACACCGTGGACATCGACGATGATCGAGCTGAGCGAAAGCGGCTGGAGTTTGCCTGTGAGTCTGGCGATCATGGCTTGTATGGGGGATGGGACACCTGAACAAACGTATCACTAGCACCGAAATCCCATCGGTGCAAATACGGCGGGTTCGGCAGGCACCCCTCCTCAACGCAGGCGGTCTTCGAAGCCGGCGGCCTGGCAGTGGCAAATGGCCACGGCCAGGGCGTCGGCGGCGTCTTCGGCCAGGTCGCCCTCGAGGCTCAGGACCATCTTGACCATGCCTAGGACTTCGTCCTTGGTGGCGCGGCCGTGGCCGGCGACGGCCTGCTTGACGGTGGCGGGTGGGTATTCGGACAGGGGGATCTCGGCGAGTTGCAGGGCGAGCAGCGAGACCCCGCGGGCGTGGCCGAGCTTGAGGCTGGACATGGCGTTTTTGGCAAAAAAGATCGACTCGACGGCCGACTGGGCGGGCTCGAACTCAGTGATGATCTCCTGAATGCCCGAGAAGATCAGCGGCAGGCGCTCGCTGAGGTCGCCGGCCTTGGCGGCGTTGATGCGCCCGCTGGCTACATAGATGATGTCGCCGCCGGATTTTCGCACCACGCCATAGCCGGTGTAGCGGGAGCCCGGGTCGATGCCAAGGACGAGCACAGTGAACCTCTCAGGTGTTTCTGGCCGGGGCTAACTCGCGTCGAGCGCTTCGTCGAGCGAGGAGTCGTGGTACTCGAGGTTCGAGTAGACGTCCTGGACGTCGTCGTGGTCGTCGAGCGCCGCATAGAATTCGAAATAATCGTCGAGCTGATCGCGGTCCACATCCACGGTTTGCGTGGCGATACGCACCGGCGAAGCGTCTCGGACTTTGTACCCCGCGTCTTCGAGCTCATCAAGCACGTCGTGGAGCGCCTCGAACTCGGTGTAGACCTCGAAGACCGGCACGAAGTCCGGCTCGGTGTCTTTTTCGGTCTCGTAGGTCGACTCCTTCATCTCTTGGGCGCCCATGTCGATGATCTCGAGCATGAATGCGTCCGGATCGTCGACCGAGGCAACGTCGACCTGGATGAGCCCCTTTCGCTCGAATTGCCACGCCACACAGCCGTCCTCGCCGAGGTTGCCGCCGTGTTCCTCGAGGATATTGCGCAGGTCGGCGACGGTGCGATTCTTGTTGTCAGTCATCGTTTCGATGAAGACCGCGATCCCGAAGGGCCCGTAGCCCTCGTAGGTATATTCTTCGTAATTGACGCCCTCGAGCTCGCCGGTGCCCCGCTTGATGGCGCTCTCGATATTGTCCTTGGGCATATTGGCTTCTTTGGCGCGCTCGATGGCCAGCCGAAGCCGTGGATTGAACTCGGGATCGCCGCCTTGCTCGCGCGCCGCGACGGTGATCTCGCGGATAAGCTTATTGAAGATCTTGGCCCGTCGCCGGTCCTGCTTCTTCTTCTTATGCTTGATATTGCTCCATTTACTGTGGCCTGCCATGGCGCCTCCGTGGGGTGGGTCGAGGTTGGGGAGAGAGCTTCTTGGGGCCCTCATTACATAACAACGTGCGGCTAGATAACAACTCGGGTGGCCTGACATTCACGAATCGTGGAGCGGATGTCTTCGGAACTGTGTGGCTGCGCTGCGCAGGCCCAATGGAGCGACGCCGTCCCTGGCGTCGAGTGGCCACCGGAGCGTCCGGGCCGATCGGGTACGAGCCCGTCACGGGCCGACTCGCCCCCCCGCACGATCGCATGACCACGAAACCAAACCATAACCGGGGGTAAGCCCAGCCGACGTGCGCGTAAGCGCACTCGGCGAGGCGCACCCTCGGATAGGGTCGCCGCTCACACAACTCCATGAGAGAACGTGGCGGGTGTTCGGCGTTGTACAAGACGCACATGGCGGGTGTCCGGGCTCGCTGTGGGTGCGCCCAACCGATCGCGCCTACGGCGCGCCCGGTGGTGGCTTACCCACAGTTATGGTTCGGATCCCGCACGAAACCACGTCCGGGCCGATCGGGTACGAGCCCGTCACGGGCCGACCCGAACCACCCGCACGATCGCATGTGTTCCTCGCCATTGGCGACACGATGAGCCGCATGGTAGCAGGCTCAGCGTTCGGTTTAACTCGACCGCAGCACCCGAGGACCCACGATGAACTTTGAAGAATACCGAAAACACGATGCCGTCGCGCTGGCCCGGATGTTCCGCGACGGGGAGGTCACGTCGGCTGAGCTCATCGACGCTGCGGCCGAGGGGCTCGCGGCGTGGGACGGAACGCTCAACGCGTTGGTGGAGTCCTGGGTGGAGAGCGCCCGCAACGAGGCTTGTTTGCAGAACACAGGGTCGTCCGACCTCAGCGGCCCTTTATCCGGCGTGCCGTTTCTGCTCAAAGACATGCTCGAGTGGGAGGGCAGGGCGATGACGCTCGGCTCGCGCCTGCTCGATGGGTATATCGCCGAGCGCACGCACCCGTTGGTCGAACGTTACCTACAGGCCGGTCTCGTGCCGATCGGACGCACGAATATGAGCGAGCTCGGCTTGATGCCGCTGACCGAGCCGACCGTCTACGGTCCCACGCGAAACCCATGGGACCTCACGCGCTCGCCGGGCGGGTCGAGCGGCGGCTCAGCGGCCGCGGTGGCGGCCGGGATCGTGCCGGTGGCGCACGCAGCCGACGGGGGCGGCTCGATTCGCATCCCGGCGTCGGCCTGCGGGCTCTTCGGCTTCAAGCCGACCCGAGGGCGCACCGTCGAGGCGCTCGACGAGGTGCCCGAGGGCTTTGTCTCGCACCACTGTGTGAGCCGCTCGGTGCGCGACAGCGCGTTGTTGCTGGACCTGAGCTCGGGCGCGAGCCCCGGCTCGCGGTGGCGCCCGCCGGTCTCGGTGACGCGCGGCCAGACGACCTGCGCTGATGCCGTCGACAAAGATCCGGACTCGCTGCGCGTGGGCATGCTGACGACGGATTTTTTGGGCGAGCCGCTGCATCCGGCGTGTCTGGAGGCGGTCGAAGACGCCGCAAATCTGTGCATCGAACTCGGCCACGAGGTCGTCGAAGTAACCCCGCCGTTCGACGGGCTCGCCTACCGTGCGGCGTTCAGCCAATTATGGGCGGTCGGGGCGAG
>CAYLTX010000181.1:0-13191 GCA_964386725.1 uncultured Bradymonadales bacterium | reverse complement strand
AACGGCGGGCTTGAGGCTTGGGTACTGCGGGCTTGGGGTTTGGGGAATGACAGAGCGGCGGCTCCTTGGGGGGGAGCCGCCGCTTTGGGGGGCTATTCACTTGTCGGAGGTGACGATTCAATCGTCGTCGTCTTCGGCGTCAGCTGCGACGACGCCGGGCACGCCGAGGTGCTCGCGGACCCGTTCTTCGATCTCGTCCATGATCTCGGGGTTCTCGCGCAGGAATTGCTTGGCGTTCTCGCGGCCCTGGCCCAGGCGGATATCCTCGCCGTAGCTATACCAGGAGCCGGCCTTCTCGACGACGTTGAGCTCGCTGCCCAGGTCGACCAGGTCGCCCTCGAGGCTGATGCCCTCGCCGTACATAATGTCGAACTCCGCCTCTTTGAAGGGCGGGGCGACCTTGTTTTTGACGACCTTGACGCGGGTGCGGTTGCCGTTGACGTCCTTGCCGTCTTTGATGGCGCCGATGCGTCGAATGTCCAGGCGCACCGAGCAGTAGAACTTCAGCGCGTTTCCGCCCGAGGTGGTCTCCGGGCTGCCGAACATCACGCCGATCTTGTGGCGGATCTGGTTAATGAACACCACGCAGGTGCGCGACTTGCTGATCGAACTGGTCAGCTTTCGCAGCGCCTGGCTCATCAGTCGAGCCTGGAGGCCGACGTGGTGGTCGCCCATCTCGCCTTCGATCTCGGCGCGCGGGGTCAGCGCGGCGACCGAGTCGATGACCAGAATGTCGATGGCGTTCGAGCGCACCAACATGTCGACGATCTCGAGGGCCTGCTCGCCGGTGTCCGGCTGGCTGACCAACAGCTCTTCGATGTCGACTCCGAGCGCCTTTGCGTACTGCACGTCCAGGGCGTGCTCGGCGTCGACGAAGGCCGCCACGCCGCCCTGTTTCTGGGCGCTGGCGATGGCGTGCAAGGTCAGCGTCGTCTTACCCGACGACTCCGGCCCGTAGATCTCGACGACGCGTCCACGCGGCAGTCCGCCGACGCCGAGCGCGGCATCCAGCGAGATCGAGCCGGTCGAGATCGGGTTCTCCACCTCGACCATATGATCGTCGTCGCCAAGGCGCATGATCGAGCCCTTGCCGAACTGCTTTTCGATAGCGTCGACGGTCATCTCGAGCGCTTTTTCTTTATCTTTCGACTTTGCCATGAAATCTCTCCTGGGGGTTTAAACCGCAGCCGTCGAGCCGCGGGATCAGGTCACTGAACACACGTATAGTATTGCTCCTGTAGAGCGTCAAGTCACGAACGAGGAAATCGAGTCAGACATTGATCGTATGGCGACACTTTATGCCTCGAAGCCTGTCTGGAGCCCTCATTATAGTTATCGGCGCGGAGGCCCGAATCGTTGCGTTCTTTCTTGCGATCTCCTGCAAAAACAAGGGGTTGCGCTGATCGGTTCCTGAAAGAAAGTGAGATAGTCAGAGAGTAAGAGAGTTAGATACTACAACAGCTCTCGATCGGCCTGCATCGTGCGGTAGAAAATTCTTACTCTCTCACTTTCTCACTCTCTAACTCTCTGTAGTTACGCGCCGAGCGCGAAGCGATCGAGGACCGTGTACTCGGGGCCGGTCTGGCGCAGCTTGGACTCGTAGAGGATCACGTCTTTGATATAGCTCTTGCCGAAGCTCTCCGGGTCGAGCTCCTCGGCCATGCCGGTGAAGTCGGGGCGCTTTCTCGATTTGACGCGCCCCAGAGTGACGTGGGGCCGAAACGCACGATGTTCTTTTTCGAAGCCGAGCTCCTCCAGATCGCGCTCGAGGGCCTGTTGCAGAAGCGACAAGACCTCGGCGCTCTGCTTGTCGAAGCCGGTCCAGATGATGCGTGGCTTCTTGGGGCCGGGAAAGAATCCGAGCCCGCGGGCCTCGACCTCGAAGGGGAATAGCGGCGTGACGAGTTCATCGAGGGTGGTGCGCAGCATCGGCACGAGCGCCGGATCGGTATCGCCCAAGAATTTCATCGTCAAATGCAGGTTCTCCGGGCTCGTCCAGCGCACGCGCACGCCTTGGTCGTCTTCGATATGCTCCTGGATTTGCTCCTGGAAGATCGCGAGTCGTTCGACGACGGGAATGGCGAGGTCGAGCGCGATAAATAGGCGTTTCATGGGGTGGTCTCGATGTGTGAGTCGTCGATGATGACGCCTTCGTCAGCCCAGACTGCGTCGTCGGAGAAGGGTCCGTTGACCCGATGCTCGTCGATGCGGTCTTCGAGCCGCCACAACAAGAGGCTCAGGCCGGTATAGACCGAGGCGCTCAGAGTGCGCCGGCGGCCTCGTTTGGGGAAGGCCATCTGTCGGTGCCAGACGCCCTCGGGGCTGGCCAGCGCGAAGTGGACGGTGCCCACCGGCTTGTCGGGCGTGCCGCCGGTGGGGCCGGCAATGCCGCTGACCGCCACCGCGAAGGTCGACCCGGCCTGCCGGCGAGCTCCGGAGGCCATCTGGCAGACGGTCTGGGCGCTCACCGCCCCGAAACGCTCGAGGACCTCCTCGGCGACGCCGAGCATCTCGCATTTGGCGCGATTCGCATAGGTGATAAATCCTTGTTCGAACCATCCCGACGAACCCGAAACCTCAGTCAGCTTGGCGCAGATGCGCCCGGCGGTGCACGACTCGGCGGCGGTCACCGTGGCGTCGTTCTCCAGCAGGCGTCGACCCAGGCGGGCGGCGAAGGGCTCGTCGCCCTCGGTGACCAGCCAGCGGCCGACCCGCTCGAGCGCGAATTGCCGCAGGCTGTCGGCTGCCTCGTCGTCGGACGCCTTGAGCAGTACCTCGATGATCGGAAACGCCGCGCGGTAGCCCACTCGCGAATCCAGCTCCTCGGCGAGCTCCTCGATCCCGGCGAGCTTCGTCTCCAATGAGCTCTCGCCGATGCCGAAGAAGGTCAATTTGATCGGTGGCGATAGATCTTCGGCGCCGCCGAGCTCCGTGAGCACATAGCTGTCGACGAACCACCGATATTCCGAAGGGACCCCGGGCAAGAAGACCGCGCGCGTGCCGTTTTTGTCGAGCGCGAATCCCGCGGCGGTTCCCACCTCGGTGGCCAGCACCTCGGCGCCGGCCGGAAACATGCACTGGCGTCGGTTCTTGGCGGTGAACTGGTAGCCGCGCCCGGCGAAGCGTTCTTTGAGTTGCTCGAGCAACGCCTCGTCGAGCTCGAGCGGCTCGCCGACCCACTGCGCCGCCGCGTCACGCGTCATATCGTCCGCGGTGGGCCCGAGTCCGCCGGAGACCACGATATAATCGGCCTCGGCGCCGGCCTGCTCGAGCGCGCCGACAATCACGTCCACGTCGTCTCCGACCACGCGGATCGAGCAGAGATCGCCGCCGTATTCGCCCAGCGTGCCGGCGAGCCAGGTGGCGTTGCGATCTTCGATGCGGCCATCGAGCAATTCATCGCCGATGCTGAGCGCCGAGACGGTGGGCATGGTCAATGTCCAGTATTAAGGTGTAGAAAGTTATTAGGCCGTGCGTTGAGGAACGTCGGCAACTTAAAGATTTTTTCAAAGCTGGTAAACTCCAGTAGTATCGAGTCATTCAACACAGGCGTTTGCACACGCCGGACTTCGCCAGCGTAATGGAGCCATCGAGCCCACCGGATTATATGCAACAGACCTTTGGAAAGTACGAGCTCATCGAAAAGATCGGTGAGGGTGGCATGGCCGAGGTGTTTTTGGCCCGCCAGCGCGGCGATGTGGCCGGCTTCGAGAAGAACGTGGCGCTCAAGCGGATCTTCCCGCACTTGACCGACCGCGAAGATCTCGTGGTGATGTTCCTCGACGAGGCGCGCATCGCTGCCCAGCTCAACCACCCCAATATCGTCCAAGTCTACGACCTGGGCAACGTCGACGATACGCTGTACATCGCCATGGAGTACGTCGATGGCCGCGACCTTCGGCATATCTGCGAGGTGGGCATCGAGCGGGAGAATTTCGTGAGCAAGCCGATGGCCGCTCGCATCGTGGCCGAGGCGGCCGCCGGGCTGCACTACGCCCATACCAGCACCGACGAGCAGGGAAACCCCCGCAATATCGTCCATCGCGACGTCTCCCCGCAGAATATTCTGGTGAGCATGGAGGGGCAGGTCAAAGTCGCCGACTTCGGTGTCGCCAAGGCCGAAGATCGCCTGGGAAAGACCCGAAGCGGCCAGCGAAAGGGCAAGCTGTCGTATATGAGCCCCGAGCAATTCGAGGCCGACAAGGTCGATGCCAGGAGCGACGTCTATACATTGGGCATCGTCTTATATGAGACGACCGTGCGCACGCGGCTATTTCGGGGCAAGAGCGACTTCGAGACGATGAATCTCATTGCCAACGCCAAGGTGACCCCGCCCTCGGAGGTGCGCCCGGAGTTCCCGGCCGATCTCGAGGCGATCATCATGAAGGCGCTGAGCAAAGACCCCGACGATCGCTTCCAGTCGGCCCACGAGTTCCAGGTGGCCCTCGAGGACTGGTTGCACGAGCATAACGAGCGGGTCGGCCGGGTCGAGGTGACCGCTTATATGCGCGAGCTCTTTCCCGAGGGGGCGAAGGCCGCTGCGAATTCGCCTCAGCCGGCCGGCCGGCCGACGGGCGCGCCGAAGGCGTCACAATCCGCGCCCCCCTCTGGCCGACCGCCCGGCGGCGGATCTCCCGGCGGCCGTCCGCCGGCGCGGGGACCTGCTGCAAATCGCCCGCCCGGAGCAGGCGGTCCCCCCGGCCAGGCTGGTTCCCCGGGTCGAGCCGGCCCGCCTGCCAATCAGGCCCAGCAGCCACAACAGGCTTTCGCTGAGCCGCAGGCAGACGGGGCATGGGAGATCGACGACGAGCCGGTCGACCTCGGCAATCGTCGGATGAAGATATTTGCCGCGTTGGGCGCCGTCGCAGCGCTGGTGGTGGTCGGAATCGTGCTCTATAACCTCGAGAACCGAGACGCCTATCTGGCCAGCGAGGAGGATCGTGCCAAAGCACGCGCGCTCGAGGAGGCCGCCAACGCCGAGATCGAGATGCCCGATCCTCCCGAATTCGTCTCCGTGGAGTTGGCGACCGAGCCCGACAGCGCCTTTGTGGTGATCAACGGAAAACGCGCCGAGGCCAAGACACCCGGCCGCTTCGAATTGGTCGCCGGCGAGTCCAACGACGTCGTCTTCTATCACCCCCAATACCCGCCCGAGCGTATCACCGTCGACGGCGAGTCAGGCGCCGCGCCGGAGCCGGTCGAGTTCGAGCCCTTCGACGCCGAGCCAGAGACCGGCACGCTGGTCATCAAGAGCGATCCTTCCGGCGGCATCGTCTACGTCAACGGCGAGCGGCTGGGCGCCGCCCCACAGACCGTCGAGGATCTGCCGGCTACGTTCGAGCACCACGTCGAGGTGCGCAAGACCGGCCACTGGAGCTTCGCCGGCTTCTTTCAATTGGTGCCCGGAAAGGAAAACGCCTTCCAGGTGCCGCTGCACTCCGAGGAGGAGACGAGCAGGCGCCGATACGTGGAGCTGACCGTCGACGCGGTGCCCAAGGGCAGTACCGTCCGCATCGATGGTGAGACCAAGGGGATCTCACCGCTGTCGTTGAACGAGGACCGCAACGGCCTCGTCAGTGTCGACATGGACAAGAAGTTTCACGACTCCAAGCAGCGCCGCATCCTGCTGCACGATATCGGCGCGTTTACGCTGCGCACGTTCCTCGAAGAGAGGGAGCGCGGGGAGGGCAAGCTCACCGTGGGCGTGGACGCCGAGGATCCGCGGATCTATATCGGTTCGAACTCCTATCCCGATAATCCCGTCAAAAATGTGAAGCTCACCGAGGGCTCCCACAAGGTCGTCTTCGAGACGCCCGGGGGAGGCCGCCACGAGGCCTCGGTCGAGGTGTTCGCCGACGAGAGCAACCGCTACGAGCTGCGGGTTGTCGACGGCGAGGTCGAGGTCGAGCGCCAGTAGACGAGGCAGTCGGGCCGGCCGGCTGGGGCCGGGTGAGGCTGGTCGGCAGGCATTTCAGTGTTTATGCTTCGTCTCACACGGGGAGTATCACTTTTCTGGGGAATCGAGTGGACGCGGACCGACGTGCGTGCTGAGTACCAAGCGCCGTGGGTTCGACTCGGGGAGCCGCTTCAACTGATGAGATTGCATCCAAAATTCAGCCATCTAGCCCAGCGACGGCATCTCTCTGCGCGCCGACAGATGGTCGGCCAGCCATCGGCGAAGCCACCATCCGTGAGGCAGTTATCAGCAAAGCAGCGGGTTCCGTGGCTGCGGACTGCGCTGGTTGCGCTCCTTGTGCTCGCGTCGGCCGCGTCGGGTTGTCGTAGCTCCTCGGACGGAGCGCCTACCGACGAGGCGAGCGAGCTGCAGCGCAATCAAAACCTCGACGTGGTCGACTCGCTCGCCGAGAGCCTGCCGCAATTATTGGGCGAGCACGCCCAGAATGAGGCCAACCGCCTGAGCATCGACGCGATTTTAGAAGATCCCAAAGATCGTCTCGACGGCGCGACGCTCGAACGGCCCGAGTATCTGCAGACTTTATACGCCCAACGCGACTATCAGCCGTTGTGGGTCGAGGTGAACGGCTCGACCGCCCGCATGAGGCCGGAGGCGTTCGACCTGTTGAACACCCTCAACGAAGCCGCCGAGAGCCACGGATTGTGGCCCGATGAGTTGCACCTCAGCAGACTCAATCGCATCGATCTGCCCGGCCAGGAGCATCTCGGAGGAGGGGCTTTTGCCGGCGTGACGCTCGACGAGCCACGCCGCCAGGCCGTGCTCGACTGGCTCGCCGGCAGCGAACGTAGCTGGCGCGCCGACGGGCAGCTTCGAGAACTCCTCGCAGCGCTGCTCGCCGAAGACGCCCCCCTGGGGTATCTCCGCGAGCCGATGGAGACCCATATCGACCGGTTGCAGACACTTTCCAGGGATAGCGGTCGCGTCGACGTCCTGCTATCGGACGCTGCGGTGCATTATGCGATTCGCATGCGCTTTGAAAACCCGGCATGGCAGCGCGGCAAGACCTTCCCCAGGCGTCTGCAGACCAACGAGGAGCTCGCCAAGAGCGCGGCGAAGGCCGAGGCTGATAGCGAGGACGCAGACGGCGAGGACACGGCCGGCGACGGCACCGGCGACGCCGATGCTGGTAGCGACGAGCAGGCAATCACCGAGCAGACCCTCAGCGACGAAGAGCTCGAGCAGGCTCGGCGCGAATACCTGGTCGTCGAGGCGCTCGGGCCGGTCTTCGAAGATGTGACGCGTTTCGAGGAGGTCTTCTCTACGCTCCCGCCGCCCTACGAGCCGTATCGACGGCTGACCGACGCGTTCGAGCGCTACGCGAGCATCGTCGATGACGGCGGCTGGCCCGAGCTCCCCGAAGGAGCCGAGGGGCTCAAGCGCGGCGCCAACAGCGAGCATATCCCGGTGGTCAAAGAGCGGCTTCGCGTCGAGGGCTACTTCGACGGTGACGACTCCGAGACGTTCGGCAACGACCTGCGGCGAGCCCTGCTCACCTACCAGCGGACCCACCAGCTCTGGGAGAACGGCTGGTTGACCCCGCAGACGGTCCGAAGCCTCAACGTGACGGCCACCGAGCGGTGGAACCAGATTCGGCTGACCCTACAGCGGTGGCGTGAGTCGCGTGTCGGCCCCGACGAGCATTATGTGCATGTCAACATCTCGGATTTCCACGCCTCGGTTTGGCGCGACGGCCAGCGCGAGATGCGCTTTAAGGTCGTCGTCGGCTCGACGACCAGAAAAGAGAATGACGACGGCGAGAAGTATTATCGCCACGCCACCCCGCGTTTTAGCGACCAGCTCGAATATATGGTGTTCAACCCGTATTGGAACATCCCCGAGAGCATTCGGACCAAGGAGCTCGAGCCGAAGTTCGAGGAGAATCCCGACTATTTCGAAGAGAAAAACTACGAGTACGTCACCGAGGACAGCGGGCGCACCTTCTTGCGCCAGAAGCCCGGGCCGACCAACGCGCTGGGGCGGGTGAAGTTTCTGTTCCCGAACCGCTACGCCGTTTATATGCACGACACGCCGGACAAAAAACTCTTCGACCATCCCTTCCGCGCCTACTCACACGGGTGCATCCGCGTCCAAGAACCGATGGAGCTGGCCCATTATCTGCTCGACCTAGACGGTCGTTGGAAGGACGAGAAGCGCGAGGAGAAGCTCGAGGAGTGGTTCGAGAAGGACGGCGACACCTGGGTCAACCTGCGGGTTAACCTGCCTGTGCATATCGAGTACTTCGTGGTGCGCATCGACGACAACGGCCACGCCAATTTCTTGGCCGACCTGTACCGCCTCGACCGCCCGCGCATGGCGCAGATCGCCGCGAAGCTCGAACAGCTCGAGGACACTTCCAGCGAGACGGCAAACCTCGAGCGCGCTCAAGAGGAGATGACTGCCAACGACGACGACGTCGACCAGGAAGTCGCTCCATAAGTCTCTCCTGCAACGCTTCTTCCGAAGCCCGAACCTCCCCAAACGATGCTCGACGTCAAACAGAGAATACCGAGTGTCTCTGTTTTTCTGGTCGTCTAGTAACTTGCTGAAAACAAAGGGGTTGCTGTGTTGTGTTGGGCTTCTTTTGGAAGTTTTTTCCACAAAACACGCAACGAATTACCCCTTTTTGCCGAAAACCATTATGAGGGCCCCGAGCATGCTGTGTTCGAATATGCGGTCTTTAACATGGGTGTCTCTGCAAACAGAGGAGAGAGATGACAGATCCAATCAGCGGAACGGCAGCGTCTCAGATGGCCGAACAGGCCAAGCAGGTCGGCGGTGAGGGCGCCGCAAGCGGCGGGTCGGACTCGGCCTCGAAGGCCTCCTTTGGCGATGTGCTGTCCGAGGTCCAAGGGCGCGAGGTCGAGCAGACCCAGGGCGTCGACAAGACTCAGGACGTCGGCCAGGCCCAGGGCGTCGAGGGCATCGAGGGCGTCGACAAGGCCCAGCAGGCAGACGGACCGGCGGCCGACAGGTTGCGCGGCTTCTTGGATGGGATGAGCACCGACGAGGCCCAGCTCGACGAGATGATGGAGAAGAGCCTCAACGGGGGGGATATGTCCCAGAAGGACCTGCTGCAGATGCAGGCGCTTATGTACGGCTACTCCCAGAAGGTCGAGTTGACCACCAAGGCGGTCTCCAACGCGGCCAGCGGCATGAAGCAAATCATGAATACGCAGGTTTGATCTGAACCAAGCCCGAGACGAAACGGAGAACTCAAGTGAATCGCATCACGCAAAGGTGGTCACGCCCGCTCGTGCTCCTCGTGTTCCTCGCACTATTCGCGGTCGGCTGCACGGAGTCGATCTACCACGGCCTCGACGAGCGACAGGCCAACGAGATGGTCGTCGTGCTCGAGCAGCACGGGATGGAGGCCGGAAAGGAGGTCGATCCTGCAGGCGAGGGTACGTGGAAAGTCACGGTGCCCACGGCCGTCAAAGCCCAGGCGTGGCAGGTGCTCCAAAACGAGGGGCTTCCCCGGCCCGAGGTAGCCGGCTTCGACGCCTTCTACCCCAGCGGAGGACTGGTGCCGACCGCCAGTGAGGAGCGTGTCTTGCTTCAATACGCCACCGCCCAGGAGCTCCGAGAGAGCCTGTTGGCCATCGACGGTATCGTCGACGCGCGGGTCAACCTGGTGATGCCCGAGAAGCCGCGCGTCCAGCTCGAGACGACGGTCATCGAGCCGCCGAGGGCCAGCGTGCTGCTCAAATATCACGCCGGGGCCGAGGAGCCGCCGATATCGGATGACGCGACCCGTCAACTCGTCGCAGGCGGCGTCGAGGGGCTCGAAGAGCAGCAGGTCGACATCATCTTTACCCGAGCCGCCCGCAGCGCCAAGCCCCTGGCAGAGAGTAAGTTGGCCACCGTCGGGCCCGTCTCGCTGGCTCCCAAGAGCAAGGGCGTCTTCCAATTGCTCATCGCGCTGATGGGCCTGTGCATCGTGCTGCTGTCTGCCGGGCTGGTCTATATGGTTTTCAGGGCCCGCAAGAAATCGAGTGCAGGTGAGGTGATGCCATGAGCGATTGGGACCAGTCCAGGGCGGGGCTGAACGCCTCGGAAGCGGCGATTGCATGGGCCTATGCGCGATTTGGCGGTGACCCCGACGCGATCGATGTGCTCGAATCAGACGCGGCGAAGAGCATCCGCAAGGTTGTCGAGCCGTTGCTCGAGGTCGACGAGGCGCAACGGGTCTCACTGGTGGAGCGTTGGCGAGGTGAGGATCGGCGCTGGGATTGCCTCGAGGAGCTCATCGGCCGGATCGATGGGGACACGCTCGACCGGGAGGCGGTATGCATGCCGCCGCGCTGGCAGCAGGCGCTCGAGCGGATCACCGGCCGGCGCGATTTCAAAGAGTGCCCCTGGCACGACAGTAGCGTGCGCACTCGCCGGGCCATCGTGTGGCTGACGGTGGCGTCGTTGCGTAACTACGTGCCGTTTCACCGGCCGGAGCTTCGGGAGCGAGGCGGCTTTGACCTGGACGCGATCGTCGACATGCAGCCGCTCGAGCGCGAGGACTTCATCCGGCGGCTCGGGGTCTTCCAACTCGCCGAGCTCGCCCGCCAGCAGGACCGGCGCAATCTGGCCAGGCTTCGGCGCGCGCTCGACACCGGAGACCGCCGGTGGTTCGACGAGTGCATCAGGCGGGAGCGCTCCATCGAGCGCCTCGAGCGCGGCCGGCTCCGCGAGCTCTTCTTAGCGGTCAGTCGTCAGGAGCCGGATCTGGGCGCCCGCCTGCTCCACCTCGGCCTGTATAGCATGGCGGCGGGGGCAGGGGAGCGGTTCACGGCCAAGCTCGAGTCGGTCGCCGAGCAGCTGCCCTCGGCGCTTCGCACGCTTTTGCTGCACTACCACCGCTGCGAAATCAGCTCGGGGACATCCACGCTGGCCCCGGCGTTCCGTGGTGCGCTCGACGAGTTCGTCTCGCGCTACCAGCCCCAATCCTCGCAAGTGATCCACACCGACTCGATTCAGATGGAGAACGGCCATGAATGACAATTCTGCGGCGGCCGAGGCCGTCCCCGATGAGGCCAGTAGTGATGAGGCCAGTAGTGGTGAGGCCAGTAGTGGTGAGGCCAGCGACGGTGCAATGAGCAGCGGTGAGTCAGCTGGAGGTGACGAAGCTCGGCCGGCCGCGCCCATCAAGGTCTTGCGGGCGCCCGAGGCGCTCGAAGAACAAGTGCGCCCGCTATTTGCGGACCGCGCGGTGCGGGTCATCGGCGCGCGCGTGGTGGACTCGCTCGAGCGGGCCGATATCGACATCGAGCAGGCGCGCCGCGAGGGCGAGCGCATCCTGGACGAGGCGCGCCGAGAGGCCGATGAGCTGCGTGAGCGCGCCCGGCAAGAGGGTCACGCCGAGGGCATCGAGGAGGTCGTCGAGCTCATCGCGCGGGCCAAGCGCGAATATACCGAGTTGGTCGACAGCGCCGAGGACGACATGCTCGAGCTCGCCTTTCGGCTGGCCAGGCGGATTGTCGGCCAGGCCATCGAGCTCGAGCCGGCGCGCGTCGAAGAGATGGTCGCCACGGTGCTGCGCCACGCCCGCGGAAAGCGTCGCATCTCGGTGGCCGTCTGTCCCGAGGACCTCGGCGTTCTGGAGGCCTCGGCCGACCGAATGTCCAAGCTCGTCGACGGCGTCCCGGTACACTTCGAAGGCGACGAGACGCTCGTGCGCGGAAGCTGCGTCATTCAGACCGAGTCCGGCCGCATCGACGGGCGCATCCAGACGCAGCTCGAAACCCTTATGCGAGCCCTCCGAGGCGATTAGGCAGGAGATGAAACGATGACACAGGAGCAAGAGACGACAACCGGCAAGAACTCGTTGCTGGGCAATTACCTCGATAGGCTCGACCAGGTCGACTCGGTCCAGGTCCGCGGTCGGGTACGTGAGGTCACCGGATTGGTGGTGCGCGCGTCGGTGCCCGAGGCGCGCGTGGGCGAGGTCGTCGAGATCGCCTGTCGAGACGACCAGGTCCTGCGAGCCGAGGTGGTCGGATTCGAGGGCGACGATATCGTCTTGATGCCGCTGGGCGCCGTCAAAGGCCTGGGTCCCCAATCGGAGGTCGAGCCGCTGGGCCGGCCGATGTCGATACGTTGCGGAGAGGGGCTCTTGGGTCGGGTGCTCGATGGCCTGGGCCGGCCCATCGACGGAAAGGGGGCGCTGCAGGGCCCCGGCTTCGAGGAGTGGTCGATCATGCGCGAGCCGCCCAATCCGCTCGCCCGAGAGCGCATCACCAAGCCGCTCGAGATGGGCATTCGCGCCATCGACGGGCTGCTCACCGTCGGCCAGGGCCAGCGCGTGGGGCTGTTTGCCGGCTCCGGCGTGGGCAAGTCGACGCTGATGGGGCAGATCGCCACCGGCTGCGCCGCCGACGTCATCGTCATGTGCCTCATCGGTGAGCGCGGCCGCGAGGTGCGAGACTTTCTCGAAGAAGTCCTCGGCGAGGAGGGCCTGAAGCGTTCGGTGGTCGTCTGCGCGACCAGCGACCGGCCGAGCCTGGTGCGACTCAAGTCGGCGTTCGTGGCCACGGCCGTCGCCGAGTGGTTCCGCGACCGCGGCGCCAGCGTGATGTTGATGATGGACTCGGTGACCCGCTTCGCCCGCGCCCAGCGCGAGGTCGGCCTGGCCGCCGGCGAGCCCCCCGCGCGCCAGGGCTATCCGCCCAGCGTGTTCAGCATGCTGCCCAGGCTGCTCGAGCGCGCCGGCAACAACGACAAGGGGTCGATCACCGCGCTGTACACGGTATTGGTGGCCGGCGGCGATATGGAGGAGCCCATCGCCGACGAGGTGCGCGGCATCCTCGACGGCCACATCCTGTTGGCCCGCAAGCTCGCCAGCCGAAACCACTGGCCGGCCATCGACGTCCTGCCGTCGCTGTCGCGCGTGATGGGCGCGGTCGCCTCCGACGAGCATGTACGCGCAGCCGGCGAGTTCCGCGAGGTCCTGGCGACTTACGAGGAGAAGCGAGACCTCATCGCGCTCGGAGCCTACCAATACGGCACCGACGCAGAGGTCGACTTCGCCATCGACCTCATCGACGAACTCGAGGGCATCCTCCAACAGGGCCTCGGCGTGCGAACACCCATGGAAGAGACCGTCGAGCGAATGCTCGACATCTTCGGCTGAGAAAACGGCATATGAGCGCCTTTGCCGGAACCCTAAACCCTAAACCCAGCTGTTAAGCCGTTCCTGGACCCCTGGACCCCCGGACCCCCGAACC
>CAYLTX010000180.1:5252-13196 GCA_964386725.1 uncultured Bradymonadales bacterium | reverse complement strand
GTCCTGAATTCGTGAACTGTTGCACCAAGACCTTCGCGGAGCGTGTCCATTGTTTGAATGGCGATCGGCCGTAGTTACTCGGCAATTTGGTGCCGTGATGGTGCATGGTCAGTTGTCCAGACATCTACCGGCACCGAGTTCTCGGAGTTGACCTCACCAATCCAGTGCGCCCCATAAAGGAGAAGGGGAGAGGGGCTTCTCTGGATAGCGGCTCAAGCTTTCCGTCCGGCGCGGCAAGCCGCGCCGGGGCGGGTGGCCTCTCGAAGTTCGAAGAAGTAGGTGGCCGAAGGTGTTGAACAAAGCGGCACTCCAGTCCGGGGTGATAAGTCCTTGATAATAAACGCGACGCGCGCAGTTTTTTTCTTGCGACCATTTATCGGCATACTGTGATTTTATCGCAGGGGAAGCCGTGTGTTTGGGGCGTCGTGTTGCTGCGGAGAGGAGATGGGGAGTTCGGGTGATGGAGACAGCCTGTCGGGGGGGCGAGCGCCAGGATCCCGGGACGACGGTGTCTCCAAGGCCGAGTCGGACGACTCCCAGCGGTTTCTGAGGGCGATCGTCGACAATATCCCGGTGGCCGTATTCGTCATGGACTCCGACGAGTTGCGCTATCGCTTCGTCAATAAGATGTTTCAGAACGAGGTGCTCGGGTTGTCCAGCGAGGAGATTCTGGGCAAAACCGACTTCGAATTATTCGACCAGTCGACAGCCGAGTTTTTCCAGGAGCGCGAGCGGGAGATGTTGGGGACCGGCCGGCCGTTCGATGTCATCGACGAGCAGGTCGAGACTCCCCATGGACCCAAGGTGTTCCACGTCAGGGAGACCCCGCTTCGTGACAGCCAGGGGCGCGTGACTCATGCGCTGGGCATCGCGCAGGACGTCACGGAGAAGCGCGCCGCCGAAGAGGCGCTCAGGCGCTACGCCGCCGAGCTCGAGCAGGAGGTCGCCGAGCGCAAAGCGGCCCAGCGCCAGTTGAGGCGCTCGGAGCGGGCGCTTCGCAAGGCCAAGGAGAAGGCCGAGGCCGCCTCGCGAGCCAAGAGCGAGTTCCTGGCCAATATGAGCCACGAGATCCGCACGCCCATGAATGGCATCATCGGGATGGGCGAGCTGCTGCGGCAGACCGACATGAGCCCGCGACAGCGCGACTACCTGGAGCTGGTCGAGCAGTCGGCACATTCGCTGATGCAACTGCTCAACGATATCCTCGACTTCTCCAAGATCGAGGCCGGTAAGCTCTCCCTGGAAGTCGTCCCTTTCGACCTCGATGAGGCCCTGGGCGGCGCTCTCAAGCCACTGGCTGCGGCCGCCGCCAAGAAGGGGCTGGAGCTGGTCTATCATATTGCGCCCCAGACGCCGCGAAAATTGCTCGGCGATCCCGGGCGCCTGCGCCAGGCGGTGATCAACTTGGTCGACAACGCGGTCAAGTTTACCGAGGAGGGCGAGGTCATCGTCGACGTCGAGTGCGAACAGGCCAACGAGGACGAGGTTACGCTGCTCGTCTCTGTATCCGACACCGGCATCGGCATCCCGAAGAAGCAACAGGAGCGAATCTTCGATGCGTTCAGTCAGGTCGATGCCTCGACGACGCGCTCTCGCGGTGGGACCGGTCTGGGCCTGGCGATCACCAATCAACTGGTGGCGCTGATGGGCGGGCGTCTTTGGCTGGACAGTGAGCCGGGCGAAGGGAGTACCTTTTGTTTCACCGCCACCCTCGGCCTTCGCAGCGGCGAGGAAGTGGGTCGGCCCAAACCGGTGGCCTCGCTCGAGGGGCTTGGGGTGCTCATCGTCGACGACAACCAATCCAACCGACAGATATTTGCGGAGATGTTGTCGCTGCGGGGCATGAAGCCCGCGGCCGTCTCCAGCGGCGAGAGGGCCCTGGAGGTGCTCGATGAGAAGGCCGACGCCGGCACGATCTATCCGGTGATTCTGCTCGATGCGCATATGCCCGGGCTGGACGGCTATGAAACTGCCAGACATATACGTCAGGACGAGCGTTTCGAGCAGACGGCACTGGTGGTGCTATCCTCGGCCACCACGATGCCCGCGGCCGACGACGCATCGGCGCCGGACATCGCCCGACACCTGATCAAGCCAGTTACACAATTGGACCTGCTCGAGGCCATCACCGAAGTGATCGGCGTCGCACGGGACACAGAAGTCCCCTCAGAGCGGTCCGACAGGCTCGAAGGGCGTAGCTTGCGCGTTCTGCTCGCCGAGGACAGCCCCATCAACCAGCGGCTCGCCGTGGACCTATTGGAGAGGCGAGGCCACCAGGTGGTGGCGGCGGTCAACGGCAGGGAAGCCGTGAGCTCATTTGAGGACAACGAAGAGGGGTTTGACTTGGCGCTGATGGATATTCAAATGCCCGAGATGGATGGCCTGGAGGCGACCCGACGCATCCGTGAACTCGAAGAGCATTCCGAACAGCACCTGCCCATCATCGCCCTGACGGCCTACGCAATGCAGGGCGATCGCGAACGGGCGTTGGGCGCGGGCATGGACGATTATCTCTCCAAGCCGCTGGATCCCCAGCGTCTATACGCGATCCTCGAGGAGCACGCCGGGTCTGGAGGGCGCGAGGCGAGCGGTCATTGAAGCCTGCTGTCATGGAAGCAACTCATCTCATTGAAGCAACTCATTGATCCGCTCGAGCGCCTCTTGGGCGCCCATGGCCAGCGAGATCGTGCCCGGGGGGCCGTGAGCCTCGCGGGGGTTGATTCGGATGAGGGTGGCGTCGAGCTCGGAGGTGATCTTCTCGCATTGCCAGCGTACGGTGGGCACGGCGGTGCCGGCGCCGCATTCGACCACGGCGAGTTTCTGGCCGCCCAGCGTCTGGAGCCATTGGCGCATCTGCTGCTCTTGGGCGTAGGATCGATCTCCAATAAATTGACGATCGCCGAACATTAGGATGTTCGGGCGCGCCAGCGTGTTACATTTTGTACAGGAGGGCAGAGGAGGTGTGGCGCGAAAAGTATCCGGATCGACGACTGGTTCGACGGCGCCGGCCGGCCAGATCGTTTGGCTGCACGGTGTGACGCATTGCAGGTGGTGGATGGAGCCGTGGCATTCGACGATACGATCGGGGGCGAATCCGGCTGCTTGGAATTGGCCGTCGACGTTGGATGTGAATATAAAGTAGCCAGCCTGTGTTTGACGAACGTGTCGAAGGAGTATCTCGAATCCGCTGTGGGGACGGGTATCCCGGTACAGGTTGAGCCGGTGGCCATAAAAGCCCCAGGCGAGCTCGGGGTCGTTGTCGAACCAGCGCGGGTTGGCCATGCTCTGAAAGCCCAGCCCGCGCTCTTTGAACGGGGGGTAGGCGCGCCAAAAGCCTTCGTCGCCCCGAAAGTCGGGCAACCCGGAGTCGACGCCCATGCCGGCGCCGGCGCCGATCAGAACAGCGTCGGCTGCGGCGAGGACCTCGGCCGCTTTTGTGAGGTTTACGTTAGACAATACTTGCCTCCGTTGACTGAGTTGGCATGATGATGTCCCCACGGACCGGTAGTATCGTCCGCGCAGTACCTGATTTGTTGATCAATTGACGCTGCTTTTTCCGTTTTTCCGATACGGAGAAATTGGATGAGATGGACAACCGGTTTATCACGAAATCCTGAGACCACCCAAGCCTTTCATGAGGCGGCCCAGATGCTCGAGGTCGACTCTGTGGGGGATGTCGACGTGGTGCTGGTCTTTTTCTCATCTCACCACGGCGGGCAGGTCGAGGCGTTGGGCGCTCACATGCGCGACGAGTTTTCCGGCGCCGTGTGCATCGGATGCAATACATCCGGTGTGATCGGCGGCGGCGACGAGGCCATCGAGGAGAGATCATTGGCGATCACCGCCGGTATCTTGCCCGGCGTGGACGTCGAGCCCCTGCGCCTCGAGCCCGATATCCACGACCAGTCCGAATTTGACTGGCACGGCCATGCGCGTCTCGACGCCAATAGCACGCCCCATTTCTTCCTGCTATCCGACCCGGAGACCTTCGACACCGAGTCTCTTTTGACCGGGCTCGACCGCGACTTTCCGGACTCCCAAAAATTCGGCGGGCTGGTCACCGGAGGCGGCGGCGGAAACAAGCTGATCCTCGAGGGCCATGTCTTCCATAACGGGGCGGTGGGGCTGGCTTTGAGCGGCAATCTGGAGGTCGACACGATGGTCGCCCAGGCCTGTCGACCCATCGGCGAGCCGCTCATCGTCACCAGTCATACCCATAATGTCATCCACCGCTTCGACCGGGGAGACCCGGTGGACATCTTTCGCAGCACCGTCGGCAAGCTCGACGAGGAGGATCGCGAACTCTCCCAGCATTCGATGTTCGTGGGGATGGGCCTGGACCTCAAAGACGGCGAGTACAAGCAGGGTGACTTCCTGATTCGCGACATCGTCGGCTTCAATCCGAAGACCGGTGATCTGGCCGTGGCCGCGGCGGTAAACGACCTGGACGTCGTTCAATTTCACCTGATGGATGCGCGCACATCCGCCCAGGAGTTAGCCCGGCTGATGGACGAGTATAAAGAGCGCAGCAACGGGGCGCCGCGACCCAGCGGGGCGTTGTTATTCTCCTGCGTCGAGCGCGGCGAGGAGTTCTACGGCCACCCCAACCACGAATCCAAGGCGCTGCATGATCACCTCGGAGAGGTGCCCATCGGCGGATGTTTTTGTGACGGCGAGATCGGCCCGATCGGCCAGAAGACCTTCTTGCACGGCTACGCGTCCACCATCGTGGTGTTTCGCGAGGCGAGCGAGGCCGAGTAGACCAGACGTCCAGGGGTTGAGAGTTGCGGCGAGCATCATGGCGCAGGGCGGTTGGCCCTGCGCCATTTTTTGATCAGTTAAGCGGCAGGCTGCCCTGGAGCATCGCGTCGAAGATGATAAAGCCGTTGCGATAAGTCACCGGACGCTCGAGCAAAAACTCCACTTCGAGCGCGCTGAGCGCCGGCGCCAGGTCCGACACCCCGTCCATCGCAGGGATGGGCAGGTCGAAGGCGAGGCCCTCGCTGAGCGTCGTCTCTAGTTGCGGCCAGACCTCCCCGAGAATCAGCCCTTCGAGGGCCGCTTGGTTGAGCACCGCTCGATCGCCGGTGGTGCTCTCCACCCAGGCGGTCACAGTTGGCTCGTCGGGCACGCTGATGGCGATGGAGTTGTCGTCGAGCGACATCAGAATGCCCACCTCGAGATTGATCACGTAGACATCGGTCTGGCCGAGCATCTCGGCCTCGATCTCCATTTGACCTGCGCGCAGAATGAAGTCGTAGGGCTCGCCTGCACGCGGCCGAGACAGCACCGGCTGGAGCTTGGTCGACAGCTGGGCGTTCTCGGTCAGGCCGGCGTAATCCTCGGGCATCACATCGGTCAGGTCGATCTCGAGAAAGCCCGTCTCCCACAGCGAGTGCAGGAGGCCGTTGAGCAGCGCCAGTCGAAGCCCGATCTGGGCGCGGCTGGTCTCGAAGAGCGGCAAATCGCCGGTAAATTCAGAGGCCAGGGGGATGCCCGGTGCGTGGGTCAGCGCCGGTGGCGCGTTGGCGCTGATATCGGTGCTGAGCATGGCGGTCATCGAGTTGCGATAGGTCGTGTCGAAGCTGGTGATCGACCCGTCGAGCGACAGCTCCAGGGGGTCGGAAAATCCGGTCGCCAGCTCGAAGCTGAGCCCGTCGAGCTGTCCTTCGATGGAGTTGAGGGCGTCGGCTAACATGGCGGGCAGGGCGTCGATGAACTGGCCCCGCAGGGTGTCGACGAGGAGCTCCTCGATCTTCGAGCGAAGCGAACTCTCGGCGAGCTTGAAGACCGCGTTGGCCTCGGGGCTGGCAAAGTGGCTGTCGGCGCGTTGCAGCGACAGGCTGATGTCGGCCACCTCGGCGCTAAATGCCTCGTCGGGCGACGGCTTGTCGATGACCAGATTGGCGAACCCGGCGATCTCGGCATCGACCGTTCCGGTCAGGTCGAGCGACTGGTTGTCGAAGGAGATGGTGCCCTGGGTGTGTATTTCGACATTCGGCACCCAGATGAACAACTCGGCGCCCTCGTCGGTCAACTCGAGGAGCACGTCGGGCTCGCCGATGGTCAGATCGATGATGCGAAGCTGGCCCGACTCGGTGTCGAGGGCCGGATCGGGGATTTGATTCATAAAGTCGATATTCTTGATCAGCAGGCTGAAGATGTCGGCGAGGTCGTCGGTCCTCATGCTCGACTCGTCGGGCTGGTCGGGGAGCTGGCCGTCGTCGAAGAAGCGCTGGCTCAGGTCGATGACGATGCCGTCGTCGAAGCCAAAGCCGGTCTCGTCGGCCGTGTTACTCGTCGAATACCAATCAGGGGCCCACAGGACGTCGAGCAGAACCTGCGACGGCGTCCGGTTGATGGAGTCGGTGGCGGTGACCTCGATATGATTGATGCCGAACTCAGGCGCGATCGTCGTCGAGAATGCTCCCTGGTCGTCGAGCTCGACGCGCTGGCCGTTGACGAAGGCTTGCAGCGTCTCGCTGGTGTCGTTGACCTGCCCCTCGACGACGATCTCCTCGGAGCCGTCGTCACCGAGCCAGGCGCCCGGGGCAGGGCGGGTGACCTCGATAGCGGGCATCGACGCGTCGACGGCGACTGATTTCGAGCCACATACCGATTCGCCGAGCACGCCGTCTTCGGCGGTGCACGCCTCGAAGACGATCGTGCCCTCTTCTAGGAGCGTGTACTCGTTGCCGGCGACCTCGGTGGCGCCGTCCGGAGAGACCTCCCACTGGACGGAGGCGCCCGTGATGCGCTCGCCGTGGCCGTCGATGACGAGCGCGCGCGGTGTCACCGTCGTGTCCACGCGGTAGAAGCTGCGCGCCGGATCGAGCCTGACCTCCACGGCGGCCGCGAGGTCCAGATCGAGGCCCGGATCGTTATTCGACTCGTCGTTATTGCCGGGCGCCGTGTCGTTATTGGACACGGTGCCCGAGCCGCTCGATGCGTCGTCCCCGCAAGCGGGGAGGGCGGCAAAGGCGACGGCCGCGAGGAGAGCCAGGAGAAGCTTCGATGTGGTGTTGTGTCGTTTCATGATCATGGAAGAATCCCGAAGGCGCCTTTGAGCACGAAGTGAAGCGTCGTGCCGCCCAGAGACGGCTGGACGATGCCGAGGTTGTCGCCGGCCGGCAGCCCGTACGTCCCCAGCGACGAGGGAATCGTAAAGCTGGGGATGGGCAGCGCCGGAAGCGCGTTGTTGAGCGAAGTGTCCATGACGTCCTGGAGCACATCTCGAAGGAAGGTCTCCAGGACGTCCCTGGAGTTGGCGTCGAGGGTGATCCCGACGGGGCTGAAGTATAGCTCGTTGATCTGGATATCATGGAAGCTGAGTTGGTCGCCGTTCAACGTGACCCCCGAGCGGGCCAGAGCGCCGACGCGCACGTCGATGGGCTCGTCGAAGAGGCCGGGGTAGACGATGGACATATTGATCGCTCCGAGCATCAACTCGAGCTTGTCGCTTCCCTGCAGCGCAGCCACCGGGGGCAGGCCGGTCGACAGCGTGATTTCAGTGCCAGCCGGGAAGCTGCTCCCGATGGCCGAGTCGCTGATCGCGGCGTCGAAGAGCCCGCCTCGCCACAGGCTGTGAAAGACGTAGTTGAGCGCGCCGAGATGAATGGCCGCCGAGATGGGACGGTTCGGGTCGGCGGTCATCAGTTTTTGGCCGGCCGGCATGGGCACGCCCAGCGACGGGGTGGCGCGCTCGGTGGAGTCGGGCGAAAAGTCGGTGCCTATTCCGAAGAGAGCGCGCGCCGAGTCGACGTCGAGTGACGAGAAGTTCACGTCGAAGTTTAGCGGCAGGGCTCCGGTTCCATCCAGCCTGGGCACGTCGAAGGTCGAGCCCAGCGCACTGATGTCGAGGCTTCCGACGACGTCGTCGAGCATGTCGTTGACCTGGTCTTTGAGGAATTTCTCGACTTCGTCCTCGACCGTGCTGCGCAGGGT
>CAYLTX010000180.1:0-5242 GCA_964386725.1 uncultured Bradymonadales bacterium | reverse complement strand
TGTAGAGTTGCTCGAGAACGGGCTCGTAGGCGTCGACCGTGCTGCGCAGGGTGGGCTGGATGATGTCGCTGATAATATCGTCGAGCCAACCCCACCCGGTCAGGGTGATGTCGATCCGGCCGGAGGTCACGTTGACCGAGTTCGGGCGCACCTGCAAAGAGGGTTGGCCGTTGGCCAGGCTCATGGTGGCGTCGAGTTCGGCGTCCAGTCTGTGGATCGTCGCTGTAGAGTTGACACCCAGGTTGATCTCTCGGACGTCGATCTCGACGTCTCTGATCACCGCCTCGAGGCTAATGCCATCGTTGATGAGATCGAGTTGGGTGTCGTGGGGCCCGTAGATGCGGCTGTCGATGTAGTGGATTTCATAGTCGTAGATTAACAGCGTGGTGCCCTTGGCGAGCGGGTTTTGAGCCAGGAGCGAGGTGTGGATTTGATCGCGAAGCCCGTCGCTGTTGAGCACGGTGTGCAAAATATCGTTGAGGCTGTCGAGCGGGTCGCTGGTGTCTTTGTCGTCGACCGACTCTTGGCCGATCCACAGCGATACGGCGTCGTCCAAAAAGTCGTCTTCATCGCCCCAGGTATCGGAGGTCAAGAAGGCGCAGGTGGTGCTATTTTCCTGGCGGAATTCGCCGTTGGCACCGTCAGTGGCGAGAATGTCGACATAGTTGATGCCGAAGCGAACCGTCACGTCGTGCTCGAAGTAGCCGTCTTGATCGACGTTGACGCTATTTTGATTGACGGTGACGAGGTCGATGCCCTGGGCGTCTTCGACCTGTCCTCGGAAGGTGACCGTATCTCCGGGGGAGGCGTCTTGCATCTCACCGTTAGCCGGGGAGATGCAGTCGATGCTGGGGCCCTCGCCGTTGACGACGATCTCGACGCTGCCCTCGAGGCTGACGTCGTCTTTGGTCTCGCCCTGCACGGTGGCGGTGACCGTGTAGGTGCCTTCTGACCAATAGCGAAAACGGCCGTGGCCGAAGCTGTCGCCCTGCGGATCACTGACGAAGGCGACGTAGGCGTCGTCGACGCGGTTGCCGTACTCGTCGGTCACGATGGTGGCGACATCGACGACCTGTCCGGTGTCATAAAAGGGCAGGTCGGGCACTTTGGAGAGCGCCAAGTCGGCGGGCAGGCCGGGGTTGACCTCGAGCGCCTCGCCGCGCTCTTGGGTGGCTCCGTCGCTGGTACAGGTAAGGTTGTAGATGCCCGCGCGGGTGATCGTGGCGGTGTGGTCCTCGACTCCGATGCCGTTGCCGCTGGCGTCGACAACCAATTCGGTTTCGGCGTCCTCGACGGGATTTCCGTAGGCGTCGAAGACCTCGCAGCTCGCCGTGACCGGCTCGCCGGCGGTCGTGATATAGGTGTCTAACTCGGTGGTGACGGTGTGTGGCTGGCCCGCCTCGACGGTGAGCTCGGCCGGAGTGTCGTCGATGAGGCTCAGCTCGGCATATTGGCAGGCGATGGTGGCGTTGCCGGCCGTCGTCGGAACCAAGGAGAGGTCATCCTCCTCGATAAACGATTGCTGTGGTGCGTAGGAAAGGCGCGCCTCGACTTCTCCTCGGGGCTCGACTTGCCGGCCGTCGGCGTCGAGCAACTGACACTCGACCTCGACGGTCGTGCCTGCGGCGACGGTCGAGCTCGCCAAGACGGTTTCGACACTCTCGGGCACGCCCGGCAGATCTGCGCCGGAGGCGTCGTCCTGCGCCGGGTCGGCGTCGGTATCGGCGCCTGCGTCGGCGTTGTATTCGTCGTCGTCGCTGCCCGTAATACCCCTCTGGACGTCGTCGTCGTCGCCGCAGCCGGCGGTGATAGTCGCCGCCATGGCTAGAGCGGAGAAGAACACCACGGCCTTATTTAGCCGGTGGTGACCTGGAGATCTGCTGTCGAGCAGACGTGCCATAAGAGCCTCTTGGGTCTTGAAGTCGGTGTCCCTGCCACCACAATGAAGCGACGGAGGGGGAGTGAAGACCATCTACTTGTGCAGGTTCTATAACCTTTCTAATCGTAAAGAAAATGCGATGCAACCGAAACCGCCCAGAAAGATGTATGAGAAGGGGGCGGAAAGGAGCGGCAGAAAGGAGGGGCGGGGAGGGTAGGGGGCGGCTATTCGTCGAGCGATTCCAGCACGAAGTCGGGTTCGACCGCGGAGTGGCGAAGCGTGCTCTCCAAGTCGGTCAGGCCGGTCGCCACGAGCACCGAGTCGAGGCCGAAGTCGTTGGCGCCCTTTATATCGGTCTCGAGTTGGTCGCCGAGCACCGCGCACCTCCGGGTGCCGGCGCGGGCGACCGCCTCCTCAAACATCGGCGCGAAGGGTTTGCCCAGCCGTTCGAAGCACAAGTCCTCTCCGGGGTAGCGCTCGGCGAGCGCGCGCTCGAATAGCGCCGCGATGCTGCCGGTCGTAAAGCCGTAGCTCGTCTCCGAGCGCTGATAGATGAGATCCGGATTGGGCACGACGAGTTCGAAGTCTTCGCCGGCGTCGACTTTTCGAAATAGGGTCGTCAGCGCTGCGTCGACGCTCGGGATGAAGTCGTAGCTCGCCTCGTCGCCCAGGATGAGCATGTCGAGGTCGCCGTGGTCCACATCGACCAACCGGAGTCCTGCTCGATCGGCATAAGTCTTGGAGTCTCGAGTGCCCAACACCAGCGCCCGCGCGCCCTGGAGGCCACGGTCTGCGACATAGTCGGCGAGCAGCGAGCCGGACGTGACGATATGATCGGCGGGGATATCGAGGCCATCTCGGCTGTATTTGTCGGCGCAGGTCTCCGGCAGCCGCGAAGCATCATTGGTGATGACGACATAGGGCATCTGCTCGTCGGCGAGCCTGCGTACAAAAGAGGCCGCCCCCGCGAAGGCGCCCTCGGTGTGAACGAGCACACCGTAGGCGTCGACGAGCAGGGCCCCGTAGCGCTCGAAGAGTGCTGAGACCGTAATGCTGGGAGGCTGTGACATCCGTGACTTGGCCAGGGTCGTGAGAGTGAGCGAATCCTCAGCAAACCCCCGAGCGGGGGCGTCTGCTGAGTCCGACCGACCGGTTGGTGTCGCGGTTCAGTTCGAGCTGCTCGTAGCGCAGCGAGAATTGCTCGACGGCATACGTCACCGCTTCGGCGCGCGGCACGATCGTATTCGAGAACGAGTCGAAGAATTCGCGGACCATTCCAATAGCCGGCTCGAAGCTCGATTGCAACGCCTCGTCGACGACGCTCCATAGCTCTGGAGATTGGCGCAGCAATTTGCCGATAATATAGGTCGTAAACTCGTTGTGGCGCAAGAATCCACGCCGCTGCTGCTGCAATGCTCGGCGAGTGGTGGCCATGATGTCGAATTGTTCGAGCATCGACTCGAAGACATAGAGTCCGGTCATGCCGAGTACGCCGCGGCATATCGGGCCGATGAAGGTGAGCGCCTCGAGGAGTTCGGTGGTGCTCGAAGACCCGTCGAGTCCCTCGACGACGGCCGGCAACCGCTCGTTGACTAGTTGGCGATAGCGCGGCTTGAGGAAGCGGTCCGGATCACCGACCAGGTGAATGATATCCTCGAGTAAGATGGCGTAGAATTCGAGGTTTCGCGCGGAGTCGAAGACCAGCGAAGACAGACAAAGGCTCTCATCGAGCGTGGAGCGATGCTCGAGGGCCATCATGATCTTATTAATATTGTGCAGCTGGAGCTGTTGGCCGTGACAACACATCACGGCCAAGGCGAGCACCGGGGGGCGCATCTCACCGTCGAGCTGCTCCCAGTCGATGCGATCTGCCGAAAAATCGAGTTGAGAGGGATTCCAGTTGCCAGCTTCCTTGGCTTCCTCATACACGCGGCGCGGCAGCGACTGGCTGCGCGGGGGGCGCGTACGCACAGAGCGGGGTTCCATTACGTCCAATCCTTTGGCGTAGACGAACTCGGCGCTGGGCGATCAGCCAACGTACCGCTCTCTCGTTGGCGTGGGCCTCGGGCCGAAGACTCGAATTAATTGTGGGTGACTACCTGCACAGGTTAGCGCGAGATCTGCTCGATGTCGAGGCCTGGAGTGGACTTCCTTTGCATAATTTTTACGGCGCGGGCCACTAGCTCCCTGAGGGCCTCGTCGGGCGGGTCGCCGCACTCGCCAGTGCGGGGTAGTAGCGCTGCGCTGAGCATTCACGCTCGCTTGACACGCGCGCAGCAGCCACATAACTAAGCAGACACTAACTTGGGCCTCAGACAAGCCACATAATAGTAGTGAGGAGACGAAGATGATGGACTGGAACGCAATGGCCGACCGGGTGCTCGATGGGCAGCCGATTACTAAAAAAGAGGCGCTGGACGTGGTCAACGCCCCGGACGAGGAATTGCTAGCCATCTTGCATGCCGCCTTCAAGGTGCGCTCGCGCCACCACGGACGCAAGGTGCGCGTGCATGTGCTTCAAAACGCCAAGAGTGGTGTGTGCCCCGAGGACTGCAAGTTTTGTAGCCAGTCGCTCAAGTACAACACCGACGCCGAGCAATATACCATGCAGCAGGTCGAGGACTTGGTGCAGGGCGCCAAGGACGCCTACGAAAAGGGCGCGGTCACCTATTGTATGGTTACGGCCACGCGCGGCCCGAATAACCGCGAGCTGGAGACCATCTGCGAGGCGAGTCGACAGATCAAAGAGAAGTATCCGGTCAATATCTGCGCCTCGCTGGGGCTGCTCAAAGAAGGACAGGCCGAGCAGCTGCGCGAAGCCGGTGTCGACCGCTACAACCACAATTTGGAGACTTCCTCGGAGCACTTCGAGAATGTGGTGAGCACCCACTCCTTCCAGGACCGCCTCAACACCGTCAAGATGGCCAAAGACGCGGGCATGGAAGCCTGCTGCGGAGGCATCATCGGCATGGGGGAGCAGACCAACGATTGGGTCGAGCTCGCCTTTACGCTGCGCGAGGTCGGCGTCGAATCGGTCCCGCTGAACTTCCTCAACCCGCGACCGGGCACCCCGCTGGGCGACGAGGCTACCGACGAAAATGGCGAGCAAACCAAGGTCCGTCCCCAGGAGTGCTTGAAGGCGCTGGCGATGTTCCGCTTCGTCCACCCCGACAGCGACGTGCGCGTCGCCGGCGGCCGCGAGGTCGTGCTCGGCCACATGCAGCCCATGGCGCTATACGCTGCCAACTCGCTGTTCACCGAGGGCTACCTGACCACCGACGGCCAGGGCAACTCCAAGGACTACGAGATGATCACCCAGGCCGGCTTCGAGCCCGAAGTAGTCGAAGCTTAACGGCAGGGGTT
>CAYLTX010000179.1:0-13274 GCA_964386725.1 uncultured Bradymonadales bacterium | reverse complement strand
CCACCATTCGCCTACTCCCGCCGAATCCACTCCGCTTCGAGCATATCGACCCGCCGCCGCTCGTCATCCTCGGACTCCAGCGACAGGTGGGTCTCGCTCACGCTGATGAGCGTACCGGTCAGGCGCTCGCCGCTCGAGACCGGCTCAGCACCACCGACCGTCGCTCGGATTGGCGTCGACGGCAGGGACGTCGCCGCTAAAACTGGTCATCTAAAAACAAGATGACGGAAGCTACCCCGAGGTGAGCGAAGGCACGTACTCGCCGGTCAGGCATCAGTCCGACTGCCCGGTGGACGGCCCTCCCTGCGCCGCCGGGTATATGAACTATGGTGCACGCAGCGACATCGGACGAATTCAGCGACGCCGCACAAACGACGCCGACAAGCACCGAACAAGCCGCCCAACCAGCACTGCTGTAAAGCAAATTTGCGCTTCCGCTCCCTGGCGAGCTAAGATGGAGATATCTCGCCGCGCACTCATATTATAAGCGGTGATTGAGTCGAGCTCTCGCTCGGCGGACTTAGCGAAAGAGAAGACGATGGCCACCGCGGAACAACTCAAAGCCCTGATCAGGAGCTTCGGCGAAGGAGACGACGCCCGCTTCTACAGGGTCGCTCTGCAACTTGCTGCGACTGAGGCGAGGCGCGGTCACAGCAACGTTGCGCGTGACTTGAGGGCGTTGGTCGACGAGGCGCGCGATAAGCAGCGCATCGTCGAGAAGCCGCGCGGACCGGTGCCGATCACCCAGCCACGCGGTGAACTCGAGGGGATTCTCACCGCATCGTTTCCCGAGGTTCGTCTCTCGCAGATGGTGTTGTCCAAAGATGTGGAGCGCAGCCTCGAGCGACTCCTCGCCGAACATCGCAAGGCACAGAAGCTGCGCGAAAACGGACTGCATCCGCGGCGCAAGCTGCTGTTGGTCGGCCCGCCGGGCACCGGCAAGACGATGACAGCTCGGGCCATCGCCGGTGAATTGAGCCTGCCGCTGTTCGTGGTGCGTCTCGAGGGTCTGATTACGCGATTCATGGGTGAGACGGCTGCAAAGTTGTCGCTGGTCTTCGAGGCGATGACCAAGCAACAGGGCGTGTACCTCTTCGATGAATTCGACTCCATCGGATCGCATCGTGGCGCGACCAACGACGTCGGCGAGATTCGGCGAGTGCTGAGCAGCTTTCTGCAGTTTATCGAAGCCGACCAGTCAGATAGCATCATCATCTCGGCTACGAACCACATCCAACTCCTCGACTACGCGCTCTTTCGCCGTTTCGACGATGTCATCCGGTACGAGCTTCCCGATGAAGAGCACGTCGTGGAGGCCTTCGAAGAGTACCTGGCCTCGTTCCCCTTGGGCGAGCTATCGTGGTCCGACCTCGCCGACATGGCGGAGGGACTGAGTTACGCCGAAATTGTGCGCGCTTGTGAGGACGCCGCCAAAGACATGATCTTGGCCGATGAAGATCAAATCTCCATGGAGCGGCTCCGCTCCGCCGTCGAAGCGCGGCAGCGCGCTAAACACCCCGAATCACTCACCTGACAGACCAAATCTTGGTGGGGAAGCAGTAGACCATGACAGTAGATAATAAGGATGGTCAGCCTCATCTTTTCCCGCGCGAGACCGGCGAGTCGCTGGCCTACACGACAGTAGGTGGTGGTGGCGGCAGACGACATTCTCCGCCACCGCGAGACCGCGATGAGCATGCAGACGCGCTCGCAACGAACTTATCGACGGCTGCCCGGGAGTTCGAGCGTGCCAGAGAACAGTCCGAGAAAATTGGGGTGGAGCGCGAAGGCGATATCCTCAGCTTTGACGTCGTCGTCAATCCGAAGCTCAAACTCGACAGCCTCGAGGACCGTCGAGCGGGCACAGAGTTGCTCTCATTTCGCATGACGCATGAGGATCAAGGAGTCGCCTCGGTCTTCGTGCCGGACGGGCAACTCGATGTATATGAGCGCAAGATCGAAGAATACCGCGCGAAGGACACCCCGAAAGGCCATCCCAAGCACGAACCTCTCGTCAACAGTATTGATGCGATCAAGCGGGCGCGGCTCGAAGATCTCTGGACAGATCCAATCGAATTGAATCCGCCGACAGGGACTGCCCAGGTCTGGTGGGAGGTTTGGACGAGAGAAGACGTCGGCGAGGAGTCGTTTCGTGCACAGGCGAAGAAGGCGGGACTGCACTTGAAGGACCAAGTCCTGAGCTTTCCTGGTCGCCTCGTTTTCGTGGCTCACGCGTCTGCCGATGAGATGATCACCTCAGTTGAACTTCTCGATGTATTTGCCGAGATACGTCGCGCGCGTCCTGTCGACCACGAGTTCGTCGCCATGACGCGACGTGAGCAGCGTAAGTGGGCTGAAGATCTCGTCGAGCGCACCGAGCCAGCCTCGGACGATGCGCCGTTCGTTTGTCTGCTCGACACCGGAGTTGATCATGGACATCTACTTCTCTCCCAATCCATCACAAAGCCTGGAACGCGGTCACGGTCGGAGCCTGCACGGATAAAACCGACATCATCCCTCCGGAGGACTACCCAGACTGGAGGCCGGTAGCACCTGCTGGCGACATGAGCCCGTCGAACACAACGTCGCTGACGTGGGAGTCGGCGTGGCCGTCAAAGCCCGATATCGTCGTCGAAGGCGGAAACATGGCATGGGCCCCTGGCCAAGACGCGCCGACCGACGTCGATAGCCTCTGGCTGCTTACGACTTGCAGGCAACAGTTAGGAGCATCACTGACCACCTTGAGTGGAGACACCAGCGCTGCCACGAGCATCGCCGCTAATTTGGCCGCTCAGATCTATGCGGAATATCCGAATTTGTGGCCGGAGACAGTGCGAGGGCTGTTGATTCACTCGGCGCGCTGGACGCCGCAGATGAAGTCTCGGTTCCACGATGACACGCGCCGTGACCGCGCACGAAACCTCTTGCGTTGCTACGGCTACGGAGTACCAAGTCTACGGCGTGCGCTCGCCAGCCTCGAGAACGCAGTGACCCTCGTCGTCGAGGACGAACTGAAGCCCTTCAAAAAAGAGGGTAGCCGCTACAAGACAGATAAAATGAAGCTTCACCGGCTTCCATGGCCGGACACGGCGTTGGAGCAGTTGGGCGATGCCGATGTACGCCTTCGAGTCACACTTTCTTATTTTGTTGAACCAAATCCAGCCAAACGCGGTTGGACGAGCCGATACCGATACATGTCTCACGGGTTGCGCTTTGCGCTTCGAACACCGGAAGAGTCCAACGAGAACTTCATCAAGCGAATCAATAGAGCAGCACGTGAAGAGGGTGACAACGTCGCAGGCGGCTCGGATTCTGAGCGATGGAGGTTCTGGGGAGAGGCGGAACGAGGCTCGATCCATCAGGATGTCTGGGAGGGCTCGGCTGCAGAACTTCTCGAGCGGAACCTCGTCGCTGTGGTCCCTGTCATCGGCTGGTGGCGCGAGTATAGGAGCCAACAGCGCTACGATCGTACAGCCCGCTATTCGCTCATCGTTTCCATCGAGACAGATGAGACCGACATCGATCTGTATACTGAGATTGAGAATCAGGTCGGGGTAACGACTGACGTGAACGTTTAGAGCCCTTGGCAAGCGGGCGCAGGTCGACGATGAGCTGCTTCTCTTCGACGCGCAGCAACGTGAAGGTGCCAACCACCCTACAACTCCGCCCGTGGCAATTTGTGTTTGCGCAGCCCGTTCGTAGCCCCGGGTGGAGCCGTAGCCTATTGCTCGTAGCAAGTGAACGTCTCTCCCCTATCGCAGGTTACCAAGTCATCATGGAAACGTAGTCCGCTTGATCGCTACCGCACGCCGGGAGGTTCGCCCTACACCGGTGATTGAGGCCGCAAACACGCTCAGTCCGAGCGGGCCAGCTCAGCTTCGACGATGCGGTGCGCGTCGGCGTAGGGATTATTCGAGGTCGGATCGGTATATTGACGCTCGCCGTGCAGGACCTGGACGAAGTCGACCAGCGCGTCGAGGATGAAGGCGGCCTGGGAGGGGTCGATCGCCCCGGGGCGCTCGACGTCGATCGCGCCTTCGGCGAGGCGCGCGTCGGCGTAACGATCGAAGAAGGCGACGGTGGCCTCGGCGACGCCCTCGCGGCGCAGATAACGCTGGACCTTCGCGGGACGCTCGCCCTTGATGACCAGCAGCCGGTCGAGCTGCGGCTTGCCGACGCGGATATCTTGCAAGCCGAAGGGCTTGCCCAGGGTGTCGATGTCTCGCTCGGGCGCCATGGCCAGGCCGGCCGGCGTGTCGGCGCCGAGGCGGGCCTCGTAGCGGACGAAGTCCCGGGCGTGCTTGCCGCTTCCCACCTTGAAGGGCGTCAACTTGACGTTCACGCCCCGGTACAGCCCCTCGATATGACCCTCGCTCAGCAACCCGCCCGACACCCACCGCAAGCCGAGCTCCTCGGCGGCCGCCTCGAGCCGCTCGGCGGCGGATATCTTGTGCCACAGAAAAACCGCCCCCACCAATACGAAGAGTATCACCGGGCCGATCAGCCCCTCGAGTGATTCGAAGAGCATCGATATATCAAAGAAATCGGACATCGCGGCTGGTCTCCCACATTAGGTTCGCGCGTGTACCTAACGATATCGGGCCGGTCGGTTGGGTGCAACGCAGACGGGACCGAGAGATGTGCACCCAAAGGTGCCAGCCCACCCTACAACCCGGTGCGAGCTACATCGCCAGACCTTCCCGCTCCGGCCATCACGCCACCATTCGCCTACTCCCGCCGAATCCACTGCGCTTCGAGCATATCGACCCGCCGCCGCTCGCCGTCCTCGGACTCGAGGCTCAGGTGAGTCTCACTCACGCTGATGAGCGTACCGGTCAGGCGCTCGCCGCTCTTCATCTGTATGGCGACGGGCGCTCGCCGCCACTGCCACAGTTCGCCGCGCGACTCGTAGAGGTCGGCGACGGAACCAAGCCAGATCTTATCGTCGGCATCACGGATGCTCGAGCGATCTGGCTGCTCGGGCTCCGCGCTAGAGCGCTCCGCAACTGCCCGATGCGCGTCGGGTTCTGCCCCAGTCTCGCCGTCCTCAGATTCGGTGGACTCGCCAAATAGCTCGCCGCCCGAGACCGGCTCAGCACCACCGACCACATAATGCGCGGTTGCGACGGTGCAGTCTTTCCTGGATATGAAATATTGGGTGGTTTTTTGATCGACCGTCACCCAGGCGAGCCGCTCCATCGGCGTCGACTCGGGCAGTTGACTCATCACCTCGTCGAGCGAGGCATTTCCGGACGAGAGAACAAAGAGGAAGGTCGACGTGCAGGCCTCCGCCACATGCACCTTCACGCTGGTCCTAGCCTGGGTAGCAGCGGCGTGATTCGGCGAGTAGGCCACCTGCATCGGCGCGACGGTCGTACAACCCGAACACCACAAAAAACACCCGACGCAAAGCAACGCCGGGTAGCGGAAAAAAGCGGCGAGCGAGTGGCTGTCTCTAGCTTCGGTACGTCTCGACATATTCGACTACCCCAGGGATCAATCATCGGCCATCCAGAAAGTGAGCCGAAGGTAATCTTTGCCGGCCGATGCGGTCAACGCCACAGAAGCAACGTGAGGGTGCCAGCCCCCTCGAAACCGCCAAAGCCAACCCACCGAGACGGTGTGAATCCGTTGGCGCACGCAAGCCGCGGCACGGAGGCCGCGGGGCGAGGACAGCGCCTCGCGCCCCGTGCAGTGTTCAGACAGTTGAGGATGGAGCGCGCACCGTCCCCTGCCCTGCGTGTCTGGCGGTCATGGGCTGCTGGTTAGACGGCTCTCAATGAAGAGACGGGAGGCGCTCGTAAATATCCTCGATGTGGTAGCGCCTGCAGTTCTCGGGCCGAGTGCAATCCTCGCAGGTCTGGGTTTGGTCGCCCAGCGCTTGTTTGCAGCCGCTGATGGATTGCTCGAGTTGGTCGGTGCAGCGGGATAGCTCGTCGGCGGCGTCCTGATAGGCCGCCCGGGCTCCGTCGGGCGCCTCGGACCAGTCGTAGTTGTCCGACTCCAGGCGGTGCTCGGCGACTTTGAGGAAGCGCCGTGACAGCTCGAGGGCCCTGCCGGCCTCGCCGATCTTCCACGTGTAGCAGCCGAACTCATCGTGCTCGCCGCGCTCTGCGCCGAGGCAGTGGCCGATGGTCGTGCTGCGGTAATAATTGATGCTGCGCCTGAGCGGCGCGCCGTAGGCCGGCGAGTGGAGCTCACCGGCATTACGAGCGTCGGCGGCGTTTGGCATAATGGCGCCCAAATAACGGGACAGCTCGTTGGCGCTTGTAGGGTGGCTGGCACGTTTTGGCTGCAGCTCCTTGGTGCTCACGCGAGAAAACTGCGTAGCCCAATTGACCGTCAAATAGCGTCCGATAAAATTCGTTCCTCGAACCAGACAAGACCGGAGTGTGACTATGGGTGCTGTGAAAGACCATCTCGAATCGAGTGCCAGCAAGAGCTTTGACTCGTACCGAAAGAAACCTTGGCAGATGCCAGAGGAACTGCCCAGCGCGAGACTGGACGCCGACGGATTCCGCGCGTTTTGGTATGCTGCGGACTTCGTCGCAGATTACGGGCCACGCGAGCCCCGTGACGTCATCTGGGCCGCCGAAGGCCTGCTCGATGACTTTCCCTACACCGATCGCACCGCGAGCGGCGCCGGCCATACTGGCCGCGGCGGGATCTTGGCGGTCTCTCTGGAAATACCGGGCTACGATCAGTGGGATGACACCGAGGAGCTCGCCCTGGCGTGGGTGCCGGAAGATGATGAGGGCATCTTGCTCATCCTCAACACGCTTGGCCAGCTCGACGAACTCCTCGATGAGCCCGCCGAGGTCTCAGCGGTCGAGCGATTTGACGACGTCGTGCTGGGCGACGGCTGATGCGCTCGACACAGGACCCTGCAACTCCACTGTGGAAGCTTGCTTCGAAGGTGGTGGGGCGCCGACGGCAGGGCCGCCGTCGCTGCGGTTGCATTGCAGATTGTGCCGCGTTCAATCGAGAGACGGGAGGCGCTCGTAAATATCCTCGATGTGGTAGCGCCTGCAGTTCTCGGGCCGAGTGCTATCCTCGCGCCGAAAGGTGCCAGCCACCCTACAACCCGCCGCTATAAGTTGATCCTGCCGGAGGGCGGCGGTGGAGGTGGCGTCGAGACGACGCTGAGCATGCCGGTGGGCGAGTTTCCCGACGGCGAGGACGACGCGATCGCCGGCAGCCAACCGGATCGGGAGCGCCGCCAGCCGGTGCCTTGGTACGTCGCCCCGCTCATGGCGCTGCTCGCCCCCGCGCTGGCGGCTCCGTTTGCGTGGTGGCTTTTGCGGCGGCGCAACCACCGCCCATCGTGACGAGAGGTGGCTTGATTAATATGAGCAGTTGCGCATCTAATGAGTACGGCCTGAACCGACCTCCAAGAACGCAGGGAACGACATGATATCGCCAAGCTGGAGCATCGACGAATTGCTGAGCTCGACGCGGACGTGGCGCCTGGGGAGTGTGGGTGTCCTGGCGGCCGCGGCGCTGGTGCTTGGCGGCTGTGGGGACGACTCGACCGAGCCGGGCAAGCAGATCGCCGGGGGCGATAATAATGTGGACCACGACGCCGGCTATCAGACCGGCGGAGGTAGCGGCGAAGGCAGCGGCGGGGGAGATCAGGACGGTGGCGTCGCGGACTCCGACGACGAGCGCGAGGGTTTTTATGAGATTACGGAGACCCGCTACAACCAGGAAGGCTGCGATGTGGACGCCGCCGAGGTCGAGGCGACCGACTTTTCGTATGTGGTGATCCGCTACGAGATGACCTCCGCAGGGCCGGCCTATAGCGGCTATCTATGCGAGGGTGACGGCGAGAGCTGCGACCTCGAGGTTGCCCCGAATCCGTGGGTCGTGCTCGATGTGGAGGCCGCCGACGCCGAGGAATTGCCCGCCCCGGAAGACCGCGCCGAAGGAGCTCTGCTGTCGGTCTATTATGACGCCGAATGGACCGACGGCCAATGCACGGCGTGGCGCGCCCACGACGAAGCCGACTTCACCGGCGGCGGCGTCGCGCTGACCACCACCACCTGGTCGGCGCTCGCCCAAGAGATCGTCTCCGAAAATACCTGCACACCGGAGGCCGCCCGCGACCTCTCCGAGGACCGCTTCGACTGCGCGACCATCGACGTATGGTACGCCGACAAACGTTGAGTCCGGTCACGGTGTAGACGGCCTATCGGTTATATTGACTAAAACGTCCAGCGCCCCGAGCCATACGGTTGGCTCGGGGCGCTGTTTCATGGGCGTGGAGGTGGAAGGCGAGTGTTATTCGGAGTCGGTGGGAATCTCGCAGGCGTCTTCGTCGGGCTCGGCGCAGGTGCCGTCATCGGCACATTGGAGGCCTTCCTGGCAGTCGAAGTTCGACTCGCAGGCCTCGCCGGCGGCCAGGGTCGGCTCGCAGGTGCCGGCGGTCATCGTGCCCATATCGGCGCCGTCACACTGTAGACCCACCTTACACGAGAAGTCCTGGATGCACTCTTCGCCCTGGTCCTTCGGGGGCATGCACGAGCCGGAGGGCGCGCCCGCGTCCAATGAGAAGCCGCAGACGAGGCCGGCCTCGCAGAAGGTCGCCTGCATGTCGCAGGCGTCGCCTTCGGCGCCCAACTCGAGTTCGGTGCAGGCATCGTTCACGCAGGCCAGGCCGTCGTTACAGACGTTTGCGCTGGCGCAAGCCGCGCCTTCTTCGCGCGAGTCGAGGGCCACGCAGACGCGGTTGTCGTCGTTCTCGTCGACGTCACAGGCGAGGTCGGCGTCCGGGTCGCAATATTCGTTGTCCTCCGCACAGCTCTCGCCTTCGGAGCGAATGACCATCTCGTCGGACTCGACGCACTCGCCACCCCAGCAGGCATCGCCGGTATCGGCGCCGAAGTCACACGAACCCGAGGCGCAGTGGTCGTCGCTGTCGCAAGCGGCGCCCACCGGCTGGAGGCCGGTGACCACTTCGTCGCAGGCCGGCGTGGGGGGGCCGGCGTCGCTGAAAATATTGAAACAGGCGTCTGAGGTCATCTCGTCGATGGCATCTATGCACTCGCGAGCTTTGTCGGCGTTAAATTCGGCCAGCCCTTGCTCGACGCTACTGGTGATGTTGCCGTCGAGGCCAAAGCCCAACGAGGCGAGGATGCCGTCGGTACACGCCGCCTCGGTCTCGAAGCGCGAGGCGAACATGGTCAAGTTCGGGTCCATCTCCTCGGTGCACTGGTATGAAGATGTGCACAACGACGACGCGAAGGTATCGCTGGCCTGGTCTTCAAACTCCTGGGCGGTCAAGGTGCCCCCGCCGTTATTGCCGCCGTCGCCGTCATCGTCACCGCAGCCGACGCCAAACGCTGCCACTGCAGCCAAACTCGCCAATAAAGTGATCGTCTTTTTCCAATTCATGTCGTTCTCCGTGGTCATGCTCATCAGTCAAATAAGTAGAATGCTGATTACGTGGCCCTTGTTACCTTCAATTCCCGTGCCAGCTCAACCGCCGCTGCAGTCCGGTGCAGCACGGGTGTACGTGGAGTAAACCCGCTCCACCTATGACAGTGATATCGAGCCGCGGCGGCTCAATCGGGGCATGGCCCGCTGAAGATCTGCATGCATTGGGCGTTGGCGTCGCAGATGCAATATTGGCCGGAGGGTGAGTCACAGCGCTCTTGGGCGGCCTTGTCGGTCCAGCTCTGCTGGTCGTGCGAGGCATCACACTTCTGGCATCGATTGGAGGGGTTGTCCTGGCCATCGGCGTAGCAGGAACCGCCGATCAGGCAGAAGCCGGTCGAGATCGGACCGCGCTGGCAGGCGCCGGAGTCGGTGCAGGTGCCCGGATCGGTGCATACGATGCCGTCGTCGCACGCGGCGCCCGAATCGATCTCCCAGGCGTATGGGTCGCCCAACGGGTTACATACGAGACACGCGTCGTCGGGGGTCGACTGGCCTTCGTCGTAGCAGGTGTCGTCGATGAAGCAGGCGTCGTGGGTGGGCGGGCCGGTTTGGCATTGGCCGTCGGCGTCGCATCTTCCCGCGTAGGTGCACGAGATGCCGTCGTCGCAGGTGGCACCCTCGGCGATCGACCAGCCCTGCGGGTCAGTGCTGGAATCGCAGTGCTCGCAAGGTACGTCCGGATTTGCATCGCCGTCGCCGCGGCAGGTGCCGTCGATGAGGCAATGGCCCTCGCGCAAGCCGTCGATGCAGGCCCCCACGCTACATACGCCCGTGCAGCCGAGCCCGTCACCGTTATCGCAGCCGTGACCATCGGGCCGGGTGCTCCACGCCTCGGGCTGCGACGAATCGCAATAAAGACATGTGCTGGATGGATGCGAGGCGCCCTCATCAAAGCACTCCCCGCCGATCGAGCAGCCCGAGCATCCGTCGGGGGCGTCGGCCGAATCGGCATCCTGGGCATCGGCCGAATCTGCGTCTGCGCCCGTGTCACTGGAGGGCTCGGTGGCGTCGGTGGCGTCAGTGGCGTCGGAGACGCCCACCTCGCCGGCATCGTTCGACGGCCCGGAGAATAGGCAGATTCGCTCGCCGAAGACCACGCCGCCGGTGGAGGCGCATTTGTAGGCGTCGGGACAATCGGAGTCGACGTCGCACTCTTGGCCTCCCGGGGAACTGCACCCGGCGAGGACGACGCAGGCCAACGCCGCCCAAAGCCACGGGAGGAGACGATCGATATAGTTCGAATGACTCATAACCCATCTACCGACGCCGTCGACCGCGACCCGCGGCTGTGCGCGAGGTCGAAGCAACGAGAGTCCAATGTTCGAGAGCGTATAGCCTAGGTTATCACGAGGACCGCCTCATTTGGTAGACAGGCGCGCTTCAGGGGGAAGCGGATTAGCCCTGAATTATCACGAGCACCTCTACCGGAGGCTCGCAGAATGTGTGATTCTCGTGCCGAGACCTGCTCGACGATATACATATCGGCTGCGCGGCTCGGCTCTTCGCCTCCCACATTCTGCTTCACCCCGGGGCGGGTGTCGTGAGAAATGCAAGTTGGCGACGAACGATGACATGGGTGTCGCGGGTTGGAGCAAGGGTTGGCCGGCCCTACAAAAACCGCCGGCTGCCGGCGACGCCGTCGCTGCGGGCCTCCTCGGCGAATTGATACTCCGGATCGAGCAGACCGTTGATGCGCTGCATGACCACGTCGACGTAGCCCTGGAACTTGTCGCGGTGGGCGAGTTCGGCCTCGGCGGTGAACGGCTGGAAGTCCTCCGCGATGTGGAACTCGCTCATGTCCTCGTAGGTCAGCGGCTCGCCGACGCGGTAGGTGATGTGGCCGGGGCGGCCGATCGGGGAGTTGCCGGGGTAGACTTTGTCGGAGCCGTTGCAGCCGATGGGGACGACCGTCTTTTTGAGGTAGAGCGCGATCTGGGCCAGGCCGATGCGGCCGCGGGACAGGCGCACCGAGCGGGTTCCCTGGGGGAAGACCAGCAGGTCCAGACCCTTGTCGAATGCCTCGACGTTCAGGTCGACGAAGCGGCGCATCATCATCCGAAACAGCGAGTTGATATAGCTCGTATAATCGTCGGTGCCGTCCTCGTAGTCGGGCTCGAAGCGCAGGCCGAGCACGTCGCGGGGCTTGGCGAGGACGGCCGCGGGGACGACCTCGGCCGGGGCGGTCTGGTCCTCGGAGGGTTCTTCGAGGCCGGCGGCGACGTCGACGGCGGTGCGCAGCGCGCGGTATTCTTCGCCCGTGGGTGGGCGGTCGCAGACGGCCAAGAAGTCGCGGGCGATCAGGTAGCCCCGGGAGACCGTCGGCAGGTTGTTGGTCAGCTCCATGAACTTGCCGACCCACTCGTTCTCGTAGTACTTCCCCTTGACCCACGTCGTCGTGTAGCGATCTTGCTGGCGCCACAACTTGTATTGGAAGGGCCAGTAGTTATATCGGTCGGTGTGATTCATCGCATAGATGACCGGCTCGTCGGGCACGCGCTCGAAGCCCTCGAGGTCGATTTGAATCCGGGGCGGCAGGTCATAATTGGGCATCAACACCAGTGTCCCCATGATCTTTTGGCCGAGGGGTTCGGAGCTGAGCTGGATGCGATCGAGTCGGTCGAGATCAAGCATATTGGCCCTGTAGGTGTGAAATTCTACGTCGGCGGGATCTTAGCCCGTTGGGCGTATGATCGGCAACCGTGTACGGTTACGGTGACGAGTACGTTGACGTTTACGTTTACGTTTACGTTTACGATCACGATCACGACCACGACCACGACCACGGCAGCTCCTGGCCCCCTGGCTCCCAACACCTGAAGTTGCCTTGCCTGGACCCCTGGACCCCTGGACCCCTGAACCCCTGATCTATGTTAGAATGGCTCGCCTATTATACGCCGGAGATCGTCAGTCTTCTGGCGACGCTGGCGGCCGTACTGACCACCGCGCATATCGTGCTGCACAAGCAGGAGACGCGCTCGGCGATCGGCTGGATCGGGTTGAGCTGGCTGGTGCCTCTGTTGGGCAGCGCGCTGTATTTGATGCTGGGGATCAACCGCATCCAGCGCCGCGCCGAGTCGCTTCTGGCCGACTTCCAGCGCTACGAGCCGGAGACGGACCGGCGCGCGGTGGAAGGCGAAGAGGTCCACGAGCATCTACCACCGACCGCCGAGCACCTCGCCCAGCTGGTGAATCTGGTCGACGAGGTCGCCGATCGGCCGCTGTTGGCCGGTAATTCGATCGAGCCGCTATTCAACGGCGACCAGGCCTACCCGGCGATGCTCGAGGCCATCGAGGCCGCCGAGGCCTCCGTGACGCTGCAGACCTATATCTTCGACAACGATAAATGGGGCCGGAAATTCGCCGACGCGCTCATCGCCGCCGTCGAGCGCGACGTCGAGGTGCGCGTGCTGATCGACGCCGCCGGGCTGCGCTATTCCTTCCCGTCGATCTTGGGGCGCCTCAAACGCGGCGGGGTGAAAACGGCGCGCTTTTTGCCGTCGCTGTGGCCCCCGCACCTGATGACGGTCAACCTGCGCAACCACCGCAAGATCATGGTCGTCGACGGCAAGATCGGCTTTACCGGCGGCATGAATATTCGCACCGCCCACGTCATCGCCGAGGAGAGCTCGCTGCCCACCCGCGACCTGCAATTCAGACTCGAGGGGCCGATCGTCTCGCACCTGCAGGAGATCTTCGTCGACGACTGGGCGTTCTCGGCCAAGGAGAAGCTGCGCGGCGAGGCCTGGTTCCCGAAGCTCGAGCCGGCCGGGGATTTGTATGCGCGCGGCATCGTCGACGGGCCGGACGCCAATATCAACAAGGTGCCGTGGACGATT